>NZ_BAAAJK010000018.1:21907-303426 GCF_039526905.1 Pseudonocardia kongjuensis | reverse complement strand
GGCGCGGCGCGGCGGGATGCGGCGCGGCGCGGCGGGATGCGGCGCGGCGCGGCGGGATGCGGCGCGGCGCGGCGGGATGCGGCGCGGCGCGGCGGGATGCGGCGCGGCGCGGCGGGATGCGGCGCGGTGCGGCGGGATCAGGCCGCGACGCGCGAACCGGGCACGTAGGCGTCGGTGTCGACGATCTGCGAGCCCATCGGGAACAGCGACACCGGGATCAGCTTCAGGTTCGCCCAGGCCAGCGGCAGGCCGATGATCGTCACCGCGAGCGCCAGCGCGGTGGCGATGTGCCCCAGCACCAGCCACCAGCCGAACAGCAGGATCCACAGCACGTTGCCGATCATCGAGGCCACTCCGGCGGACGGGCGGCGCACCACGTCCCGGCCGAACGGCCACAGCGCGTAGAAACCGATCCGGAACGACGCGATGCCGAACGGGATCGTCACGATCAGCACGCAGGCCACGATGCCGGCGGCCATGTAGCCCAGGAACAGCCAGAAGCCCGAGAGCACCAGCCAGATGACGTTCAGGATCAGCCGCAGCATGCTTCCAGGATGCCCGGTCCGGAGGGGCCCAACTCAGGGTTCACCCTGATGTTCGCGCGAATTGTGCCGGGCGGCCGCGGGCGCTGTGCCGCCCGGCGCGCACCCCGCCCCGCGAACGGCCGCCCGCGGGGGAGGCCGGTTCACCGCACCCCCGCGACGACCGTGTCGTCACCGTGCTGCCAGACGACGCCCGCACCGCTGTAGCCGGCGTCCAGCAGGAGGCGGACGTGGTCGGCGGCGGAGAGCCGGTTGCTGCCGTCGTGGTGCTCGGACTCGCCCGCCGCGTCCTGCACCGCGGACCGTGCCCGCGCCCGCCCGTCGGTCAGCCCGGCGAGCCGGGGATCGCCGAGCAGCGCGTCCCACCAGTCGGTCCAGCCCTCCCGCCCGGTCACGCCGGACCGGCGGGCCCGCCCGGCGGCGACGGCACCGGCGAGACCGTCGAGACCGTCGGCGACGGCCAGGTGGTCACCGTTGGCCAGCAACCCGCCGGGGGCGGTGTGCGCGGCGACCGTCCGGTAGAGCCCGGCGAGCTGCTCGGGGAGCATCCAGTGCAGCGCGGTGGTGGAGACGGCGGCGTGTACCGGGCCGGGCAGCGTGGCCGCCCAGCCGTCGGTCGCGAGATCGGCGACCGACCAGCGCGCCAGGTCGCCGTACCGGCCGCGGGCCAGCTCGACCAGCAGCGGATCGGCGTCCACCCCGACGATCAGCGCGCGCGGCACCCGCTCGGCGATCCGCGCCGCGAGCGAGCCCGGGCCGCACCCGAGATCGACGACGACCGGCTCGGCCACCTCCCGCACCGCGTGCTCGACGAGGTCGGCCAGCACCGCGAACCGCTCCTCGCGGTCCGGCACGTACCCCTCCTGCTGGGCGTCCCACCGGTCGATCCACTCCACCGCGACGTCCCGGGCCACTGCCATGATGCCACTCCATCACTGTCGTTATCCTGTTCGCCAGTGACGACGGTAAGGATCGAGGAGTAACTGGTCAAGTGGACTTCGACAGTCACACCAGCGATGTGCTCGCCGCTGCCGTCGCCGTGGTGAACCTGCTGACCCCGGGCGAGGCCCGCGGCCGCCCCCATCCCGGCGACGACGGGCCGGGGGTGGAGGCCGCCCTCGTCCCGCGCGAGGACCACTGGTTCGACGACCGCCCCCCGGCCGCGGAGATGGCGCTGCTGCGCGGCTGGGCCGGCCGGATGTACACGGTGTTCGCCGACGTCGAGCGTGGCGATCTCGACTCCGCCGCGGCCACGGTGAACGCGCTGCTCACCGAGACCGGCGCGGTGCCGGTGCTCGCCCGGCACGGCGACCGGCCCTGGCACCTGCACTTCCACGCGGTCGACGCGGGCTGGGCCCGCAGCTGGGCGGCGTCGATGGCGACGGCACTGGCGGTCGTCCTGGGGAACCCGGCGCACGACCGGCTCGGGGTGTGCTCCGCCCCGGCCTGTGATCGCGTCTTCATCGACGTGTCGCGCAACGGCACCCGCCGGTTCTGCTCGACGGCCTGCCAGAACCGGGTCAAGGCCGCCGCGTTCCGGGCCCGGCGCCGGGAGGACTGAGTCACCCGGCCGGGATCTCCTCCACCACGCTCGCCCCCGCGCCCGGCCGCGACTCCCAGCACCAGTCCTCGTGCGACCGCAGCCGCCCGTCCGCGAGCACCTCGAGCCGCGCCTCGCACCGGCCGGAGCTCGACTCGCCGTCGACCGCGACGTGCACGTAGCGGAACCGCAGCAGGTCGCCGTCCCGGGTGCCGACCAGCCGCCCCAGCCGCACCGCGCCGCCGGCGTACTCGGCCCAGACCAGGCCGTCCGCCTCGTGGTAGCTGAACACGGTGGCCTGCCCGACCTCGCCGTCGGCGGAGTTGCTGATCCCCGCGAACCGGCGGCCGTCGACACTGGGTGCACTGCTCACCCCGCCAGCCTGGCACGGGAGGATGGCCGGGTGGAGTTCCCCGCGACGCGTCGGTGCCCGCTGGTCCGGACGGCGTCCGACAGCGGCGAGGGACCGTGGAACGAGCTGCTCGGGATCATCGCGCCGGTCGATCCGGTCGAGGACACGGCGCCGGCCGCGTTCGACGTCGTCACCGAGGACCTGTTCGGCGACTGGCCGGTGGACCGGGTGGTGGCATTCGCACTCGAGGACGGGATCGGCGAGCGGCATCCGCTGCTGTTCGTGGTGGACGAGCACACCCTGACCGACCACGGCTTCCCGCTGGTCGCCGCGGACCTGCGCGACGAGCCCGGCCGGACCCTGCGGGTCGCCGCGGCGCAG
The DNA here is from genome assembly GCF_039526905.1 of Pseudonocardia kongjuensis. Classification (NCBI taxonomy): domain Bacteria; kingdom Bacillati; phylum Actinomycetota; class Actinomycetes; order Pseudonocardiales; family Pseudonocardiaceae; genus Pseudonocardia; species Pseudonocardia kongjuensis. Next base: position 300,611 of record NZ_BAAAJK010000018.1, on the reverse strand, counting down.
CTGTGGAGCGTGCAGAACGACGTGTCGCTGCGCGCCGTGGACTTCGCCGCGTACGCCGACCAGGCACAGCTGCGGCCCGACCGGGTGTTCCGTGGGTTCGGGTGACCGGCCCGGCTCACACCCCGGCGCGGCCGTCGAGCTGTTCCCGGATCAGGTCCGCGTGGCCGCAGTGCCGCGCGTACTCGCCGATCATGTGGACGACGATCCAGCGCACGGACACCGGCCGGCCGGCGAGCGAGCCCACCCCGTCCGGTCCGGCGGCCGCACGGGCGGCGCGGGCCCGCCGCACCTCGTCCTCCCACAGCGCCAGCGCCTCGGCGAGGCCGGCCCCGTCGAGCTCGAACCCACCGTCATGGCCCGTCTCCGGGTCGGGATGGAACAACGGGGGCACCTCCTCACCGGCGAGCACGATGCGGAACCAGTTGCGCTCGACCGCGGCCAGGTGCCGCACCAGCCCGAGCAGGGTCAGCGACGACGGCGGAAGCGGCGCCGCACGCACCAGGTCGTCGCCCGGCCCGGTGCACTTCCCGACCAGAGTCGCCCGGTAGAAGTCGAGCCAGCCGTCCAGGGTGGCCTGCTCGCCGGCCTGCATCGGCGGAACCGCACGTCCATCGGTCGTCATGCCGCCGATGGTGGCACCGGGCACCGACAGCGCCGGCCCCTCACCAGCCCCAGGTGCGCTCCGGGGTGATCCGGACGAGCGCGTCGAACGTCGCGTCGAAACGGTCCCGGTCGTAGCCGACCGCGTCGTAGTGCCGCTCGTACTTGGCCAGGTAACCGGGGAACGCCGACGGCAGCCCGTGCTCGACGACGGCCGTCCCCGACACCACGCGGACGTGCGCCGCCGCCGGGTCGCTCGGGAAGGTCACCACCACGTGCGGGTTGCCGGCCAGGTGCCGGACCTTCGCGGCACCGGGTTCGCTGAACAGCAGCAGCTCCCCGTCGTGGTGGACGAACCACACCGGGCGGGTCGTCGGGCGGCCGGACGGGGTGACGGTGCCGAACCACAGCACCTCGTCGGCCGCGTGCTCGTCGAGGATCTTCCGAATCGTCATGACACAGGACGCTACGAGCTGGAGCCGGGTTGAGGGCAAGCTCGAAATCGGTAGCCGGAATGTGATCGCTAACATCATTGCGGACCTGCGCGGGGACACTGCTCTGTGACGGTCAACCAGGCAAACACACGACGGTCGACCGACTCTCCCTGCCTTGACCATCCTGATCCGAGCAGGCACCATCCGAAAATGTGAGCGCAAACATACTGCGCTCGCATCGGCAGCACCGGCGCTGCGCGGCACCTCGAGCCAGGGCAGCCTCGAGTCACGGGAGATCCGATGGACCGATCACGTGTCCGACCGACCGAGCGACGACCCCCGTCGGGGCGGGCCGGGCCGCACAGGCCGACCGGCGTCACCGGATGAGCTCCCCGGCGCTGAGCAGGCGCGGCTTCCTGGGCGCGGCCGGCCTCACCGCGGGTGCGCTGCTCACCGGATGCTCGACCGCCCCCTCCCCCGATCTCACCCTCGCCTACTGGAACTTCTTCGGCGGCGGCGACGGCGAACGGATGGTCGGCCTGGTCGACCGGTTCCGCGCCGACCACCCGCGGATCGAGGTCCGCGCCACCACCCTGGAGTGGGGGGCGCCGTACTACACGAAACTCGCGATGGCCTGCGCCGGCGGCCGCGCCCCGGACCTGGCCACGCTGCACACCTCGCGTCTGGTGACCTTCGGCCGCGACCTGCTCGAACCCTGGGACCTGGCCGAGCTGGAGGCCCGCGGCGTCCGGCTCGACGACTTCCCGCCGGCGATCACCGAGCGGCTCGCCGTCGACGGGGAGCTGGTCGGGCTCCCGCTCGACACGCACCCGATGGTCCTCTACTACAACACCGAGATCTGCGACCGGGCCGGCCTGCTCGACGCCGCGGGCGAGCTGCGCCCGCTGCACGGCCGGGACACCCTGCTCGACGCCGGCCGCCGGGCCGCCGAGGTCACCGGCGCGATCGGGATCGCGTTCGCCGCGACCGGCACGAACGAGCCGTGGATGCTGTTCTGGTCGCTGTACAACCAGGCGGGCGGCCGGATGGACCTGCCCGACGGCGGACCGGCCCGGGTCGACCGGGACGCGATGGTCACGGCGATGGGCTACCTGCAGTCCTTCTGCGACGGCACGGTCGCCTCCCCCACGCTCGACTCGGACGCCGCGGTCGCGACGTTCGCCAGCGCCCAGTCCGGGTTCCTGGTGACCGGTCCGTGGGAGTACACGTCCGCGGAGACGGCGGGCATCCCGTTCTCGATGACCCGCTTCCCGGCCGTCTTCGGCGACCGGGCCATCGTCCGGGCGGACAGCCACTGCTTCGTCGTCCCGCGGCAGGACTCGGTCGATCCTGCGGTCCGGTCGGTCGCCTACGACCTGGCGGTCTCGATGCTCGACGACAGCGTTTCCTGGGCCGAGGGCGGGCACGTCCCGGCGCTCGCCGCGGTCGCCGAGAGCCCCGAGTACCTCGCGATGCAGCCGCAGTCGCGCTACCGCGACGTGGTCGACGACGTCGAGTTCGATCCGGTCGCCTACTACTCCGGATCGGGGTCGACGATGATGAACCGGGCCGCGCAGACCCTGCAGGCCGTCGCCGGCGGCGGGCTCGCCCCCGAACGGGGCGCCGACGACCTGACCGCCTGGCTGGACGAGCAGCTGCGGCTGGAGTCCCCGCTGTGAGCGCGCCGAGCGAGGTCCGCACGCCCGCACCGGCCGGGCCCACCGGGGCCCCGGCGGCCGTCTCCCGCCACCGCCGGATCCCGCCCGGGATCTGGTTCGTGCTGCCGTTCATGCTCAGCTACGCGGCGTTCGTGATCTGGCCGCTGACCCGCGGGCTGTGGATGAGCTTCCACGACACCAGCCTGGTCCGGTCCGGCTCCGCGTTCGTCGGCCTGGACAACTACACCCGGTTGTTCGCCGATCCACTGGTGTGGTCCAGCCTCTGGACGACGCTGGTGTTCACCATCGGTTCGACCATCCCGCTGGTGCTGATCGCGCTGGTCATGGCACTGCTGGTGCACTCCGGCGCGCGCGGCCAGTGGTTCTGGCGGCTGGCCTTCTTCGCCCCGTACCTGATGCCGGTCGCCACCGTGGCACTGATCTGGAACTGGTTGTTCCAGAACGACGTCGGCCTGCTCAACGGGCTGCTCGGCCTGGTCGGCATGCAACCGGTCGGCTGGACCAGCGACCCGTCGGTGGCGCTGTGGTCGGTGGTGCTGCTGACCGTGTGGTGGACGGTCGGGTTCAACTTCCTGCTCTACCTGGCCGCCCTGCAGGCCATCCCGCCGGACGTGCTGGAGGCCGCCGCCACCGACGGCGCCGGTCGCTGGCGGACCATCCGCTCCATCGTCATCCCGCTGATCGCGCCGACCACCGGCCTGGTGATCGTGCTGCAGCTGCTGGCCTCGCTGAAGCTGTTCGACCAGGCCTACATCCTGTTCGTCGGCGACGGCGGGCCGGAGGGCTCGGTCACCCCGGTCCTGCAGTACGTCTACGACACCGGCTTCGTCGGGTACCGGCTCGGCTACGCCTCCGCGATCTCCTACGTGTTCTTCCTGCTCATCCTGGTGATCGCACTCGCGCACGCCTGGCTCGCCGGCCGGAGGAGGTCCGCATGACCGCCACCCTCGAACCGCCCGCGACGACGTCGCACCCGGCACCCGGACGCCGCCGGATCCGGCGCAACCCGCTGGTCAGCGCCACGATCTACTCGGCGCTCGGCGCGCTCACCGTCATCTGGGCGGCCCCGCTGGTCTGGGCGGTGCTCACCTCGCTCAAGCACGAGGGCGAGACGACGACCGTCCCGCCGCAGGTGATCCCCGACTCCGGGTTCACCGCGCAGGCCTACGTCGAGGTGCTGTCGGTCGGCGACCTCACCCGCTGGTTCGTCAACAGCACGATCGTCGCCGTCGCCGTCACGCTGCTGACGCTGGCGCTGTCCGCGGCGGCCGCCTACGGGTTCTCGCGCACCCACTTCCGCGGCCGGCGGACGCTGTTCGCGATCACCGTCGCCGGGGTGATGGTGCCCTCGCAGATCCTGATCGTCCCGCTCTACGAGCAGATGCTGGCCGTCGGGCTCGCCGACACCTATCTCGGCGTGATCCTGCCGCAGATCGTCGTACCGGCGATGGTGTTCATCTTGAAGAAGTTCTTCGACGCCATCCCGCACGAGCTGGAGGAGGCCGCCCGGATCGACGGCGCCGGCCCGCTGCGGATCTTCCTGACGATCGTGCTGCCGCTGTCCCGGCCGATCCTCGCCGCGGTCGCGATCTTCGTGTTCATCCAGTGCTGGAACAACTTCCTCTGGCCTTTCATCATCCTGTCCGATCCCTCGCTGATGACGTTGCCGGTCGGGCTGGTGCAGGTGCAGAGCTCGTTCGGGGTCCGCTACGCGCAGGTGATGGCGGGCGCCGTGCTCGCCGGGCTCCCGCTGGTGGTCGCGTTCCTGTTCTTCCAGCGCCAGATCGTCCAGGGCATCGCCACGACCGGCCTCGGCGGCCGGTGACCACGAGTCCGTCCCCACCAGTCCTACGAAAGGAACTCCATGGCACGCGCGCACCTCTCCGTCGGCGCCGACTTCACCGCGGGCGAGGTCCCGCCCCGGCTGTTCGGCTCGTTCGTAGAGCACATGGGCCGGGGCGTCTACACCGGGATCTTCGAGCCCGGGCACCCGACGGCCGACGAGCGCGGGTTCCGCGGCGACGTCCTCGACCGGGTCCGCGAGATCGGCCCGACCGTGGTGCGCTACCCGGGCGGCAACTACGTCTCCGGGCACGACTGGCGGGACGGGATCGGGCCGGTCGCCGACCGTCCGCGGCGCCTCGACCTGGCCTGGCGGACGATCGAGACCAACGAGTTCGGGCTGCACGAGTTCGTGCACTGGACGCGGGCCGCCGGCGCCGAGCCGATGATGGCCGTCAACCTGGGCACCCGCGGCGTGCAGGAGGCGCTCGACCTGGTCGAGTACGCCAACCACCCGGGCGGCACCGCCTGGTCGGACCTGCGGCGCAAGAACGGCGACGACGACCCGTTCGGCATCCGGCTGTGGTGCCTGGGCAACGAGATGGACGGCCCCTGGCAGGTCGGGCACAAGACGGCCGCCGAGTACGGCCGGCTCGCCGCCGAGGCCGGGCGGGCGATGCGCCTGGTCGACCCGTCGATCGAGCTGGTCGCCTGCGGGAGCTCGCACAGCTCGATGCCGACCTTCGGCGACTGGGAGCGCACCGTCCTGGAGCTGGCCTACGACCAGGTCGACTACATCTCCGCGCACACCTACTACGAGGAGACCGACGATCCCGGCGAGTTCCTGGCGAAGGCCGTCGACATGGACTCCTACATCCGGTCCGTGGTGGCCACCGCGGACGCCGTGCGGGCCCGCGGGCGACACCGGCGGCGGATCCACGTCTCGTTCGACGAGTGGAACGTCTGGTACCAGAGCCGGCACCGCTCCGGCGGCATCCACCAGCAGACCGACGACTGGGCCGTCGCCCCGCGGGTGATCGAGGACGAGTACTCGGTGACCGACGCCGTCGTCGTCGGGACGATGCTGCACGCGCTACTCCGGCACGGCGAGCGGGTGCGGATCGCCTGCCAGGCGCAGCTGGTCAACGTGATCGGGATGGTGCGCAGCGAGCCCGGCGGGGCCGCCTGGACGCAGACCGTGGCGCACCCGTTCCGGGTGATGCGTGAGCACGCCCGCGGGCAGATCCTCGACGTCCGCGCCCGGGGCGACCACTACGACGCGGGCCGGCTCGGCGACGCCCCGGTGGTCGACTCGGCGGGCACCTGGGACCCGGACGGCGGGACGCTCGCGCTGTTCCTGGCCAACCGCGACCTCACCGAGCCGGCCGAGGTGCGGATCGCGCTGCACGGTTTCGGGGAGCTGCGGCCCGGCCGGGCCGAGGTGCTGGCCACCGGGCCGGGCCAGGACCGGCACACCACCAACAACGAGGCCGCGCCGGAGGCGGTCGGGATGCGGCCGCTGGACGGGGTGCGGGTCGAGGGGGACGAGGTGTCGGTGACGCTGCCGCCGCTGTCCTGGGCGGTCGTTCCACTTCATGTGATCTGAATCACTTGAATTGGGCGTCGTTCGCTGGAAACGTGCTGTCTTGACGCAATGCGTTCCGACGAGATCATCGCGTTTCTGGCGACCTTCCCCGGCACCCGGCTGATCGAGGCGAACGGCGACGTGTTCGCCGTTCACGATCCCGATCTCGACTACGAGCGACGCCCGCGGCAGGGCTGGGCCACGCTGGTCCACTCCGATGTCAACGACGCCTTCTCCGATCTGGACCGGCCGGGGGTGTTCCGGCTGAACATCGGACTGTCCGCGGCGCGTTTCCGGGAACTGTTCGGTGAATCGGCCGGGCACGACCCGGCCGCGCTCGACGTGCTGTTCCCGCACCCGGTCTACGCGTCGTCCCGGTGGGTGTCGGTGCTCAACCCGGACACCACCTGGCCGCTGGTGCGGGAACTGCTCGTCACCGCGCACGGGTTCGCGAGTTCCCGTTCGTCCAAGACGCGCGGGCGGACCGCGCCTACCGTCGTCCCGGACGCGACCGGCGCGGGCGAGGAGGACGGCGATGGCTGAGACGGACCGGGCCCCGGTGGTGCTGGGCCCCGGCGAGGGCCGGCACTACGACATGGGCCGGATCTCGGCGGTGTTCAAGGCCGACGGCGCCGAGACCGGCGGTGGCTACTCGATCTCCGAGTGGTGGCTGGAACCGCACACCGCCGGGCCGGGCGCGCACAGCCATCCCGAGGACGACGTGTTCTACGTGCTGGACGGCACCATGTCGGTGCTGGTCGGCGACCGCTGGGTGGACGCGACGAGGGGCGCGTTCGTCGCCGTGCCCGGCGGGGTGACGCACGACTTCGAGAACCGCGGCGACACCCCGGCGGGCGTGCTCAACCTGACCCATCCCGGGCACTTCGAGCAGCACATGCCCGGCGTCGTCAGCTGGTTCGCCGAGCATCCTGCGGGTCCGGCCGGACCTGCCTGACCCGGCCGCCGACGCCGATCCGGCCCTCCGGCAGCAACCGCGTCCGGATCTCCGAGCCGGCGCCCTGCCGCACCGTCAGCGACCGGCCGAGCTCCGCGGTGAGCCGGAGCGCGGCGGCCCCGGTGGCCTCGTCCTCCACGATCGCGTCGCCGCGCCGGGGGAACGCCCGCGCCCGCACCGATCCGGCCGGCTCGTCCGTCCAGGCCCAGACGTAGAGGAAGCCGGTCCCGTCCGGCGGGCCCGGGAGCGCCTCGACCTCCGCCGGTGACGCGAGCTGCCGGGTGGTCCGGCCGGTCACCCACTCCGGACGGCCGGACACCCAGCCGAACCCGCCCTCCGCCCAGGCCGGGACGGCACCGGCGGCCGGGTGCAGCACCTCGCAGGACCCGAGCCGGTGCCGGAGCAGCCAGGACGCCCCGACCAGCGGGTGTCCGGCGAACGGCAGCCGGACGCTCGGCGTGTAGATGTCGGCGGCCGACCCGTCGTCGACGAACACCGTCTCGCTGTAGCCGAGCTCCGCCGCCCGGCGCTGCCGCTGCACCGGACCGGAGGGGTCGTCCAGGATCACGGCGAGCCGGTTGCCGGCTGTGTGTCCGGGGCCGCAGAAGACGTCGACGAGCAGTGGTTCGGGCACACCGGGATCCCAGCACACGCGGGTGCATACTCTGCGTTCCGCAGTGCAATCGGAGGGGACCGTGCCGCAGCAGCTCTGGCCGTTCGTGCTGGTCGTGATCGTGCTGACCGTCGTGCCGGGGCCGGACACCGCGCTCGGCCTGCGCAACGGCGTGCGCGGCGGGAGCAGCGCGATGTGGTGGACCGGCCTGGGCGCGTGCAGCGGGCTGTGCGTGCACGCGGCGGCGGCGCGGTCCGGTGCCGTTGCCGTTGCCGTTGCCGTTGCACGGGACGCTCGGCGACCCGATCCGGCGGCGGGTCGCGTTCCGGCAGGGCGTCGTCAGCGACCTGCTGAACCCGAAGATCGCCCTGCTGTTCCTGACCCTGCTCCCGCAGTTCATCTCCCCCGGCGAGCCGCGGGTGCAGACGTCGGTGGTGCTGACGGTCGCGTTCGTCGGGGTGGCGCTCGTCTGGTGGCGGGTGACGTCCTGGCTGGCCGGGGCGTTCCGCAGCTGGCTGGCCGCGGACCGCGTGCGGACGGCACTGGAGTCGGTGACCGGGATCGTCATGATCGGGCTCGGCGCCCGGGTGGCCCTCGACGGCCGGTGAGCCCGGCTACCGTGGTCTCTCGTACGACGACGGGCACCGCCGGGCCGTCCTGGATCTGTCGCTGCGGGCGTGTGAGCCGGTCGGTACCGCCGTCGCCGGTCGGGCCTGCACCCGGCTGCACCCGGCGGACGACATGGACGAGATCGCCGTGCTCGCCGTCGATCCGGAGCACCAGCGGCGCGCGTCCGACCGGGTCCGGGCCGCGGGCCTGCGGATGGTGATGGTGGAGACCGGTGACGATCCCGGCCACGCACCGGCCCGGGCCGCGCACGAGGCGCTCGGGTTCCAGCGGTGGCCGGTCGCGCGGTACTTCCGGGACCTGGGTCCCGGCGGGCTCAGCGGACCGTGACGTTCCCGATCCACGCCCCGCCGACGACGACCACGTGCGGCACCCCCGGCCGCTCCGACGCGCCCAGCTTGTCCCGGACCGTCCCGAACCGCGTACGCACGCCGGTGAGATCGACGGTCGCGCCCCGCGGCAGCCTGATGTCCAGGTTGCCGACGGTCAGGTCCGACTCGACCAGCACGTCACCGGTGACGAACCGGGCCCGCCGCATGTCCAATCGGGCGTTGCCGAAGCGGGACCGCACGACGACACGCGGCGGCACCAGCCACTCCCCCGACCGCCGCAGGTCCCCGGCGGTGTTCGACAGCTCCAGCAGCTCGCGGGTGGGCACGGCGTCGGCCGCACCGGGCAGGTCGGCGATCACCCGGTTCAGGTCCGCCCGGGTGACCGAGGTGGTGACCCGGGCCAGGCGTTCGGCGAGCTCCGCGCCGTCGAGCCGGCCGTCGGTGTGGTGCCGGTCCAGCAGTGCGGCGATGTGCGCCCGTTCGGCGTGGGAGACGCGCAGGTCCCGCGGTGTGGTCACGGTTCGGACGGTATGCGGTGGGCCCGCCCGGGGCACCCGGGTTCTCCCGGATCCGGGGTTCAGGGTGCGTCGCTCGCGAGCCGCAGGCCGACGCCGATCGGGGACGACGATCCTGTTCACGCCGGCACGGTGCGATCGAGGAAGTACGTCGGAAGACCGCTATGCGGCGGCGTCGGTGTGGACACGGAGCGCGTCGACGAGCTGGTCCTCCGGAATACCGGAATCCTCACTGAGATCGGTGAGCGACTCACCCGCCTTGAACCTCCGCTGGACGATCTCCACCCGGACAGCGCCCTTCGCGAAGATCGGAAGACCGTAGGAGCGCTCCGGGTCGACGACGACGTCAGCGGAGCCGTACTGGGGAAGGTGGATCAGACGCGCGTATCTGTCCCCGTCGAACTCGATCCTCCGGAGATATGCGTCGACCACCTCCCGGAAGACGAGCTGATCGTTTCGTGCGACGACCAGCCGGCGCGCGGAACGGGCCTCGGCGGTGTCCCCGGCACTCTCCGCGTAGTCGTACAGCACCTCGGCGCCGTCGGTGTACAGCGACCGCGACGCGAGGACGTGATCGAGCCCCAGCTGTTCCTGCAGGCGTACGAGCGCGGGACGGATGCGCTGGAGCGGCACCCCCGCCCGACGGAACGCCGAGAGCACGAAACCCTCCGCGAGCCCGATGAACGGGATCGTCGGTCCGCCGCTCTCGCGCCGGATCGACGTGATGACGGGCGCTCCGGTCACCGGCGATCGTCCGACCGGTCGCTGCACGTATCCGCGGGACCAGGAGGCGAACGTGGTCCGCGAGACGTTGATGTACCGGGCAGCGTCGGTCGCGGAGTACAGGGGGACTCCGAACCGGAGATCTGCCTCGGCCGAAACGGTCACGCCGGTAGTTTGGCACGGACGGGGTGCTCCGACCGCCGGATTCGGTTCGCCCCGGAGAGGGTCGCGCGCAGTCGTCCCGGATGTACGACGGGCAGGGTGTCACCCTCACCGCATGGCGTTCCTCCAGCTCGCGCCGACGGGGAGCGCCAGGCCGGGGCGATCGGGGACCAGCATGCCGGGCGGGTCGGGTTCTTCCTCCGGGACGACGAATTCGAGAGCAGGTACGCGAACATGCGGGCGGCCGGGGTCGAGTTCCGCACCGAGCCACGTTCCGAGCCGTACGGACGCGTCGTCGTGTTCCGTGACGTCGCCGGCAACCGCTGGGATCTGCTCGGCCCGGCGGACACCGACTGACCACCGGGTCGTGCGGTACCGGCTCGGGTCGCCGCGCCCGTCGACCATCGGAGGCGCGACCGCATCCGTCGCGTTCTCGCCGACCGGTCTGGCGGAAGCAGGGGTTCCGAACCCCGGTCCTTTCGGACGCTCGCCTTCAAGCCCGGCGGGATGCGTGGTCGTGGGAACGATCTGACTGGTCAGGAGCCTGCGGCTGTCCGGTGGTGTCTCACGGTTCGCTGGTGGGTGTTGCGGTCAGCGCGGATCCCGAACCCTCGGCGGAACCAGCTGCTCTACGCCTGCGCAGCTCTTGTAGGCCCAGGTATCCGAGCGCGCCGGCCCCGCCGAGCTGGACTGCGAGCGCGAGGACTGCCAGCACGAGCGAAGGGCGCTCGACATGCCGCGCCAGCGTATTCGCCAACTGGGCCGTGCCCATCACCGCGAAGATCATCGGGACGCTCCGGGGCACCTTGCCCCGCCATGCCACCACCGCAGTCACCAACGCGATCAGCAGCGTCCCGCCGCTGCCGAACCACCCGAGGGTCAGGCCGAGGCCGAGTGATCCGGGATCGGTTGCGAGAGAGTGGGTCACGTCGTCATCGTTCCGTACTTCAACTGACTGAGCACGACCTTGGACTCCAAGGTCTCTGTGGGCCTGGCGACCCCGAGCGATGGGGCGGGGTGCGCGCCCCGCCTCCGCGCGGAGCGCCTGGCAAAGGCCCGGAGGGGCGATCTCAAGGATCGTCGGAGGCGCGGTCAACGGTCCATCGCCGTCCAGCGGAGTACGCGCTCAACGGGCTGCGTTGCGGTCACCGTTGAGGTCAGCGTCGCGATCCTTCATCGCTCGCAACGTGCGGTCGATCGACCCGAAAATGTCATTCGGATCGTCCTCCGTCGCGTACTCGGGGCCGGGCTGACCGGGGGCCGGCGCCCACAGCCACCAGATGTTCTGCCAACGGTCGAGCATGCGGGCGAGCGTCGTTTCTCCCCAGAACGGTGTCGGGTCGGTGATCACCTCAGCGCCACGGGCGGTGGCCCGGTCGAGGACGACGCGGACGTCCGTCACCCACACCTGCAGGAGTCCAGGACGCAGCGGCCACCCCTCCAGACGATCGACCAGCATGAGGTCATTGCTGCCCATCCGGATCTCGGAGTGGATGATCTTTCCGTCCGGCGTGTCGGCTCGGGCTTCTGCGGTCTCGCTGGCCCCGAACACATCGGTGACGAACTCCATGAGTCCGGCGGCGTCGTCGACGATCACGAACGAATTGAGGACTCCAGCGGAGTTGGGCACCACGCCGGCGGGCAAGAGGATGTCATCGGCCATGCTACGACGGTCACACCCCATGCGGACAGAACGAGTCCTCGACGACCGTCGATCGAGGTCGACTCACGCAGGAGCCCGGAAGCACGCAGGTCACAACGCCTGGCGATGACGATCGAGGTCGACGAAGTCCGGCCGGCGAGTACAGACCCCGGGGTCTGCCTCAGCATCAGCGACTCGGGCGCCGTAGTCGAATCCGTTCGAGCAGCGCCAGTTCCGGACGGCGTCGAACATCTCGGTGTAGGTGGGCACGGTCCTGGCCTCCGCGACGGTCGTGGGCCTGTCGGCCCGTCCACGCGCACGGCAACCTCGACGAGACGGCCGCTGCGCTGTCCCGGCTCAGCACCACGGTTACCGCCGGGTTGCGGTCGCCATCCTTCGAAAGGTTGACCCACAAGTGACGATCTTGATAGAGAGGCGGGCGTGACCGCTGTTTTCCTTCACGGGGTTCCGGAAACGAGTGTGATCTGGAACGGCGTGCGTGAACAGCTCGAGGGCGACGGGATGCCGACCGTGGCCGTCGACCTACCGGGCTTCGGTGCGCCGAAGCCCGCCGGCTTCGGGGCGTCGAAGGACGAGTACTCGCAGTGGCTGGCCGAGACGCTGCGCGGCATCGACGGCCCGATCGACGTCGTCGGGCACGACTGGGGAGCCGGCCTCGTGCTGCGGGCGGTCACCGCGTTCGACGTGCCGGTGCGCAGCTGGGCGGTGGACTGCGCGTCCGTGATGCACCGGGACAACGTGTGGCACGACATGGCGCAGGTGTGGCGGACACCCGGTAGCGGCGAGGAGTGGATCGCCGCGTTCGTGGCCGCCGAGGGCGGGGCCGGCGGTCGACCCGGTGAACCCGGCTGGCTCAAGAGTGCGCTGCTGGCTTCGTGTCCGACTCCGGCCGACGCACGACAGATCGATGCGAGCATCGACGAGGTGATGGGCGAGTGCATCCTCGCTCTCTACCGGTCAGCGACGCCGAACATCTTCGGCGATTGGGGGGCCGAGATGTCTCGGCCCGCGGCCATTCCCGGTCTTGTGCTGAGGGCAACCGCCGACAACTCCGACGACCCCGCCCGCTCCGCGGAGATGGCCGCCGGGCTCGGCGCGCGCACCGCCGAGCTGGAGGGTCTGAACCACTGGTGGATGATGGAGGATCCCGCTGCAACGGTCACGGCGCTGCGGGCGTTCTGGGCGTCGCTGCCGTAGTACCCGGGGGTTGGACCGGGCCGACATCAACCCCGCGCACTCCCGTCGTCCGGCGGAATCGGTTCCCCGGCGCGCCGCCGCTGGGCGTGTCTCAGGACATCGGCATAGCCGTGGCGATCACCGTGCTGGATGCCGAGGGCCCGGCTGGTCATCACCGCAGTCGTCGTCGAGGGCCGCTCGCAGAGCGAGGTCGCCCGCTACCGCGCCGAAGGCGACGCCGCGTTCGAGCCCCGCTCCCGGCGCCCGCACCGCTCACCGACCGCGACCGACGACGACGTCGCCGAACGGATTCTGCGGCTACGCAAGACGCTGTCCGAGCAGGGCGCGGTTCCGGAACGTCGCCTGCACGATGCCCGGAACACGGCCGCAACGGTCCTGCTACTGCTCGGCGTGACCGAGCGGGCGGTCATGGGAGTGATGGGCTGGTCGAACACCGGGATGGCCGCGCGCCATCAGCACATCACGTCGGCCGTCCGGCAGGACGTCGCGGCCCGGGTCGGCGGGCTGCTGTGGCAGACGCCCGACGGGCCGCCGACACCGTCTGAGGGCCCGAACTGCAACCGGAACTGCAACCGCTGCGAACTCCCCACGAGCCGGGAGCGCGCGACGGTTGCGTTCTTGCAGGTCAGAGACAGCGGAAGCGGGGGGATTCGGAACCCCCGGTCCTTTCGGACGCTCGCTTTCAAGGTCACTGCGGGGCCAGGCGGGGCACCTGATCGCGCTGGTCAGGCGTCCATAGCCGTCCGCCAACGTGTGCCGTTTCGACCCCGGGTTGCGGTCACGGTTGTGGTCAGTCCAGCTACGGTCAGGTGGTGGGCGACTGGCAGGACGATCGGGTCGGCTCGGCGTTGCGTGGCGAGAATCCGACCGTGCTCGCGCGCCTGCCAGGTGCCTTCGCGGTCATCGGCGACGTCCAGTGGCTCCCCGGGTACTGCGTCTTGCTCACCGACACCCCGGGCGTCGAGAAGCTCAGCGATCTGCCCCGCGAAAGACGGCTGCGGTTCCTCGACAGCATGGAACGCCTCGCCGAGGCTGTTGAGCGAGCATGTGCGGAGAGCGACGACCAGTTCCGCCGGGTCAACCTCGAAATCCTCGGCAACCAGGACGTGTTCCTCCACGCCCACGTCTGGCCGCGCTACGGGTGGGAACCGCCCGACCGGCTCAGCCGTCCCGTCTGGCTGTACCCACCGACCATGTGGACCGACCCGACAAACACCCTCGACGAGCGGCATCGGCCCCTGCGGGACCGGCTCGCGGCGCTGCTGTCCGAGCACTCCCGCGGACGCCCCTGAGCGGTTAGAGGGCCCTGAAGTACCGGTCAAGATCGACGAAGTCGGGTCGGTTCTTCGCGACCCAGTCGACCATGGCGGCGTACTCGTTGCGGATTTCCTCGACGCGCTGGTTCACGGCCACGGCGACCTGATCCCAGGTAGCGCCGCGCAGGCGAGCCTCGGTGATGGCGTCCCAGCGGCCGGCCGTCAGGGACTGGATCAGGTCGTAGGTATCGCTGAGGACCTGGATGGGATCGACGGTGTGTTCGTCGCGAACGGCGCGGTACTTCGCGGCTGTGGCGTGGCGTCCCTCGGCGTCGGCCTCCCGGGCGCTGCTGTCGGCTCCGGCCCAGACGTGCCAGGTGCGCAGGGTCTCGAACATGTCGGCGTTGGTGGGCATGATGCTGGCCTCCGCGGATGCGTGGGGCCTGTCGGCCCCGTCCCTGGTGGGGGGTGCTGTCCCCGTCACCGCGCGAAGGCGCCCTCGTGGCCTCCGAGGCTCGATGTCACTACGGGCAGGCTGATCTGGCCGGGCTCGGATGGGTCCGGTGCGCATCCCGGACCGTCGGGTCATCGCCCAGGCTCGCCAGACCTGCGAGGTCTGCCTTGACAACCGCGAGGCCCGACGGGACGGGGCGTGCTGACCGGCGATGGGGTTGTGCGCCACGAGCGCTGAAGTGACCGACCGGCAGCCCCGCCCTCCCGGAGCGCTCACCCCGCCCCGACGGGAGGAACACCACCGATGCACCACCCCGACACGACCAGCACCGATCCGGGCGACAGCCCCGCAGGCGAGGCTCCGACCCGCTGGGCGGGAGTGGACTGGTCCTGGTCCGATCAGGCCGTCTGCGTCGTCGACGACACCGGCGTCGCGGTCGAACGACTCACCGTCCCGAACACCGCTGCCGGACTGTCCACGATGGTCACCACCCTGCACCGCCACCGGGTCACCGGCGTCGCGATCGAACGCGGCGACGGCCCGGTCGTGGCCGCGCTGCTCGCCGCCGGCCTGACGGTGTTCGTGATCATCGCCCGCCAGGTCACCGCCCTGCGCACCCGCTACTCCACGGCCGGGAACAAGGACGACCGCTTCGACGCCTACCTGCTCGCCGACGTCCTGCGCACCGACCGCCGCCGCCTCACCCCACTCACCCTCGACACCGACGCCACCATCGGACTGCGCATGCTCATCCGCACCCGCGCCGACCTGGTCAAGGCCCGCGTCGCCGCGCACAACCAGCTCCGCGCGCACCTGCAACTCGCCCACCCCGGCGCCGTCGGGCTGTTCCACGACCTGGCCGGGACGGTCTCGCTCGCCTTCCTCGACCGGTTCCCCACCCCGCGCCACACCGCCTGGCTCTCGGAGAAACGCCTCCCGACCTGGCTGCGCAGCGCCCGCTACACCCGCTCCAACACCCGCACCCCGGCCCAACTGTTCGACCACCTGCGCCACGCCCCGGCCGGGCACCCCGACGGGCCCGCCGCCGACGCCGCGCAGGTCATCACCGGCGAACTGGTCGCGCTGCTGCGCAACTCAAGGAGCGGATCGCCGTGCTCGAGACCCACATCGAACAGGCCCTGGCCACGCACGCCGACGGGGCGGTGTTCACCAGCCTGCCCCGCTCCGGCCGCGTCCGGGCCGCGACCCTGCTCGCTGAAATCGGCGACGCCCGCGGCCGCTACCCCACCGACGACGCCCTCGCCGCCGCTGCCGGGATCTCCCCCTCGACCCGGGCATCGGGCCGGTCGCACTACGTCGCCTTCCGCCGCGGCTGCAACTACCGCCTGCGCCAAGCACTCGTCGACTTCGCCGACGGCAGCCGCGCCGCCCACCCCTGGGCCCAGGACACCTACGCCCGAGCCCGAGCACGCGGACACAACCACGCCCACGCCATCCGGATCCTGGCCCGGGCCTGGCTGCGGATCATCTGGCGCTGCTGGACCGAGAACACCCCCTACGACCCCGACCGCCACGCCGCCGCCATCACCGCCCGCGACCAGCGCACGACACCCGCCAGCGACAACGCGATGGCGTCCTGACCAGGCCCGGCGTCGCTTTCCCATAGCGGCCAGCACCAGCCGCCCGCAGACGGTGTCCAGGCTGGCCGAAGGCCACCCGAAGGGCACCGGCCTGGACACCGACGAGGACGGCAGGACACTCCCGGCGATGGGAACGACCCACCCCGAGATTGACATGGGGTTGTCAAGGGCAGCCCGGAGGGCTGTCGCGAAGCGACGCGCAGCGCCCTTGATGCTGAGTGAGCCCGTGTGACGCTTCGGGGCCGTCAGGTCCCCGCCGGAGGCGGTCCATCGGCTGTTCTCGGCCCGCCCCGGCCTTGAGGGGCAGGTCTCCCGCTCGACGTCCGTCGGCCCGGCTCGCGTCTCGTGGCTCGCTCGGGCGTCGGCTTCTGCTCGTGGCCGCACCTCGGTTCGTTCCGGTGGTGCGGCTCCTTGGCGTTTCGAGCTGGTCGACGGTGGCGGGCGTGCGCGCGCCGGTCGCCGGGCCGGAGGCGATAGGCGGACGGCAGCGACGCCGCCCGTCCGGCCCGTCAGGGCCGGCTGGAAGACGTAGAGAAAGTCCTCACCGGACGGAGACCGCTCCCGACTCGCGGCTAGAAGACGTAGGGGTTCGTTGACGCCCGCTGGGCGGACACGTCTCACCACGCACGCTGGCCGCACAGTGGCACGTGATCCGCACCGCGGCCGGCCTCGGACAGATGCGGTTCCACGACCTGCGGCACACCGCGGTCTCGCTGCTGCTCGCGCTCGGGATCCCGCCGCACGTGGTCCGGGAGATCGTCGGGCACAGCGACGTCAAGGTCACGATGACCGTCTACGCGCACGGCAACCTCGACGAGAAGGCCGCTGCGCTGTCCCGGCTCAGCACCACGGTTACCGGCGGGTTGCGGTCAAGGGGTGAGGTCGACGGCGGCCGGGCGGACGGGTCGTGATCGCCGATCATGCCTCTGACCTGTGGCGGAAGCGGGGGGATTCGAACCCCCGGTCCTTTCGGACGCTCGCTTTCAAGGCGAGTGCATTCGGCCGCTCTGCCACGCTTCCGCGGGGAAGGCTACCGGTCCCCCCGGACGCGCGGATCCACCCCGACGCGCCGAGCGCTCGTGTGCCGTTGCACGGCGTGTGGTGGGATCTTCCCGACTCGTCAGGGGAGGTCGACGTGCGGTTCGACGAGAACGCCCGGCTGGACACGTCCGGGGTGGACGACCTGCGTGGATCCGGCGGCCGGGGCGGCGGGATCAGCGGGGGCATCGGTGGCGGCGTCGGCGGGCGGGTCGCCGGGGCCGGCGGCGGGCTCGGCATCGTCGGCGTGATCATCTATCTGCTGCTGTCGAACTTCGCGGGCGTCGACCTGGGCGGGATGGCGGCCGGCGGCGGCTACCCGGGCCTGGACCAGGTCGGCTCGGGGCAGACCGCGTCGACGTCGTCGTTGGAGCAGAACTGCGCGACCGGGGCGTCCGCGAACGACTCGACGGACTGCCGGATGGTCGCCGTCGCGAACTCGCTGGACGACTACTGGGCGACCCAGTTCAGCTCCGGGTTCGAGCGTCCCCGGACGAACTTCTTCTCCGGCGGCGTCAGCACCGGTGGCTGCGGGGCGGCGTCGTCGGACAGCGGGCCGTTCTACTGCCCGGCGGACTCGGAGATCTACATCGACCTGACGTTCTTCCGGGACCTGCAGTCCCGGTTCGGTGCCCAGGGCGGCCCGTTCTCGCAGGCGTACGTGATGGCCCACGAGTACGGCCACCACATCCAGAACCTGACCGGCGACCTGCAGCGGGCCGGCCGCGAGACCGGACCGGACTCGGGCCAGGTCCGGCTCGAGCTGCAGGCCGACTGCTACGCGGGGGTCTGGGCGCACCACGCGACGACGGTGCCCGGCGAGTCCGGACGGCCGCTGATCACCGAGCTGACCCAGGCCGACATCGACGCGGCGCTGGACACGGCGTCCCGGATCGGCGACGACTTCATCCAGGAGAACCTCGGCTCCGGCCGGGTCGACGAGTCGCAGTTCTCGCACGGGACGTCCGAGCAGCGCGAGCGGTGGTTCACGACCGGGCTGGACACCGGCGACCCGCGGGCCTGCGACACGTTCTCCGCCCGCGACCTCGGGTAGACCGGGCGCGGCCGGGTCCGCTCGATCGTCTCGCACCCCGCGCGCGGCGGCGCACCGTGTACAGCCGGTGCCGCGCCGAAGCCGGGGTGCGACGTCCCGGACACGGGGTGCGGCGTCCCGGACACGGGGTGCGAGGTCGGACACGGGGTGCGACGCGGCCCGCTCCGGCCTGCTCACCCCCCGCGCGGCGGCTCCGCACCGAGGAACCCGGCCAGCTCGCCGGTGTACCCCTCCACCACCGGCTCCCAGCCCGGCCGGACGAACTCCGCGGGCGTCAGCAGCAGCCGGTGCTGCACCTCCCGCACCCCGCGGGCCGCGTTCAGCGAGGTCCCGTCGGCGCGGTAGCCCAGCCGGTGCGACACCGTGGCCGAGGCGCCGTTGCCCTCGACGTAGTCGGAGCGGGCCGTCGTCGCGCCGAGGTGGTCGAACGCGAACGCCAGCACGGCGGCCCGCATCTCGGTGCCGTATCCCGCGCCCTGGTACCGGATGCCCAGGTAGGAGCCGGTGTGCACGCCGCGCAGCAGGCCGAACCGGTCGGCGGTCAGGCTCTGCAGACCGATCACCCGGCCGGCGCGGCGCACCACCAGGTGCAGCGCCCACGACTCCGGACCGGTCCGGGCCCGCTCGGACCAGAAGTACTGCGCGACCCCGCGGCCGAGGTAGCGGGGATCGGCGTCGGTCCACGGCACAGCGAACGGCATCTCCGACGCCGGATGGACCCCCGTCGCGTGCAGCATCGTGACCAGCTCGCGCACCGACCCGTCGTCGTCGGGACGCAGTTCGAGTCGTGGGGTCCGCAGTACCAGCCCGCGTGGCGGCCACGGGTCGGGCACCGGGTCGATCGGGGCGGGCAGCCGGTCCACGACGGGTGACACTGCCGGATCGCACCCGCTGCCGCGACGGAATACCGTCGGCCCCATGAAGGCGATCACCCTGGCGGAGTACGGCGGTCCCGAGCAGATGACCTGGGCGGAGGTCGCGGATCCGGAGCCGGGGCCCGGCGAGGTCGTGCTCGACGTCGTCGCGTCCGCGGTGAACCGGGCCGACCTGCTGCAGGTGCAGGGCAACTACCCGGTCCCGCCGGGCGCATCCGACATCGTCGGCCTGGAGTGTTCGGGCCGGATCGCCGCGCTCGGCGAGGGTGTCACCGGCTGGGCCGTCGGCGACGAGGTGTGCGCGCTGCTGGCCGGCGGCGGCTACGCGCAGAAGGTCGCCGTGCCCGCGGTGCAGCTGCTGCCGATCCCGGACGGCGTGTCCGTCGAGGACGCCGGCGGGTTGCCCGAGGTGGCCTGCACCGTCCGGTCGAACGTGTTCATGGAGGGCCGGCTGGCCGCCGGCGAGACGTTCCTGGTGCAGGGCGGCTCGTCCGGCATCGGGACGCACGCGATCCAGGTGGCGAAGGCGTTCGGCGCCCGGGTCGCCGCCACCGCGGGCACCCCCGATCGGCTGCAGTTCTGCCGCGATCTGGGTGCGGACATCGTCATCGACTACCACGACGACGTCGCCGAGGAGCTGAAGAAGGCGACCGACGGGCACGGCGCCGACGTCATCCTGGACAACATGGGCGCCAAGGGCCTGGCGAACAACCTGTCCGCGCTGGCCCGCGACGGCCGTCTGATGATCATCGGCATGCAGGGCGGGGTGAAGGCCGAGCTGAACATCGGTGCGCTGCTGGCCAAGCGCGGCCACATCTCGGCGATGGGCCTGCGCGGACGCCCGGTGACCGGCCCGAACTCGAAGGCCGAGATCGTCGAGCAGGTGCGCGAGCAGGTGTGGCCGCTGTTCGGGGCGGGGAAGGTCCGTCCGGTCGTCTTCGAGCGGTTCTCGATGGCCGACGCCGCCGACGCGCACCGCAGGCTGGCCGAGGGCGGTGTCACCGGGAAGCTGCTGCTGCTGAACCCGGACGCCTGATCGGCATGATCCCCGCTGCGCGGTGCCGCCCGGCAGGGCCAGAATGGCCCCCATGAGCGACGAGCAGGAGACCCCCGACGAGCGGGTCGTGGTGGTCGGCGCCGACGGCCGTCCGGTGGGCATGGCGCAGATCCCCTCCGGCGACGACGAGGCCGAGCAGCAGAGTCCGGCGAGCATGGTCGAACAGCCCGCGAAGGTCATGCGGATCGGCACGATGATCAAGCAGCTGCTGGAGGAGGTGAAGGCGGCACCGCTGGACGAGGCGTCCCGCAGCAGGCTGAAGGAGATCCACGAGAACTCCGTGAAGGAGCTCGAGGAGGGGCTCGCCCCGGAGCTGCGCGAGGAGCTGCAGCGGCTGAGCCTGCCGTTCACCGCGGACGAGACGCCGTCCGAGGGCGAGCTGCGGATCGCGCAGGCGCAGCTGGTCGGCTGGCTGGAGGGGCTGTTCCACGGCATCCAGACGGCGCTGTTCGCCCAGCAGATGGCCGCCCGCGCACAGCTGGAGCAGATGCGCCGTGGCCTGCCGCCGGGCGTCGGTGGCGGGCCGGATCAGGCCGGTGTCCCCGAGGGTCTGGGCCGGGGCACCGGCCAGTACCTCTGAGCTGCACTTCTGAGCTGCACTTCGCGGTGCCCGGCAGGGGCCTCCCCGGCCGGGCCCCGCGGAGCGCTCTGAGTACCCTCGTCGGGTGGCCGTGACCGTGACCGACAACGAGCCGGGCGATCTCGTCGACCCGTCCGAGGTGTCGAGCCCGCGCAGCTGGCGCCGGGCGTTCGCGGATCTCGCGGCCGGCTGGCGTCAGCGCCCGCTGTGGGGCTACCTCGGCTGGCAGGACATCAAGCAGCGCTACCGCCGCTCGGTGCTCGGCCCGCTGTGGATCTCGATCAGCATGGGCGTCATCGCGCTCGGGCTGGGCATCCTCTACTCGGCGCTGTTCGACATCCCGATCGCGACGTTCCTGCCGCACGTCGCCGTCGGGCTGCTGATCTGGAACTTCGTGTCCGGCTGCATCCTCGAGGGCAGCGAGGTCTTCATCTCCAACGAGGGCCTGATCAAGTTCCTGCCGGCGCCGCTGAGCCTGCACATCTACCGGCTGGTCTGGCGGCAGACGCTGTTCTTCCTGCACAACCTGGTCGTCTGGGTCGTGTTGATGATCATCTTCCCGCATCCGCTGGGCCTGTCGTCGCTGCTCGCGGTGCCCGCGTTCGTGCTGCTCGCGATCAACGGCGCCTGGGTCGCGATCCTGGCCGGGATCCTGGCGACCCGGTTCCGGGACATCCCGCCGATCATCGCCAGCGTGACCCAGCTGGTCTTCTACCTGACCCCGATCGTCTGGTCGGTCGACATCCTCCGGGACAACGAGGCGGCCCGCGAGCGGGCCAGCCTGGTCGAGTTCAACCCGGTCTTCCACTTCGTGGAGATCGTCCGCCAGCCGCTGCTCGGGCAGGAGATCGTCGGCCGGTACTGGCTGGTCACCGGCGTCATCACGATCGTCGGCTGGACCGCAGCGCTGGTCTGCCTGCGCAACTACCGCTCCCGCGTCGCGTACTGGGTGTGAACACCGTGCCGGAACCGTCCATCCGCATCGACCGCGCCGCCGTCGACTTCCCGATCTTCGACGCGAAGACCCGGTCGCTGAAGAAGGCCGTCCTCGGCCGGGCCGGCGGCCGGATCGGCACCGAGTCGAAGGTCCCGATCATCGAGGCGCTGCGGGACATCACCGTCACCCTCTCCAAGGGCGACCGGGTCGCGCTGGTCGGCCACAACGGCGCCGGGAAGTCCACCCTGCTGCGCCTGATGGCGGGCATCTACGAGCCGACCCGGGGCCGGTCGGCGGTGCGCGGCAAGGTCGCGCCGGTCTTCGATCTCGCCGTCGGCATGGACCCGGAGATCTCCGGCTACGACAACATCCTCATCCGCGGCCTGTTCCTGGGCATGACGCGCAAGCAGATGGAGGAGCGGATCGACGACATCGCCGAGTTCACCGAGCTCGGCGACTACCTCGAGATGCCGCTGCGCGCGTACTCGACGGGCATGCGGGTGCGGCTCGCGCTCGGCGTCGTCACCTCGATCGACCCGGACATCCTGCTGCTCGACGAGGGCATCGGCGCCGTCGACGCCGAGTTCCTCGACAAGGCCCGCGGCCGGCTGCACGAGCTCGTCGACCGCTCCGGGATCCTGGTGTTCGCCTCGCACTCCGACGAGTTCCTGGCCGACCTGTGCGACACCGCGCTGTGGATGGAGCACGGGACGATCAAGGAGTACGGCCCGCTGCAGGACGTGCTGGACGCCTACAAGGGGCGGACCCACTCGTGACCTCGCCGCTCGCGCCCGGCTCCGTCGTCGGCGTGATCGTCACCCGGCACCGGGCCGGGATGCTGGTCGACTCGCTGAACGCGATGGCGAAGCAGTCCCACCCGCTGGCGCACCTGATCGTCGTCGACAACGGGCCCGACCAGCCTGCCCGCGACGCCGTCGACGCCTGCCCGCTGCCGACCACCTGGCTGCCGTCGTGGACGAACCTGGGCGGCGCCGGCGGGTTCGCGCTGGGCATGCTGCACGCGCTGGCGATGGGTGCGGACTGGGTCTTCCTCGCCGACGACGACGGCCACGCCGCCGACGCCTCCACCCTCGCCACCCTGCTCGACGTCGCGCAGCGGCACGATCTCGCCGCGGTCTCGCCGGTGGTCGCCGACAAGGCCGACCCGGACCGGCTGGCGTTCCCGCTGCGGCGCGGCGTGACCTGGCACCGCAGCCGTTCCGCGCTCGGCGACGACGACCTGCTGCCCGGCATCGCCTCGTTCTTCAACGGTGCCCTGTTCCGCGCCTCGACGCTCGAGGTGATCGGGGTGCCGGACCTGCGGCTGTTCGTCCGGGGCGACGAGGTCGAGATGCACCGCCGGATGGTGCGCTCCGGGCTGCCGTTCGGCACCGCCCTGCACGCCGCCTACCTGCACCCCTACGGCTCGGACGAGTTCAAGCCGATGCTCGGCGGGCGGTTGCACGCGCAGGACCCGGGCGACGCGGTGAAGCGCTACTACACCTACCGCAACCGCGGCTACCTGATGAGCCAGCCCGGGATGCGCCGGATCGGCCTGCTGGAGCTGCCCCGGTTCGCCTGGTACTTCCTGGTGACCAAGCGCGACCCACGCGCCTTCCGGGACTGGCTCCGCCTCCTGAACCAGGGCCGCAACGAGCGCTTCCACCGCGCCCCCTGACCGGCCGCACACCCGGACACCGCGCCGCACACCTGCTGCAGCAGGTGTGTCGCACGGTCAGGGGGTGTGCACCTCTGTCCACAGGGAGGGGTGGTTGTCCACAGGTTGGGGGGTTGGGGGTGCGGGGGCGCTTCCTGGGTGTGGGGTGGGGTGGTGGATGCGTCGTTGCGGGTGGGAGCGGACGGACTGGTCCGCCGGCCGGCGCTGGTCGCCGACGGGTTCGACGGGGCCGAGATCGACCGGATGCTGCGCTCCGGTGCGCTCGTCGCGGTGCGCCGTGGCGTGTACCGGCTCGCCGGGGGTGACTCGCCGCGGGCCGAGGACGACCATCGGCTACGGGCCCGGGCAGCAGGGCCCGGGCTGGTGTCCGGGGCGGTCTTCGGCTTCGTGACGGCGGCGGTGTTGCTGGGGCTACCGGTCTGGCGGATCCCGCTGCGACGGCTGCACGTGGTGCGCGACCGGTCGAACGGCGCACGGATCCGCGGCGACCTGCAGATCCACGGCGGCCGGCTCCCCGAGGGCGACGTTCTGGAACTCGCCGGCGGGTTGCGGGTGACCTCACCGGCCAGGACGGTCGTCGATCTGGCCCGCACCGTTGCGGCGCCGCAGGCACTGGTCACGATCGACGGGGCGCTGCACCGCCGGATCGTCGCCGAGCGGGCCCGGCGGCCGGATCCCGCAGCGGCGACGACCGGCGAGATCATCCGGGCGCTGGGGGCCTCGGCGAACTGGTCCGGGTCCCGCGCGGCTCGGCGCGCGGTCGCGTTCGCCGACGGACGCAGCGAGAGCCCCGGGGAGACACTCAGCCGGTTCCGCATGCACGTCGCCGGACTCCCGGCACCGGTCCTCCAGTGGCCGGTCCCGGGCACTCGGCTCCGTACCGACTTCGCGTGGCCGGACCGGGGGGTCGTCGGCGAGTTCGACGGTCGCACGAAGTACGGCCGCTCGCCACGCCCCGGCGCGGACCCGGCCGAGGTGCTGTGGCAGGAGAAGCGCCGGGAGGACCGGATCCGGGCGGAGGGTCTCACCGTCGTCCGGTGGACGTTTCCGGAGATCGACGATCCCGGCCCGAACGGCATGGCCGCCCGCCTGAGGCCCCTCATCGGCCCGTGACCTCACACCGGTTTACCCCGCCGCACACCTGTTGCAGCGGGTGTGCGGCGCAGGGAAGGGGTGTGCGGCGTCAGTTCTTGAAGATGACGTAGCGGAGCATCACGAAGTTGATCGCGGTGGCGGTGCCCTGGGCGACCAGCCAGGCCAGCGAGGTGTCGTGGTCCAGCGGCGGCAGCAGGTACAGGACGAGCGAGTTCATCCCGACGTTCACCGCGAACGTCGTGCCGTAGAGGGCCACGAAGCCGGCGAAGCGGCCCTTGCCGCCGGTGTTCGCGCCGGTGAAGGTGAACCGCTTGTTGAGCAGGTACGCGGTCGTCGTGCCGAGGATGAAGCTGATCCCCTTCGACACCGGGACCCACAGGCCGAGGTTCAGCAGCAGGTGGTAGATCCCGAAGTCGACCATCGCGGCGAGCACACCGACGACGACGAAGCTTCCGAGCTGGCTGACCAGTCCGCGGCGCGGCGCGGGCACCACGTCGGGTGCCGGGCTCTCGGCCCGCGAGGGCTCGGTTGCGGTCACGCGTCGAGGGTAGCGGCGCGCAACGCCCGGCCGGTCGGCGACCCGCCGTGCCGGGCCACCACACCGGTCACGACCTGCGCGGACACCGTCCCGCGCGGCACGCACGCCGGCTCGGACATCGGGTTCGGCCGACCCGGGAAACGGGTCCGGTTCGGCCGGAGCGGACAGCCGCCCCCTGGACACCGCCAAGCACTTTGCGCTACAAACTAGGCACGAAGGCAAACTACTCCGCGCTGGAGGAGACGATGCAGGACCGGCCGAGCACCGACGTCGGCGACGAGCCACCGGCCTCGCCGGCCGACGCCCTGGCGATCATCGAACGCGAGCAGGCCCGCCGGACGCCGGACTTCGCCCCGTACTTCCTGTTCTGGGGCGTGGCCTGGCTGCTGATCGGGCTCGCCTGGTTCGCCGACCGCGCCGGTCTCGGACCCGCCGTGGACGCCTGGGCGATCACCGGTGTCACGGTCGGCATCGCGATCGTGCTGAGCGCGGTGATCGGGATCCGGATGGGCCGCGGCGTGCAGGGCACCTCCAGCCGGTTCGGCGCCATGTACGGCGTCGGCTGGATGGTCGCGATGATCGGTACCGGTGCGATCGCCGCGGCGTTCGCACCGGCCGTCACTCCGAGCGGCGCGAACCCGTTCCCGGTGCTCTTCGTGTTCGTCGTCGGCGTGCTCTACATGGCGACCGGCGCCTTCGTGCACAGCGCCGTCGACTACTGGACGGGCCTGACCGTGCAGGCGGTCGCCGTCGTCACCGCGTTCGCCCCCGACCCGTGGAACTCCCTGGTGATGGGTCTCGGCGGCGGCGGCGCGCTGATCGTCGCCGGGCTCCTGCACCGGAGGGCGCGGTGACCGAGCTCGATCCGGTCATCCACGCCCAGGCCCGGCTGCGCGTCACCGCCACCCTCGCGACGCTGCCGGACGGCGACCGGATGACGTTCCCCCGGCTCCAGGAGCTCCTGGAGATGACCGCCGGGAACCTGTCGACCCACCTGCGGAAGCTGGAGGACGCCGGCTACGTCGCGATCACGAAGACGCACCAGCGCCGCACCCCGGTCACCTTCGTCGAACTGACGAGAAGCGGTCGCCGGGCGTTCGAGGACTACACGACCGCGCTGCGGGCACTGCTCGCGCCGCAGTCCGGCACCGAGGTCGGACGATGACGGCACCGGTGGAGCTCGCCGGGGTCAGCCGTCGCTACGGCGACACCGTCGCGCTCGACGAGGTCGACCTCACCCTCGAGCCCGGCAGCCTCACCGGGCTGCTCGGACCGAACGGCGCGGGCAAGTCGACCCTGGTCAACCTGGTCGCCGGCCTCCGCCGGGCCGACTCCGGCACGGTCCGGCTGTTCGGCGGCGACCCGCGGGACGCGGCCAGCCGGGTCGCGCTGGGCACCACGCCCCAGCAGACCGGACTGCCCGAGACGCTGCGGGTCGGCGAGGTGCTGCGCTTCGTCTCCGGGCACTTCCCGGATCCGGTCCCGGCCGGCGAGCTGCTGGAGCGGTTCGGCCTGGGCGGCCTGGAACGCCGGCAGACCGGCGGACTGTCCGGTGGCCAGAAGCGGCGGCTCGCCGTCGCGCTGGCCTTCTGCGGGCGGCCCCGGCTGGTGCTGCTCGACGAGCCGACCACCGGGCTGGACGTCGAGGGGCGCCGGGCGCTGTGGGACGCCGTCCGCGACTTCCACGCCGGCGGCGGGACCGTCCTGCTCACCACCCACTACCTGGACGAGATCGAGAACCTCGCCGAGCGGGTGGTGGTGCTCGCCGCCGGCCGGATCCGGGCCGACGGCGACGTCGGCGCCGTGCGCGGGGCGGTCCGGCGCAGCCGGGTCACGCTGCACGCGCCGCTGCTGCCCGAGCTGCCGGGCGTCGAGCACGCCGAACGGGACGGGGACCGCTGGACCCTGCACACCGCGGACGCCGACGAGCTGGTCCGCACCCTGGTCCGCCACGACGTCGCGTTCTCCGATCTCGGCGTGCAGCGGGCGTCCCTGGAGGACGCCTTCCTGTCACTCACCGGAGGCACCCGATGAGCACCCGCACCGCGCCCCGCCCGGCCGCCGCGCTGGTCGCCGCGCACGTCCGCTACCTGGTGCTCGAACAGCTCCGGATCCCGATCGCGGTGCTGTCCTCGGCGCTGTTCCCGGCGCTGACGCTGCTGTTCTTCGTGCTGCCGTTCGACTACTCGCAGGATCCGGCCGCGGCCACCGCGGCGGTCGCGCAGCTGGCCCTGTTCGGGGTGCTGACCGGGTTCCTGTTCACCTTCGGCGTCGGTGTCGCCGACGACCGGGAGAAGCCGTGGGACCCCTACCTGCGGACGCTCCCGGCGCCGGCGGCGGCCCGGATCGTGGCCCGGCTGGCGTGCGGCGGCTTCTTCGCGCTGCTCTCGGTGCTGCCGGTGCTCGTGGTGGGCGCGCTGTTCACCGCGGCGACGGTGCCACCGGGCCGGATGCTCGGCGCGGTCGCGATGCTGGCGCTCGGCGGGCTGCCGTTCCTGCTCGGCGGCCTCGCGATCGGCTACTCGCTGCCGACGAAGGTCGCGCTGCCGGTGGTGCAGCTGGTGTTCTTCCCGATGGCGTTCGGCGGCGGGCTGCTGCTGCCGCCGGCGCTGTTCCCGGACTGGATGCAGGTCGTGTCGTCGCTGCTGCCCACCCGCGGTGCCCGTGACCTGCTGATCCTCAGCCTCGGCGGGCCCACCCCGGGGCTTCTGACGGTGCTCGCCTTCGCCGGCTGGACGGTGCTGGCGGCGCTGGTCGCGGGCTGGGCCTACCGGCGCGACGAGGGCCGCCGCTTCCGCTGAGCCACCCGGCGCGGCCCCGAGGGGGGTCGGGACCGCGCCGGGACCCGCAGGTCAGAAGTGCCGGCCGGCGAACGTGTAGCGGGTGCGGACGGTCACCGACCCGGCGGAGGTGCGGCCGTAGACCCGGAAGTGCGGACGCCCGTGCACCGGCCGGGACGCCACCTTCGAGCGGATCGAGCCGAACGACGAGACCAGGCCGTCGACGTCGGCGGTGGCGTGCTCGGGCACCAGCAGCCGGGCCGAACCGGCGCCGAGCTCCAGCTCCACCTCGACCACCGGCGAGGGCAGCTCGGCCTCGCAGAAGTCCAGCAGCACCGAGCCGAACGAGCTCTGCACCCGCAGCCGGGGCGGGACGTTCCAGCGCCCGCGCCGCTTGAGCGGGCCGACCCCGCCGCGCAGCACCGTGGGCGGGCCGACCGGGGTGGCGAGGACGTCGGCGCTCAGGTTCAGCGGATCACCGGGCAGATCGGACAGCACCGGCAGCAGGTCCGCGCCGAACCGGGCCGCGTAGACGGTGCTCAGCCGCTCCTGCAGCTCGTCCACCGAGATGCGGCCCTCCGCCATGGCCCGGTTGAGCCGTTCGGCGGCACGCTCGCGGTCGGCGTCGGAGATCCTGATCTCGCGCCGCTCGCCGGGAACCCGCGGACCGTCCACGTGTCCAGGGTAAACGGCCACCGGTGCTCAGCCGACCGGGGCGGCGGCGGGGAGCCGGAACAGCCACGCCCCGCCGTCGAACCGGCCCGGATCGCCGGTCACCCGGCGGGTCCACTCGACGACGCGGTCCTCGTCGCCGCCGTCGACCGCCCGGCCCGGCACCATCACCACCGCGGTGATCCCCAGCCGGCGCAGCTCGGCGTCCGCCTCGGCGGCGTAGCCGTCACTGGGGTCGTTCTTGCCGTCGGCGACCCACTGCGCGCCGATCTGGTAGCGGTTCCAGCGGCTCTGCACGACGACGTCGTCCTCCGGGTCGGAGGCGATGAAGTAGCCGCCGCGGATCCGGAAGTCCGGCCCGGACGCCGCCTGCCAGCGCAGGCCCTGCGCGCCGTCGTCCCAGGCGGCGGTGATCCGCGGGTAGATCTCGACGACGTCGTCCGGGCCGAGCCCGCCCGCCCCGGCGGCGAAGAACTCCGGCACCGGGGCCGGCCGGACCTCCTGGGCGTCCGCGGGCAGCCAGCTGAGCAGCGCGAAACCGGTGAGCGCCAGCGCGCCGACCCGGGTGCCCGGCGGGGCGAGCGGCATCCGGTCGATCCAGATGGCGACCACCGCGGCCACGCACAGCGCGGTGACGACCTGGATCCGCACCGGCTCGATGTCGCTGAGCAGCGGCACCCGGGCGAGACCCAGCCAGGGCAGCGGGATCCCGGTCTCCCGGCCGAACAGCACCACCGCGGTGCCGAGCGAGCACAGCCAGGACAGCGCGGCGACCGCCGCCAGCACCCGCAGCGCCGTCGAGCGGACCACCACCACCGCGACGACCACCAGCGCCAGCATCGCCAGCCCGACGTAGCCGCCCTGCTCGCCGATGTGCCCGCGCAGCTGCTCGCCGGTCACGTCCGGGGTCAGCCGGAACGCCGTCATCCGGGTCGGGACCAGCACGTTCGCCAGATCCGCCCCGGTCGCGTGCACGTTGCGGATCGCCGCGCGCGGCCGGTTCGGCCCGGCCAGCACCAGGTACAGCGGGTAGGCGCCGACCGCGGCGAACACCCCGACGCAGGCCACCCCGGCCCGGACCAGGCCGGGCAGCCGGGCCCGGACCCGCCGCGGGTACCGCAGCGCCAGCAGCAGCGCCGTCAGCACCAGCAGGATGACGCCGATCGCCAGGGTCTGGGTGTACAGCACGAGCTGGCCGGCGAACGCCAGTCCGGCCAGCCCGCCGACCAGCCACGGCCGGGCGACCGGTCCGCGGCCGAACAGGTGGTGGACGAGCAGGAGCAGCAGCGGCGGCAGCACCGACCAGGTGAGGTTCAGGTGCCCGGCGACGGCGTGCGCGAGATGGAACGGGGAGAACGCGTACAGCGCCCCGGCGACGCCGCGGGCCGCCCAGCCGCGCGGGCCCGCGGACCGCACGAACGGGCCGAGCGCGGCGACCAGCAGCAGCCCGGACACGACCGGCCCGAGCACCACGCCGACGTTGAACGCGGCCACCGAGCCGGCCGCCACGGTGACCGGGGCGAGCAGCACGCCGAGCAGCGGGACCGCGGTGTTCCACAGCGCGTTCAGCCCGTACGGCCAGTGCATCCAGTCGGTGAGCAGCGGGTTCTCGCCGTGCGCCGTCGCGAACGGGAGCCAGTTCAGCCACCAGGCGAACATGTCGGCGTCGGCGGTGACGTGCCCGATCAGCACCCCGCCCGGGTCGGCCAGCGCGCGCCGCTGCAGCCACAGCGAGACCAGCAGGTAGCCGATGCCGAGCAGCAGGTACCAGCCCGCCGCGGTGGCCCGGGTGCGCCGCGGCGGCAGCGCGCCCAGGGCACGCGGGGCCTGCCGCTCGTCCAGCACCTGCCCAGTGTGGCGCCTCCCACCCCGCGACCGGTCACCGCGGTGCCGGGTCCGCGCGGTGACAGCACGGCGGTTGCACCGCGACGAGCCCGCCAGGGACGGGTGTCTACCCTGGGCCCGGTGACGGACACGACCGTTCCCGGCAGCCTCCGGTCCGGGACACCCACCCGCCGGACCACCGCCCTGCACGGCTGGGGACGGACCGCGCCCACGCTCGCGCAGCTGGTCACCCCGCGCGACGCCGAGGACGTCGCCACGGCGGTGCGCACCGCTGGCGAGCGGGGCGTGATCGCCCGCGGCCTGGGCCGGTCCTACGGCGACCCGGCGCAGAACGCCGGCGGCGTCGTCCTGGACATGCCCGGCCTGGACCGGATCCACTCGATCGACCCGGACACCGGCGTCGCCGACGTCGACGCGGGCGTCTCGCTGGACCAGCTGATGCGCGCCGCGCTGCCGCACGGGCTGTGGGTCCCGGTGCTGCCCGGCACCCGCCAGGTCACCATCGGCGGCGCGATCGGCGCCGACGTGCACGGCAAGAACCACCACACCAAGGGCAGCTTCGGTAACCACGTCGAGTGGCTGCAGATCGTCCTCGCCGACGGCTCGGTGCACGAGCTGACCCCGGACTCGGAGCTGTTCTGGGCGACCGTCGGCGGAATGGGCCTGACCGGGGTGATCGTCCGGGCGCGGATCCGGCTGCACCGCACCGAGTCGGCGTACTTCGTCGTGGACACCGACCGGACCGACGACCTGGACGGCCTGCTGGAGCTGCTCACCGACGGCTCCGACGACACCTACGGCTACTCCGCCGCCTGGTTCGACACCACCACGACCGGCGCCCGGCTGGGCCGCAGCGTGCTCACCCGCGGCTCGCTCGCGACCGTCGACCAGCTGCCCGCGAAGCTGCGCTCGGACCCGCTGAAGTTCGACGCGCCGCAGCTGCTGAGCTTCCCGGACGCCTTCCCCAACGGCCTGATCAACAAGCTGTCGGTGCGCGCGTTCAGCGAGCTGTGGTTCCGCAAGGCACCCCGCCGCCAGCGCGGCTCGGTGCAGAACATCACCGCGTTCTACCAGGTGCTCGACGTGTTCGGCGGCTGGAACCGGATCTACGGGTCCAAGGGTTTCCTGCAGTACCAGTTCGTGGTGCCGCGCGGCGAGGAGACGGCGCTGCGCCGGATCGTCGAGCGGATCTCGCAGTCGCCGTTCGACTCGGCGCTGAACGTGTTCAAGCGGTTCGGCGCCGGGAACGACGCACCGCTGTCGTTCCCGACCGAGGGCTGGACGATCACCGTCGACTTCCCGATCACCGACGGCCTGTCCCGGTTCTGCACCGAGCTCGACGAGCTGGTGCTCGCCGCCGGCGGCCGGCTGTACCTGGCGAAGGAGTCGCGGACCTCGCCGGAGGCGTTCGCCGCCGGCTACCCGCGGTTCGACGAGTGGAAGGCCGTCCGCGACGCCGCCGACCCGTCGGGCGTCTTCGCCTCCGACATGTCCCGCCGCCTCAAGCTCACCCTCTGACCCTGGAGTTCTCCGAACCATGATCGACGCCGTGGGCAACCCGCAGAGCATCCTGCTGCTCGGTGGCACCTCCGAGATCGGCCTGGCCACCGTCCGCGCGTTCGCGTCGGACCGCCCGATGCGGGTGGTGCTGGCCGCCCGGCCCGGGCCCCGGCTGGACGCCGCCCGGACCGAGCTGGAGGCGCTGGGCTGCGGGGTGGAGACCCTCGAGTTCGACGCCGCGCAGCTCGACACGCACGCCGAGGTGGTGCGCAAGGCGTTCGCCGGCGGCGACATCGACGTCGCGATCGTCGCGTTCGGCCTGCTCGGCGACAACGAGCGGGCCTGGACCGACGTCGAGCACGCCGTCGAGCTCGCCCAGGTCAACTACACCGCGACCGTCTCCACCGGGGTCGCGCTGGCCGAGCGGTTCCGCGAGCAGGGGCACGGCTCGATCGTCGCGATCTCCTCGGTCGCCGGGGAACGCGCCCGCCGCTCGAACTTCGTTTACGGCTCGACGAAGGCCGGGATGGACGCGTTCTACACCGGACTGACCGAGGCGCTGCGCGAGCACGGCGTGACCGTCACGATCGTGCGTCCCGGGTTCGTGCACTCGAAGATGACCGACGGCCTCGACCCGGCCCCGCTGGCGACCACGCCGCAGGCGGTCGCGGACGTGATCACCGACGCGGTGCGCAACCGCAAGGAGCTGGTGTGGGCACCGGCGCCGATGCGGTTCGTGATGAGCGCGCTGCGGCACGTGCCGCGGCCGATCTTCCGGAAGCTGCCGATCTGACCCGGCTCACCAGCCGTCGACGTGCAGGACGGTGTCGAGCGGCGCCCGCTTCGCGGGCTTGAAGGTGTCCCCGGTGTAGTACGCGACGGGCAGCAGGACGCCCTGGCGGACGTCGTCGGGGACGCCCAGGAGCTGCGAGATCTCCTTCTCGTACTTCAGGTGCAGGGTGGTCCACGCGCTGCCCAGCCCGCGCGCCCGCAGCGCCAGCTGCAGGCTCCACGCGGCCGGCAGCAGCGACCCCCACAGACCCGCCTGGTTCGACGCCGGCAGCTCGGCCGACGCCTGCAGCGCGCCGATCACCAGGACCGGGACCTCCCCCATCCGCTCCGCGAGGTAGGTCGCGCTGTCGGCGACCCGGCTCTGGACGACGTCCCGCTCGGTGTCGCCGGTCGACCGGTTGGTGGGGTACGTCGGGCCGTTCCGGTACGCGGTGTAGGACTCGCGGTAGTACTCGCCGATCGCCTTGCGCTTGTCCGGGTCGGTCACGACCAGCCAGTGCCAGCCCTGCTGGTTGGAGCCGCTGGGCGCCTGCAGGGCGACCTCGAGGGCGTCCCGGACGACGTCCAGCGGGACGTCGCGGGTGAGATCGAGGCGCTTGCGGACCGAACGGGTGGTGGAGAGCAGCTCGTCGGGGCCGAGGGGAAGAACGTCGCTCATGACAACTATCTTGCCCTCCTTCGCCGTCAGCCGGGCTTGCGAAGCACGAACACCGCCCGCTCGCCGCTGCCGACGGCCATGCTCAACCGGCCCGACGAGCGCTGCGCCCTGGTCGCGGTCAGGCGCGGGTCGAGCAGCGCCGGGACGCCGCCGTAGGGCGGGCGGGTCAGCCCGTCCGCACCCTCGCGGACGACGTCGAACCCGGTGTCGGTGAGGATCTCCCGGATCCGGACGTGCCCCCGCGGGTGGCGCGGCGGGACCCAGCGCGCACCGGCCAGCTCGCGGCCGCGGCCCTCGGCGTCGGCGGCGACGACGAGCGCGTGCCCGCCCGGTTCCAGTACCCGGAACCAGCCGCCGGGCCCGGTGTCACCGGCCAGCGCGTCGTCCGGGAGCCGGTCCAGCACCTCGACGGCGGTCAGCGCGGCGACCGCGCCGGGCAGGTCGTCGAGCCGGCGGTGCACCGGGCAGCCGGGGGCACCGGACCGCATCGCGTCCGCCTCCGCATCGGACCCGGCCAGGCCGGACGCCGGGCCGAGCCGGGCGAGACCGGCGAGCAGCAGCCCGCCGGCCCCGGCGACGTCGAGATACGGCCCGCGACCGAGGTGACGGCGGACCAGGCGCAGGTACCAGTGCAGGGCCGCGGTGTCCGGCGGGGCGGGTGCGGGATCCGGCAGGTCGGCGCGGGAGGGGCTGGTCGGAGTCATCGGTCCACAGGAGTCGGCGGGATCGGGCGGGCTCATTCTCCCCCGCGCGGCCCCGGCCACCCGTCCGGCACCCGCCCACCGGGACGTGCCGGACGGGCGCCGGATCAGATCCCGTGCGAGGGCCGCTTGCGGCGGCGGCGGGCGGCCTCCCCCGAGGCGGCCACGATCGGGGTGGCGGCGCTGCCGTGCGCCACGTCCCGGCGGTGCGACCCGCGGCCGCAGTTCTCCGCCCCGCTGCGGGTCCCGGGCAGTGCCGAGGCGGACCTGATCGCGCGCGGCGCCGGCACCACGCCACCGCGCGGCTCCTCGGACAGCTCGCGGGCCGCGCGCTGCAGCGACCGCAGCCGCTGCGCCCGGTCGGTGCCCGCGGGCGGCCCCGGTCCGTCGACGACCGGGCTGAACAGCTCCGGGCCGCGGACGTCGTCGCGGGGGCGGGTGAGCGCGACCAGATCGGCTGCGACGCCGCCGCCCAGCCCGTCGCCGCCCACCGCGCGGGCGGCCGCGAGCCGGTCCAGCACCCAGCGGGCCGTTCCCGCCGGGACGACGCCGCCGGAGGGGGACGGGGCCCGGTCGGCCTGCTGCGCCGGGGCCAGGTCGTCCTGCTGTGCCGGGGTCCGGTCGGCCTGCCGCTCCGAGGTCCGGTCGGCCTGCCGCTCCGGGGTCCGGTCGGCCTGCTGCTCGGGGGTCCGGTCGTCGCCCCGCACCGAGATCCGGTGGTCGGCCTGCGCCGCGACCCGGTGGTCGGCCTGCGCCGGGACCGCGGCGTCGGCGGGCTCCGCGGGCGGGCGGCCCGGAGCCGATCCCACCGGCACAGCGTCCTCCGTCGGCGCACCGTGCCCGACCGGCACAGCACGCTCGACCGGTGCACTGTGCTGGACCGGCACCGGGCGCTCCGCGGGCACCGGCCGCCCGGCCGCCCGGACCACCGGGATCAGGGCGGTCTCGGGGTCGATCCGCGCGTCGTCGGTGGTGACCCGGCGCCGGGCCGGGTCGGTCACGACCGGGAAGACCGTCGTCTCCGGGTCGCGACGGGCCGCGTCGCTGTCCACCCGCAGAACGGCACCGGTCCCGCCCGGCCGGGCTGTGCCGGTCCCGCCCGGCCGGGCTGTGCCGGCCTCGCCCTGCCGGGCTGTGCCACCGACGCCCACCAGGGCGGGGCCGCCGTCCACCAGGGCGGGACCGCCGTCCACCGGCGCGGGGCCACCCGGGCCGGGCTGCGGGGCGGCGGCTCCCCGGCGACCGGGCAGCGCACGCATCCACCGGCGGGCGGGGCGTTCGACGAGCGTGTAGAGCAGGTGTGCCACGGGCAGTGTCCCCACGAAGACGGTGAGCGCGATCAGGTGGCCGGTGGCCCCGCCGGTGGGGACGACACCTGAGTCGCTCAGGAACCAGTAGACCTCGAACATCGGGATGTGGACGAGGTAGAGCGCGTACGAGATGCGGCCCCCGTGCACGACGGGGCCGCGGGACAGCAGCCGGTGCACCGGCCCGCGGTCGGCGAGCGCGAGCGCACCGACCAGCACGGGGAACAGCAGCACCGTCAGCCCGTGCAGCCCGTGCCAGGCGACACCGCCGGCGAGCAGGACGAACGGGATCGCGGCGAAGGTGAACGTCGCCACCGAAGAGGCAGCTGCCGCGGTTGCGGCGGTCGTGCCGGCCGGCCGCTCACGCAGCCTGCGCACGGCCAGCATCGCCAGGACACCGGCGGAGAACCCGCCGAGGATCCGGACCAGCCAGCTGTACGGGTAGTAGGGCGACCCGACGACCACGAACGCCGCCGCGAGCGGTGCGACGCACAGCAGTGAGCCGGCCGCGAGCACCACGAACGGCAGGTTCCGCAGCCGGAAGAAGACCACCGCGAGCAGCGGGAACAGCAGGTAGGCCAGCCACTCCGCGCTGATCGACCAGGTCGGCCCGACCCAGGACGCACCGTCCAGATAGGGCTGGGTCCACATCTGGACCAGGAACACCTGCTCCAGCCAGGCGCCGACGCTCAGCTCCGGCTGGACGGCCTGGTAGGCGATCTCGTCGGTGCCGCCGAGCAGCGCGCGGGCCACCAGCCAGATCCCGAACAGATGCAGCACGACCGCGTAGGCCGGCCACATCCGCGCCGCCCGCGCCCACACGAAACCGCCCGCGTCGGCCATCCGCAGTCGCGGACCGAGCTGCTCGAGGTAGGTCCAGGCGATCACGAAACCGCTCAGGACGAAGAACAGATCGACCCCGAGCGCACCCTGCGTGACCAGCGGACCGAGCCAGTCGTTCACCATCCCCACCCCGGCCAGCGGGGTGAAGTGGAAGTGGAACGCCACCACCCACAGCGCCGCGACGATCCGCAGCCCGGTGAGCGCCCGCACCTCGGCACGCCCCCCGGTGACGGCCGGTTCGACCCGGTCGGCGCGGGTGTCACCGGGGCCGGGGACGCCCTGGGCCGGGATGTCCACCGGCCGGCGCTGCGAAGTGCGGATGCTCACGTGAGGGGCCAACGAAAGATCGCCACCACCGTCACCGGTGACACCTGAAGAGGGCCCGAATGTCGCATCCGGTGACACAGCGTCACCATGGGCCGTCTTGAGACCCCGACGGGGCGACATCCGCAAGCGGTCATCACGGGGGTGTCACAGTCGATCTTCGGTGCCCGTCTAGCCTCGGCCGCGTGGTGAGCGTCGAGAGCGAACCCGATCAGCGGGTCGGGCCCCGGCCCGGTGATCGCGGATCGCGTGGCACCGACCGCGTCCTCGCCGCGGCACTCGGGCTGCTCTCCGCGGTGTTCGCGCTGCTCATCCCGTTCCTGCCGGTCGTGCAGAGCACCGCGACCGTCACCTGGCCGACCGCGGAGACCGGCACCGCGGCGATCGACGCACCCCTGGTGGCCTACCGGCCGGAGATGCTGCAGGTCGCCATCACCTGTGACGCGATCCGCAGCCTCGACGACCGCACCCCCGGCCCGGCGACGGTCCTCGCCACGGTCCCGCCGCAGGCGCCGCACGGGGCGGCCGTCGGCCTGCAGATCAGCGTCGCCGACGGCGTCCTCACCGTCGACAACCGCGGCCAGCGGGCCGCCACCGAACCGCTCCCCCCGCCGGGCCCCGGCTGCGCGTTCGAGCTGGACTCGACCGGCGCCGCGACCACCGCGACGCTCGGCGGCAGCACCGTGATCGACGCGGGTGGCGACGTCCGCCCGCAGGTCGTCGGCGTGTACTCCGATCTGGACGGTGCGCTGGACCCGATGGCCGGGACGTCGGTGACGTTCGACACCGACAACCGCTACGACACCTCCGCCACCGGCCTGAAGACGGTGGCCGGGGTGCTCGCCGCGCTCGCGCTGGCCGGCTGCCTGTGGTTCCTGCACCGGATCGACGACCGGGACGGCCGCCGGATCGTGCACGGCCGCCGGCTCGCCGGGGCGCTGCGCGGGCGGGACTCGGTCCGGGACGCCGTCGTCGTCGGCGTGCTCGCGGTGTGGGCCGTGATCGGCTCGATGACCTCCGACGACGGGTACATCCTCGCGATCTCCCGCGGCAACGACGCGGCCGGCTACATCGGCAACTACTACCGCTGGTTCAACTCGCCCGAGGCGCCGTTCGGCTGGTTCTACCAGCTGTACTCGCTGTGGAGCGGGATCTCCGAGGCGGTGCTGTGGCTGCGCCTGCCCGCACTCGCGATGGGCATCGCGTCCTGGTTCCTGATCAGCCGGGCACTGCTCCCCCGCCTCGGCACCCGGGTCCGCCGCAGCCGGTCCGCCGGCTGGGCCGCGGCCGGGGTGTTCCTGTGCTTCTGGCTGCCGTTCGACAACGGGCTGCGCCCGGAGAGCGTCGTGGTGATCGCGGCGCTGGTGTCGTTCGTGATGCTGGAGCGGGCGCTGGCGACCCGCCGGCTGCTCCCGGTCGCCGGTGCGCTGATCGCGGCGGCGTTCGCGGTCGCGGCGACCCCCACCGGGCTGATCGCGCTGGCGCCGTTCCTGGCCGGCGCCCGGCCGCTGCTGCGGCTGTTCACCGAGCGCGCCGCGACCGCAGGCTGGGTGCCGACGCTGGCGCCGCTGCTGGCCGCCGGGCTGATCGTGCTGCTGGCCGTGTTCGGCGACCAGACCTGGGCGACGATCTCCGAGGCCACCCGGGTCCGCACCGAGCTCGGGCCGAACCTGTCCTGGTACCAGGAGCTGTCCCGGTACGACCTGCTGTTCGCCGAGTCCCGGGACGGCGCGCTGCAGCGCCGGTTCCCGGTGCTGCTGCTGTGGCTGTGCACCGCGGTCGCCGGCGCCGTGCTGCTGCGCCGCGGCCGGATCCCCGGGGCCGCGCTCGGCTTCTCCCGGCGGCTGCTCGGCAGCACCGTGCTGTCGTTCGCGGTGCTCGCGCTCACCCCGACGAAGTGGACCCACCACTTCGGCGCGTTCGCCGCGCTCGCCGCGGGCGTCGCCGCGCTGGCCGCGCTCGCCACCAGCACCGGGGTGCTGCGCTCCCGGCGCAACCAGTCGCTGTTCCTCGCCGCCGTGCTGGCGGTCACCGCGCTCGCCTTCACCGGCCCGAACACCTGGTGGTACGTCTCCAACTGGGGCGTGCCGTGGTTCGACAAGCCGCCGTCGGTCGGCGGGTTCTCGGCGACCGGCCTGCTGCTCGGCCTGGCCGGCATCTCGCTGGTCGTCGGCATGATCGAGCACCTGCGCACGCCCGGCGTGCCGCGGCCGGTGCCGCCCCCGCAGGCCGGCGGGCGGCGGCGGCGGCGCGGCGGACAGGCCCGCGCCGTGCGGCTCGGCTCCGCGCCGGTCGCGCTGATCTGCGCGTTCATGGTGCTGTTCCAGGTCGCGTCGCTGGCGAAGGGCATGGAGAAGCAGGCCGGCTCGTACTCGCTCGGCGCCGACATCATCACCGACCCGACGGGCTCGCAATGCGGCCTCGCCGGACGCCTGCTCGTCGAGACCGATCCGGCCGCCGGCGTGCTGCC
Source organism: Pseudonocardia kongjuensis (assembly GCF_039526905.1). Classification (NCBI taxonomy): domain Bacteria; kingdom Bacillati; phylum Actinomycetota; class Actinomycetes; order Pseudonocardiales; family Pseudonocardiaceae; genus Pseudonocardia; species Pseudonocardia kongjuensis. The sequence goes on along the minus strand of NZ_BAAAJK010000018.1, from coordinate 261,689 downwards.
GCCGGCCCCGCCCGGACCGCTCGACGAGCCGCCGCTGGAGCAGGGCTTCGTCCGCGACGGGCTGCCGCCCACGGGGCCGGGCTCGCTGCGCGACAACGACGGCACCGGCCAGGCCCGGGCCGGGATCACCGGCACCGGGCCGCAGGGCGGGCCGGTCACCGGCAGCTGGTCGCCGGATCCGGAGCACACCGGCGAGTACCGGTCCGGCTGGTACACGCTGCCGGCCGCGGCCCGGCGGGGGGACGCCCCGCTGGTGCTCGGCGTCGCCGGGACCGTCGGGGGCCCGAACTCGCTGACCCTCGAGTTCGCCGCGGGCGACCGCCCGGTGGAGACGATCACGCCGTCCGGCAACGCGGGCACCGTCACGTCGGTCGCCGACAACGCCGGCACCGCGGCCGGCGGGTCCGCCTGGCGCGACATCCGGCTCGACCTGTCCGGCACCGCCGCCGCCGGCGCCGACCGGGTCCGGGTCGTCGCGTCCGACCAGGGGCTCGGGCCGAGCGCCTGGCTGGCCGTCGCCCAGCCCCGGGTCCCGCAGCTGACGCCGCTGACCGACGTCGTCGCCGGCCGTCCCGGCTACCTGGACTGGCCGACCGCGTTCGTGCACCCCTGCCTGCGCCGGTTCGAGGTGAACGGCGGCGTCGCCGACGTGCCCGCCTACCGGCTGCTCGCCGACACCCAGCAGCGCTCGGTGGGCGACGAGTGGGGTGCCGCCTCCGGCGGCGGTCCGCGCGGCTGGACGTCGCTGGTCGGGGCCGAGCGGGTGCTGCCGACGTACCTGCCGGGCGAGTGGGACTTCGACTGGGGCCAGTTCCGGATCTACGAGCCCTACGCCCCGGCGTCCGTCCCCGCGCCGGTGGAGCGCGGGGAGCGCACCATGTGGGGATGGCAGCAGGTCGGCGAGATCGGCGCCGCGCCGGGCGACCCGCCGCCGCTGCCCGGTTGAGCGGACGGCAGACTCTTCACCCGGCCCACCTGACCGAGAGGCACCCCCGAGACATGCTGGACACCGCGCGCCCCACCCGCGACGGAGACCCCGCTCCCGCCGCACCAGCGGGCGGTGATCCGCAGCCCGGCAGGCTCGTGGTGCAACGGGGGCCGTTCACCGGCCCGACCCCGCTGGTCCCCGAGGACCTCTACGCCGAGGTGCTGCGCGGCGCGGCCCGCCGCGAACGCGACCGGATCGAGCTCGCCCCGGCCACCCTCGTCACCACCAACACCTACTGGGGCAGGCTGCACGCCACCTACTGGCACCGCTGGACGTCGGTGCCGGAGGTTCTGGTCTCGCTGCACGCGACCGGCCGCGGCCGGGTGTGGCTGATGGCGTCGGACACCAACAAGGTCGGCCGCGCCGTCGCCTACGCCGACGTCGAGGGCACCGGGCCGGTCGAGCTGACCGGCGCGATCGACCGGTTCATCGACGGCGGCGGGCTCTGGCTGGAGTTCGGCACCGACACCGGCGAGCTGGCCGTGTCCGATGTGGAGTGGACCGTGCAGGTCCCCCGCCCGCCGCGGCCGACGTCGATCACGATCTGCACGTACAACCGGGTCGAGGACTGCCTCAACACCCTGCAGGCGCTGCTCGACGACCCGGTCGCGCTGGCCCGCGTCGCCCGGGTCCGGGTGGTCGACCAGGGCAGTGACCCGCTGGACTCGCGGGACCGGTTCGCCGGGATCGCGCAGGCGTTCGGCGAGCAGCTCGTGCACCAGCGGCAGCCGAACCTGGGCGGCGCGGGCGGGTTCAGCCGCGGCCTCTACGAGGCCACCGCCGGGGACCCGGCCGACGACCACGACGTCCTCCTGATGGACGACGACGTGCTGCTCGACCCGGAGATCGTCGTACGGCTGACCGGTTTCGCCGCCTGCACCGCCACCCCGACGATCGTCGGCGGGCAGATGCTGAACCTGCTGCACCCGGCGCACGTGCACATCACCGCCGAGTACGCCGAGCCGGAGAAGCTGCGCGTCGGCAGGCCGGTCCCGGGCGCGCTGGAGGAGGGCTTCCTGCTCGGCCGCGACGAGCGGCTGCTGCCGGTCGTGCAGGAGCGCCGGGTCGACACCGAGTACAGCGGCTGGTGGTCCTGCCTGATCCCGGCGCCGGTGGTGCGCGCGATCGGCTACCCGCTGCCGCTGTTCTTCCAGTGGGACGACGTCGAGTTCGGCTACCGCGCCCGCGAGCACGGCTTCCCCACGGTCTCCCTGCCCGGCGCCGGCGTGTGGCACGCCGACTTCGGCTGGAAGGACTGGGACGAGTGGCACCGCTACTTCAACCAGCGCAACGGCCTGATCACCGCTGCCCTGCGGACCGGCTTCGACCGGCGCACGGTCACCGCCACCGTCGTCGAGCTGCTCGCCCAGTACCTGGTCGCGATGCAGTACGGGCTGGCCGCGACCCTGCTGACCGCGGTGGACGACTTCCTGGAGGGCCCGCAGATCCTCGACGACGGCTCCGCGGGCGCCGCCGCGACGATCCGCCGGATCCGCGCCGCCTACCCGGAGACGACGGCCGTGCCGATCGCCGACGCCGGGCTGGACCCGCGGGAGTCCGTGGTGCACCTGGCCGGGGGCAAGCCGTCGAAGATGATCCGGACCTGGCTCAAGCGGGCCGTGCTGCAGGCGTCCGGGCGGGTGCCGTTCCGCAGCGGGATGGTGCCGGCCGGCGAGGCGCACTGGTGGCACGTGGCGCTGTTCGAGCGGGCGATCGTGACCGACATGGCCGAGACCGGCGTCCGGATCCGGACCCGGGACCGCGAGCGGCTCCGCGAGCTGGCCGGCCGGGGCGTGCGCACCGTGCGGCGGCTCTACAGCGAGGGTCCGGACGCGGCCCGCGCCTGGAAGGCCGCCGAGCCGCGGCTCACCTCGCGGGAGACCTGGGCCCGGCTGTACGGCGAGGGCTGACCGGCCGGGGCCGTGCTCCACCCTCAGCACGGTGCCACCTGCGCTGCGCAGGGCTCCGAGAAGAGTGATCACCGTGCCGGTGCGCAAGACCGCGATCCGCGTGGCCGGACGCACCACGACGACGATCATGGCGGCGTCAGCCCAGGAAGTCCCGCCCGGTGTACTCCTTGTTCGCCAGGCTCGGCAGGCGCTCCCAGCCCCACCGCCGCTCGCTCCGCACGGTCAGGTCGTAGCCGTCGGTCGGGTGGTCGTACACCACCCGCTCGACGTGCCCCCAGCCGAACGCGGCCCGCCCGGGTGGCGGGTCCAGCCGGGACGGCAGCTCGTCGAACGTCGCGGTCCGCCCGATCCCGGTGAGCACGCCGCCGTTGGGCGCGAAGAACGCGTTGTCCTCGGTGGCGCCCTCCAGGCCGTCGCCGACCCGCAGCCGCCACTGCGGGGCCTGTGCGATCCCGTGCCGGACGACGATCTGGTCCTCGCACGGCCACAGCAGCGCCGAGACCTGGTCGGCGAACACCGGGTCGCCGCGGACCACCTCGGACGCCGGACGCTCCCGGGCGGGCACCGGGGCGCCGACGCCGATCAGCGCGCCCGGCGGGTTCTCGACGACCAGCCGCACCGGGGCGGCGTCCCCGGACAGCTCGACCTGCAGGTCGTGCCAGCCGGACTCGGACGAGCCGGGCAGCTCCGGCCGGACCGGGGCGGTGGCGCCGTCGGCGGACTCCACCGTCACCGATGCGCCGGCGGCGAGCTCGCCGGTGACCGGGACGAGCAGCGCCGTGGCGCCCCGCGGGACGTCGAACCAGCCGGTGCGCAGCATGCCGGCGTCGGCGGCGTGCCACGCCGGCCCGGGCAGCGCCGGCCGGTCCGGTGCCGGGCCCTCGACCATGGCTCCGGTGAGCTCCGCGGGCCCGTCCGGCGGGGGCGGCCCGTCGTCGGGCACCAGCACGGTGACCGCGTCGGCCAGCCCGCAGGGCTCACCGGTCAGCGACGCCAGGTTCATCGACGCCACCGACGCCCCCGGTGCCTGCTGCACCGGCGCGACGGTGAAGACGAGCAGCATCAGCACCACCCCGCCGGTCGCGGCGGTGCGCAGCACGGCTGCGTCCGGTCCGGCCCCGGACGGCCGCCCGGCCCGCCGGCGCCGGTGCGCCCACCAGAGCGCGGCGACCGCGACCAGCAGCCACAGCAGCGGGCTGCGCAGGTACAGCGGGCCGAGGTGCGGCGCCAGCACGTCCTGGTGCACCGGCGCGTCGACGACCGAGTGGTTGCCGAACGGCTGCCCCCAGTCCCCGAACGGCCGCCACAGGTTCGGGCCGGCGTAGATGACGGCCGCGACGAGACCGAGCGCGGCGGTGCCGATCGCGACCAGCCGGCCCGGGGCGCGCCGGGGCAGCGGGCCGCGGACCAGCGCGATCGCCAGCAGCAGGGTGGCCGGGGCGGCGACGGCACCGAAGTGGTTCACCCACTTGGTCGGGCTGAGCCCGACCGCGACCAGGCCGAGCGCGGTCGCGGCGAGTGCGAACCCGAACGCGCGGCCGAGCGGGCCGCCGGTGCCGCGGCGGGTCACCAGCCGGACCACCCCGAGCACGACGACGGCGACGGTCAGCAGCACCGGCAGCCGCCGGCCCCAGGCGCCCTGGTCGTCCGGGCCGAGCAGGTTGGCGTAGTGCACGATCTCCCGCCACCACGGGTACTGGAAGTAGTACCAGCGGTGCACCGCGACCGACTCCCGCACGTCGGCGAGGGTGGCGTCGGCCAGTCCGAGCGGCACGACGACGCTCGCCGCGGCGAACGCGACGGCGAGGGTCGCCAGCCGGGTGACCCATCCGGCGTGCACCAGGTGCCACCACACCAGCGGCAGCGCGAGCAGCAGCGGGACGGCGGCGACCAGCGCGGCGGGCGCGGCGGTCACCCCGAGCACGGCGACCGCCGTCGCCGGGGCGAGCAGGCCGACGGCGCCGGTGCGCAGCGCGGCGGCGACCAGCAGCAGCACCCCGGCCGCGGCGACCGTCCCGACCGGCTCGGGCCGCAGCGTGATCCCGTAGGGCAGGAACCAGGCCAGGTGCGCGACGGCGAGCGCGGCGACCACCGCGGGCCGGGCGCCGACCCGGTCGGCGAGCACCACCATGGTCAGCCGCAGCAGCACCCAGGTGCCGAGGCCGAGCAGCACCGGCACCGCCCGCAACGGCAGCAGACCCCAGCCGGCGAGGCTCCCCCAGAACTGCATCAGGTACTGGCCGGTGGTGAACGGCGCCTCGGTGACGTTGAACTGGTAGATCGCGTTGCCGATCGCCCCGGTGTCGGCGCCCTGGCGGGCCATCAGCGCGTACCAGGAGTCGTCGATGTTGACCGGGCCGAGCACCGCCCAGGCCAGCGTCACGACGACGACCACGGCGTCGGCGATCCCGGGCCGCGGGCGCACCGCGAGGATCGGCCGGGTCCCGGTCCAGCTGCGGACGGCGACGGCCAGGGTCGCGGCCAGCGCCAGCAGGTGCGCGACCAGCAGGCCGACCTTGAGCGGCGTCGGCGACGACTCGTAGCGGGCGTCGGTGTGCAGCTGCACGCCGAGGCCTGCGGTGTCCGGGCCGGTCAGCGTCGTGGACAGTTCCGCGACCTGCGGTGGCGCGAGGTCCGGGTACTCGGCGAGGGTCGCCCCGTCCCGGGTGAGCACGGTGCCGCCGGCGTCCGCGGTCACCGTGTACGTGCAGTCCCCGCCGGCCGGGCCGGTGTGCAGCACCTCGGTGCCGGAGCGGATCGTCAGGGTCCCGCCGGTCACGGTCGCCGACAGCCCGGGCGCGGTGACCGGGTCGTCGACGGCGGCGGGCATCGTCCGCAGGACGTCCCCGTCGGCGGTCGGGGCGCACGGGATCGTGGCGGTGAGCTGCAGCGGCCGGTACGGCGACAGCGGGAGCACCGTCGACGACGGCTCCTGTCCCGCCCGGGGCCAGCTGACCACCGGGTCGTCCGCGTCGACCGGGGCGAGCGCCGCGGCGAGCCCCAGCAGGCAGGTCAGCGCACCGAGCAGGAGCAGAACCAGGCCGCGCCGCGAGCGGTCGGCCCGGCTCACTCGAAGATGTGCTTCCAGCCGTCCCGGCCGGTCAGCGTCGGCTCCGCGGCCCGGTAACGGCCGCGCAGCGTCCCCCAGTCGGCCGCGACCGCGCGGTGCAGCCGCAGCGACTCGGTGACCATCTGCTTGAACAGCAGCGGATCACGCCGCCGGAACGTCACCCCGCGGCCGTCCGGTGTGGACACCGTCGCCGAGTCCAGCCCGGCCAGCACGAACCACTGGGCGTTCGCCCACGGGACGTTGCGCTGCGGGCGCTCGCGCAGCGCCGGGTCCGGGGTGCGCAGGTTGCGCAGCACGCCGCGGGCCAGGCCGAGCGCCGCCTTCGCCCGACCGACCGGCGGCTCCGGGAACAGCTGGGCGCCCAGCGCGTCGAGATCGGCGAGCGGGACGTCGGTGGCGGAGTTCAGCGGGCGGCCGTCGTCGTAGCGGGACCGCAGCTCGCGGATCTCGTCGAGCACCACCGGCAGCTTCGGGAACAGTGCCTCCGGCCCGGCCAGGAAGTCGGTGAACGCCTTGATCTGCAGCGCCACCGCCGAGTACTCCATCAGCATCAGGTGCCGCAGGGTGCGCTTGAAGGTCTCCTTCAGCAGCGCCCGCGGGTCCTCCGGGCCGCGCAGCGCGGCGGCGACCAGCCGGTTGCGGTAGTGGAAGTACGCCTGCCAGTCCGACGAGTCGTCCTTCTCGATGAACGACATGTGCCAGATCGCGATGCCGGGCACGGTCGCCGTGCGGTAGCCGGCGGCCCGGGCGCGCAGGCCGTACTCGGCGTCGTCCCACTTGATGAACAGCGGCAGCGGCAGCCCGAGGTCCTCGGCGACCCGGCGCGGGATCAGGCACATCCACCAGGCGTTGTAGTCGACGTCGACCCGGCGGTGCAGCCACGGCGACTGGCGCAGCGTGCGGGCGGCCAGGTCGTGGTGCGACTCGGTCTCCGGCGCCGGCCGCCACATGAACTGGTTGCGGTCGACGACCTCGCCCATCGTGGACAGCTGGGAGCGCGCCTGCAGCGACAGCATCTGCCCGCCGACCAGCATCGGGGAGCGGGCGAACCGGGAGAACGCGACCGCGCGGAGCACCGAGTCGGGCTCCAGCAGGATGTCGTCGTCCATGTAGAGGATCTGCTCGCAGTCGATGCCGCCAGCGTGCGGCCCGGTGCCGTGCAGCACCTCGTACATGATCCGGGCGTAGCCGCCGGACCCGCCGAGGTTGGGCTGGTCGATGATCCGCAGCCGGTCCCCGAGCAGCGCGGCGGCCTGCTCGTAGCCGGCCTCGTCGCGCACCTTGCGGGTGCCCTGGTCGGGCAGGATCACCGCGGTCACCGTGTCGAGCACCTGCGGATCGGAGCCGAGCGCGGTGAGCGTGGCGACGCAGTCGGCCGGCCGGTTGAAGGTCGGCATCCCGACGACGACGGCGGCCCGCCCGGGCGCGTCGTGCGGCGCGTGCCAGCCGCCGCCGTGCAGGTGCAGGCCCTGCTCGGCGGCTTCGTCGGTGGACAGGTCGAACCAGTACCAGCCGCCGTCCTCGAACGGCCGCAGGTCCAGCTCCAGGGTCACCTGCCGGCGGCCCTGCACGAGCTCGCCGGTCACGAAGATCTGCGAGCCGTCGGCCTTGGTGCGGTAGACGTCGACCCGGCCGGTGCCCTCCAGGTCGAGGCGCAGCTCGATCGCGGTCAGCGTGGACCAGGCCCGCCAGTAGCCGGCGGCGAAGGCGTTGAAGTAGGCGCCGAAGGACACCTCGGTCCCCGGCGGGACGGTCGCGGCGGTGCGGTCGTGCACCCGGGTGCGGCGCCCGCCCGCGGTGGAGACGGTCAGCGACAGCGGGCGGTCCTGCTCGCCCCGCAGCGGCTCGACCGGGGCCAGCGTGGTGCCGGGGCGCTCGTCGAGGTACAGCGCGCGCACCGCGAACGGGTCCGCCGGGCGGGGCATGATCACCCGCTGCAGCAGCGTCTCGCCGGTCGTCGGGGACTGCGCGGTCTCGGACACCTGGTGGCCTCGTCGATCCGTGGGGGCGGTGGTCATCGCAGAAACTGCCTCGGGGGTCGGCTGGTTCCGGTCGTTCCCGTGCCCGGGCGGCCGCGTCGCTCGGCCCGGTCGGGGTCGCCCGAGCGTAGCCGCGGGTCGCGGGCGCTCCGGGAGGCGGTCGGGCGCGCCACCGATCCGGAGTGGTACGTCCGTTTCGCCGGGTCGGCCGGGCGCCGCCCGCCGTGCTGCGGGCGCTCCCCGGCATGGTGAAGACTGGCCGGGTGTCCGGCACCGAGCAGGAGCTCCGGGACGCCGCCGTCGCGGTGTTGCGGTCGGCCGGCGCGCGGTTCGCGTTCGTGCACGGCAGCCGGGCCGCCGGCGGGTCGCCCCGGCCCGGCTCCGATCTCGACCTGGCGGCGTGGTGGCCCGCCGATCCGCCGGCGTCCTTCGAGGTGGACCTGCCCGCCGGGGTCGATCTGCTGGTGCTGCACGACGCGCCGCTGGAGCTCGCCGGGCGGGTCGCGCTGCACGGCGAGCTGCTGTTCGACGACGATCCCCCCGCCCGCGTGCGATGGGTGGCGACCACCCGCAAGATCTATCTCGACGAGCTTCCCCGGATCACTCGGGCGCACCGGGAGTTCCTGGACGCGATGAGGAGCCGGGATGGTCGATGAGGCACGGGTCGCGAGCTGGCCGATGCCGTCGCCCGGGCCGTCGGTTTCCGGAACGTACTGGTGCACGACTATGTCGAGGTCGACGACCGGATCGTGCTGGCCCGGCTGGCGGACCCGTCGGACCTGGACCGTTTCGTCGGTGCCGTGGCGGGTTGGCTGCCCCGCTGACTCAGGCGCCGCAACCGTCGTGCGTGACGCCGTCCTTGCAGAACACCAGCGTCCGGTCGCCGCTGCCGAGCAGCACGACGCCCGGTGCGGGCTCCTCGACCGGCAGCAGGTCGCCGACCGGGAACTCCGGCTCGTCGTTGCTGGTCACGACCTCGGCCACCCACGGCCCGCCGCCGACGTCGTAGATCCGCAGCTCGACCCGGCCGACCTGCTGCGGGCCGTCGGGCTCGCAGGGCACCCCGGGCCGCTGCGACGGGCAGGTCTCGTAGGTGCGGAAGGTCAGCAGGCCGGTGCCGGACGGGTCGGCGTCCAGCGAGCGCCCGTGGCCGTAGGACCGCCCGGCCCAGTACGGCTGCCCGCTCGGCGCCGGCGTCCCGGTCGCGGCGCCCGGAGCGCGCTGCCCGACGCCGACGAACGCCAGCCGGCCGTCGGCGGTCAGCCCGAACCCGTGGTCGCCGTCGCTGAACAGGTAGGCGATCTCCGGCCGCGGCTCGGGCGGGTTGCGCAGCGCGGACGCGAGCTTCGCCTGGTTCGCCGGGTCGCTGAGCCGGTCGGCGACGACCGTCCAGGACGCCGCGCCCGGCGCCGGGCTGTACCGGTCGCGGACCGGGGTGGGATCGCCGGAGGACAGCGCGGCGTCGAGCACCCGGGCGGTGTCGGTCACCGCGGCCGGGAGCGGCGCCCCGGTCGTGTCGACGGACGCGATCGCCGGGCCCGCGTTCACCGGCCCAGCGCTCGCCGGCGCGGAGTTCACCGGCCCCGGGTTCACCGGCGCCGGGCTCACCGGCGCCCCGCCCGCACCCGTCGAGCAGCCCGCAACCAGCACCAGCCCCACCAGCACCGCCCAGCACCACCGCACCCCGGCACCCTAGTCCGGCGAGGGGTACACCGGCGCTGTTCCGGCGGGCGCGGGGGGCACCGCTGCACCTCTCACCAGGCGGCGTCGAGGATGTCCCGGACGTCGGCCTCGCTCGGGGGGCGGGGGGCGTTGGCGGTGACCGGATCGGCGACGGCGGCGGCGGCCAGTACCGGCAGCAGGTCGCGGGCGGCGCCCAGCTCGCGCAGCGTGCGGCGGACGCCGATGCCCTCGGCCAGCGCGGTGACGGTGTCGATCGCGGGAGCCGGGCCGGCGGGGGGCGCCGCGCCGTCCAGCGCCCGGCGCACCCGCTCGTACGGTGCGGCGGCCGCGTCGGCGCTGTAGCGCATGACCTGCTCGTTCACCGCGGCCAGGGCGATCCCGTGCGGGGTGCCGAGGTGCGCGGTGACGGCGTGCGCGATGCCGTGCACCAGTCCCAGCCCGGACACGGTCAGTGCCTGCCCGGCCAGGTGCGCGCCGAGCAGCAGCTGCGAGCGGGCGTCGAGGTCGGTGCCGTCGTCGACGGCGACCGGCAGCCACCGCCCGACCAGTGCGACGGCCTGCGCCGCGGCCGCGTCGGAGACCGGGTTCGCGCCGCGCGAGGCGAGCGACTCGACGCCGTGCACGAGCGCGTCGAACCCGGTGGCGGCGGTGATCGCGGCGGGCAGGCCGAGCGTCAGCTCCGGATCGAGCACCGCGACCCGCGGCCGGACCGACGGGTGGCCGAGGTAGATCTTGCGCCGGGCGCAGGTGTCCTCGACGACGCCGAACCCGTTCGTCTCGGCCCCGGTGCCCGCGGTCGTCGGGACGGCGACCAGCGGCAGCCCGTCGACGGGCGAGTCCCAGAGCGGGTCGGTGGCGTGCGCGTCGGGGTGGGTGGCGAGCAGCGCGATGCCCTTGGCCGCGTCGAGCACCGATCCGCCGCCGAGGCCGATCACTACGCACGGCCCGAACCGGCGCAGCGCGACCGCGCCGGCGTCGACGACCGTGGTGGACGGGTTCGGCCCGATGCCGTCGAACACCCCGGTGCGCAGGCCGTCCGCGGCGAGCCCGCCGAGCACCCGGTCGACGATGCCGGTGCCGCGCAGGCCGGCGTCGGTGACGACGAACGCCGAGTCCGCGCCCAGCCCGTCGACCAGGGCGGACAGCCGGGAGACCGCGCCGGGACCGAACTCCAGCGCGCAGGACGGCGCGATCGAGAACCCGGTGCTCATGTGATCCGCCACCGCTGCACCGCGTCCTCGTCGAGCACGACGCCCAGACCGGGCGCGGACGGCACGGCGATCGTGCCGTCGCCGCCGACGACCGGGCCGGACAGCAGCGGGAAGTCGCGGCGGGCGGGCGTCCAGTCCGGCGGGTCGTACGGGAACTCGAACCACGGCCCGCCGCCGACGCCGGCCGCGACGTGCAGGTTCGCCAGCACCCCGATGCCGTTGGTCCAGCTGTGCGGGGTGAAGGCGCGGTGCCGCAGCATCGCCAGCTCGGCGAGGGTGCGGGCCCGGCTCATGCCGACCGAGAGGACGACGTCCATCTGGTAGACGTCGAGGACGTCGCGGTGGATCCAGTCCACGATCTCCGGCACCGAGTGCGCCATCTCCCCCGCCGCGATCCGCAGGCCGGGGTTCTCGGCGCGCAGCGTGCGGAAGCCGTCGGCGTCGGCGTAGGGCAGCGGCTCCTCGACCCAGAAGACGTCGAGATCGGCGAGCCGGCGGACCAGCCTGCGGGTGCCGGCCAGGTCGGTCGCGGGCGCGATGTCGCCGGCCATCCGCCAGGACTGGTTGAGATCGACCATGATCGTGAAGTCGTCGCCGAGCGCGGTCCGGACCGCCGCGACGGTGGCGACGCCCTCGTCGATCCGGTCCCGGTCAATCCGGATCTTCGCCGCGCGGAAGCCCTCCTCGGCGACCCGGTGCGCGACCTCGACCCGCTCGGAGGCCGGCCGCGGCACGCAGAACGACGCGTAGGCGGGCACCCGGTCGTGGGTGCCGCCGAACAGGGTCGCGACCGGGAGCCCGGCGGCCTGCCCGGCGAGGTCCCAGAGCGCGGCCTCCAGCGGCCAGTAGTTGCCGCCGTGGAAGGTGCAGGTCTCGATGGCGCGGACGTGCCGGGCGATCGCCAGCGGATCGGTGCCGACGAACAGGTCGCGGAAGGCGTCGAAGCCGTCCATCGTGTCGCCGGAGCCGATGCCGACGAGACCGGCGTCAGTGTGCACCCGCACGATCGTGGCGTCGAAGACGCGCCGCGGGACCGGGTCCCACGCGGCGTGCAGCGGCGGGTCCAGCGGCAGCCGCAGGCGGTCCAGGGTGATGTCGGTGATCTTCATGGGTTCCCGGTCGGGGACGGCGGCAGGTGCCGGCCCGGGGCGCGATCGGGGGGTTCGCACCCCGGGCCGGTCGGCGCCGACGCTAGGCCGGATCGCGTCGGCCGACCAGGTCGGTCCGGACATCGCAACCGTCGTTGCGCTGCGGGCAACCCCGCACGTCCCGGCTACTGTCGGAGGGGTGACGCAGGCGCCGCACACCGGGCACGGGCTGGCCCGCGACATCGACCTGCTGGAGGCGCTGGCCTCGCCGCAGGCGCACCGCACCGGCGGCCTGGGCGTCGCGCAGGTCGCCCGGCTGACCGGCCGGGAGAAGAGCCAGGTGTCGCGGACGCTGCGCGCGCTCGCCGACGCCGGGCTGGTCGAGCGGGACGCCGACAGCCTGGTCTACCGGCTCGGTTGGCGGCTGTTCTCGCTGGTCGCCCGGGGCACCGACGGCCGGCTGACCGGCGTCGCGGAGCCGGTGCTGCACCGGCTCGCGGTGGCGACCGAGGAGACCGTGCACCTGTGCGTGCTGCGCGACGACGCGCTGCTCACCGTGCGCACCGTGTCCGGGCACTCGTACCGCACGTCCGGCTGGGAGGGGCACCGCGCACCGCTGGCGTGCACCTCCGCCGGGCGGGTGCTGCTCGCCGACGCCACCCCGGACGAGCTGTACGTGCGGTTCGGCGCGGTGGACGATCTGGTGCCCGGCCATCCGGACGCGACCGCCCGGACGGTGCCGCAGCTGTGGCAGGCGATCCGGGAGGCCGCCGAACGCGGCTGGGCCGAGGTGCGCGAGGAGTTCGAGCCGGGGGTGTCCGGGGTGTCGGCCCCGGTCCGGGACTTCCGCGGCCGGGTGGTCGCGGCGATCAACGTGATCGGCCCGAGCGGTCGGATCGGTGACCGGCTCGGTGAGCTGGGCCGGACGACGGCCGCCGCGGCCCGCGCGGTGTCCGCGGAGCTGGGCTGGGCGCCGGGCGCGGGGTGAGGGCGGGCTCGGTGGTGGGCTGCCGTGGTGGCGGGCGCGTCGCGGGTGGGCGGCCGGTCCGCGTCGGCACACTGGGCCGATGAGCGGGCATCCGCCGCCGTCCTTCGCCGGTGACGTGCTCCGGGTCGCCGCCCCGACGGCGCTGACCTGGGCTGTCGTCGTCTGCGTCGGGTGGCTGGGCACGGCCGGGACCGACGTCGATCTCGGGCCGGTGCCGTGGGTCGGTGCGACGTTGCTGCTGTTCGGCGGGCTCCGGCTGGTGGTGCGCGCCGCGGACCGGCGGGCCGAGGCCGTGCGGCCGGACCGCCGAGCCACCGGCAGCACCGCTCGCCCCGCCGGCACCGCACGCCCCGCCGGCATCGCTCGGCCCGCCGGCACCGCACGCCCCGCAGCGCCCGGCGGCGCGGCTCGGCCCGGACGGCCGGGCCGCCCCGCCCGACGCGGCCCGTCCCGGCTGCGCACGCTCGGCACGATCGGGTTCACCTCCGCCGCCGTGGTCGGGACGGCGCTGGCCGCCTCCACCGGACGCGGCTCGATGGGCGGGACGCTGCTCGCCGCCGCGGCGGTCGGGGCGGCCGTGGCCGGGGTGCTGGCCGGGGAGCTGTGGACCGAGGACCGGGCCCGGCGCGGTGCCGGTGCGCTGCTCCGGCAGCCGCCGCCGGTGACGACGGGTGTCGCCGCACCGCCGGGCGGCGAGACCCTCGCACTGCGCCGCACCCGGCGGGTGCTCTCGGCGACCCCGGCCGAGCGGTGGGCCCGGGGGGCCGCGGTGGCCGCCGCGACCGGCGCGATCTGGTTCCTGCTGCCGCTGGCCGGGAAGCTGCTGGCCGACGCCGGGTTCGACGTGCCGTCGGTGGTGCGGTTCGTCCTCACCGCGCTGCCGACGGTGGCCGTCGGCACGGTCGCGGTGCGCCGCGAGGTGGGCGGCGGGACCGTCGTCGCGGGTGCGGCGGCGGGTGTCGCGATCGGCGGGCCTGCGATGTCGCTCGTGCACGCCGCACTGGGCGGGCCGCCGGCCACGGTCGGGCCGGCCGTGGTGCTCGTGGGTTCCACACTCGGCGCGGTGCTGGCGGCGGCCGGCGTCGGACTGGGTCTCGGTCCGGCCCGGCGGCGGTCGCGGAGCAGCTGAGGCACCGGGCAGCCGAACCGGGGAGACGGTCCGGCGCACCCCGGCCGGTACGGCTCAGTCCTCGGCGTCGGTCCCGGAGAGCGGCCTGCCCTCGGTCAGGTGCGGGACGAGCCGGTTCTCGTACATCGTCAGCGCCGACCCGATGGCCATGTGCATGTCGAGGTACTTGTAGGTGCCCAGCCGCCCGCCGAACAGCACGTTGCGGTTGGCGGTCTCCTTGCGGGCGAGCTCCCGGTAGCGCTCCAGCTTGGCCCGGTTGTCCGGGGTGTTCACCGGGTAGTACGGCTCGTCCCCGGCCTCGGCGGCGCGCGAGTACTCGCGCACGATCACCGTCCTGTCCTTCGGGTAGTCCCGCTCCGGGTGCATGTGCCGGAACTCGAGGATCCGGGTGAAGGGGACGTCGGCGTCGTTGTAGTTGATCACCGAGGTGCCCTGGAAGTCGCCGGTCGGCTCGACCGACATCTCGAAGTCCAGGGTGCGCCAGCCGAGCTCGCCCTCGACGTTGTCGAAGTAGCGGTCCAGCGGCCCGGTGTAGACGACCGGGACGTCCGCCGGGAGCCGGTCGCGGACCTCGAAGAAGTCGGTCTCCAGCACGACGTCGATGTTCGCGTGGTCGGCCATCCGCTCCAGCCACGCGGTGTAGCCGTCGACCGGCAGGCCCTCGTGGGTGTCGTTGAAGTAGCGGTTGTCGTAGGTGTAGCGGACCGGCAGCCGGGTGATGATCGACGCGTCCAGGTTCTGCGGGTCGGTCTGCCACTGCTTGGCCGTGTAGCCCTTGACGAACGCCTCGTAGAGCGGGCGCCCGACCAGCGAGATCGCCTTCTCCTCGAGGTTCGCGGCGGTGCCCGTCTCCACCTCGGCGGACTGTTCGGCGATCAGCTCCCGGGCCTGGTCCGGGCTGTGCGCCTTCCCGAAGAACTGGTTGATCAGCGCCAGGTTCATCGGGAAGGCGTAGACCTGCTCGCCGACCCGGGCGAACACCCGGTGCTGGTAGTTCGTGAAGGACGTGAAGCGGTTCACGTACTCCCAGACCCGCTCGTTGGACGTGTGGAACAGGTGCGCCCCGTAGCGGTGGATCTCGATCCCGGTCTCCGGCTCCGGCTCCGAGTAGGCGTTGCCGCCGATGTGGTTGCGGCGCTCCAGCACCAGCACCCGTTTCCCGAGGCCCTGCGCCACCCGCTCGGCCACGGTCAGGCCGAAGAACCCGGACCCGACGACGATCAGGTCGTAGCCGGCGAGGTCGTGTCCTGCGAGGTCGCGACTGAAGCTCACGAGCCACGAGGGTAGGGCAGCCGTGATCGAGGGCACCGAGCGGCTTCGGTACCCTCTCAGACGGGCCGCAGAAGCGGACGTATCCGGCATTCCCGCTGAGTATCGGCCCCTTGGCCATCGGAGGACGGGGAGGAATCGGGCCGCTGTGAGCTGGTTGTCCGCGGTTCCCCTGGTGCTGCTCGCCGCGGCCTGGGTGACCCTGCCCGGGCTGGCCGTCGGCGTGGCCGCCGGCCTGCGCGGGATCGCCGCGTGGGGTGCGGCGCCGCTGCTGTCGGTCGGACTGATCGCCGGATCCGCGGTGGCCGCGAGCCTGCTGGGCGTCCCGTGGAGCGGGATGGTGCCGGTCGCGACGGCCGCGCTGTTCGCGCTCGTCGTGGTCGGGACGCGGCGACTGGTGGCCCGGCGCCCGCTGCTGCCGACACCGGCCCGCGTCCGGGAACGGACGGCGAGCGCCTGGGAGACGTTGCGCACCGGTGGGCCGGACCGGCGGTGGACCGGGCTGGCCGCGTTCGGCGGCATGCTGATCGCCTGGGTGCTGGGCTTCCGGGCCGCGATCCGCGGGATGGACCGGCCGGACGCGCTGTCCCAGACGTTCGACTCGAACTTCCACTACAACGCGGTCGCCCGGATCCTGAACACCGCCGACGCGTCGTCGCTGACCGTCGGCGGGCTGGTGAACTCCCCCGGCTTCTACCCGTCGGCCTGGCACGACGTGGTGTCCCTGGTGGTGCCGCTGACCCCCGGCCCGGGCGAGATCGTCGTCGCGTCGAACGTGGTCGCACTGGTGACGACGCTGCTGATCTGGCCGCTGTCGGTGCTGCTGCTGGTCCGCACCCTGGTTGGCCGCTCCGCGGGCGCCGCGCTCGCCGCGCCGGTGCTCTCGCTGGGCTTCATCGCGTTCCCCTGGACGCTGGTCACCTACGGCGCGCTCTGGCCGAACCTGCTGGGTGTCGCGCTGATCCCGGCGGCGCTGGCGACGGTGGCGATCGCGGCCCGCCCGGGGCTGGGCCCCGCCCCGGCCAGCCCGGCGCGCCGCGGCCCCTATCCGCCGGGCCGGGTCGCCCGCTGGTTCCCGGTCGCCGCGGCCGTGCCGGCCCTCGGCTTCGCCCACCCGAACGCGCTGTTCGGCCTGGTCGTGGTGGCCGTCCCGCCGGTGCTGTGGGGACTGGCCGGCGCGGTCCGGCGCAGCCTGCGGTCGGGCCTGCGGGCGAACCTGCGGACGCTGGCGACGGTGCCGGTGGTCGCCGCGGTGGGTGCCGGGCTGGCCTGGTTCATGTTCGTCTCGCCGATCCTGGACGGCATCCGCGGCTACTACTGGGAGCCGCAGGTCGGCTTCCTCGGCGCCGTGCGGAACGCACTGCTGCACAGCCCGGACGGCAACGACCCGGCCTGGTCGATCGCGCTGCTCACGGTGGCCGGGTCGATCGTCGCGCTGCGCCGCTCGCGCACGGCCTGGCTGGTGCCCTCGCACGTGCTGGTGTGCACGCTCTACATCATCGGGGCGAGCACGTGGTCGTCGGTGTGGACCGGGGTCTGGTACAACGACGCGCCCCGGATCGCCGCGCTGGTCCCGGTCACCGCGGCGCCGCTGGCCGCGCTCGGCCTGGTCGCGCTGTGCTCGCTGGCCCGCCGGGTGGCCTGCGTCGCGCGGGACGCCCTCACCCGCGCCGCCCCGTCGGTGCAGGCGTGGCCGCGACCGCGGGCCGCGGTGCTGGTGGCGGTCGGGGTGCTCGCCGTCGTCGTCACCTCGGGCGGGCTCTACCAGCGCTCGCACATCGACCAGCTCGCCGGCATCTACCAGACCCCGGAGCAGGTGCTGGTCGGCCCGGAACAGGCGCAGTTCCTCCGCTACGCGGGCGAGCTGCTGCCGGCCGACGCGGTGGTCGCGCAGAACCCGTGGGCCGGCACCGCGATGCTGTGGCCGCTGACCGACCGGCAGGTGCTGTTCCCGCACCTGACCGGGGTGTGGTCGGAGGACCAGCTGCTGATCGCCGACCGGCTGCGGGAGGCGTCCACCGATCCGGCGGTGTGCGCCGCGGTCGCCGAGACCGGCGTCGGGTACGTGATCACCGCGCCGCCGACGTTCTGGGAGCCGGACCCGCTGGCGTCGAACTGGCCCGGTCTGGACGACCTGCACGAGGCCGACGGCTTCGAGCTGCTCGCCGAGGACGGCGACAACGCGCTCTGGCGGATCACCGCCTGCGACGCCGGCCGGGTCGTCGGGTCATGATCATCCGGACGGGTGCTCCCGCGGCGGCCCCGGACGTCCGCCGGTAGGGTTCCGGCGCCCGTCACGCACCGCTCCGGAGCGCCGGGCCGGCCGGCGGCCGCCGCCGGGAGAGGAGCAGCGACCCCCTGATGGCCACGCCCACCTGGCTGTCCGCACTGCCCGCCGCGCTCGCCGTGGTGTTCTGGGTGCTGGTGCCGGGCCTGCTGGTGACCAGGCTGTCCGGGCTGCGCGGGATCACCGCGTGGGGGGCGGCGCCGCTGGTGTCGGTGTCGCTGATCGCGACGTCGGCGGTGCTCGGCACGCTCCTCGGGATCCCGTGGGGGCCGTGGGTCCCGCTCGGTGCGGCACTGCTGGTGGCCGCGCTGGTGGTCGTCTTCCACGGGTTCCTCGCCCGGCGCCCGGCCGGGAGCGCGCTGCACCGCGGCTGGGGCCCGGCGCTGCGGACCTGGGAACCGGCCCGCCGCGCGCGGGCCGCGCTGGTGCGCCTGCAGACCCCGCGCGGCCGGTTCGCCCGCACCCCCGAGCCGCTGACCACCGCCATGCCGCAGGTCTGGCGCACCTCCGCGCAGCGCGAGGGTCCGGACGGCAGGCACGCCGGTGTCGCGGCCCTGGCCGGCACCGCGGTCGCGGCCGCCGTCGCCTGGCTGACCGTGGTGCTCGGGTTCGGCCCGGTGGACCAGCTGTCGTCCACCTACGACGCCGTCTTCCACTACTCGGCGATCGCGCACGTCCTGGGGACCGGGGACGCCTCGTCGCTGACCCTGGGCACGCTGACCAGCCCGACCAGCTCCGAGGCGTTCTACCCGGCCGCCTGGCACGGCCTGGTGGCGCTGGTCGCGATGAGCTCCGGCTCGGGCGTCCCGATCGCCGCGAACCTGACCGCGTGGGCGGTGGCCGCGGTGGTGTTCCCGCTGTCGGCGCTGCTGCTCACCCGGCACGTCGTCGGCCGCTCGGCGGGCGCCGCCTTCGCCGCCCCGGTGCTCGCGACCGGGTTCACCGCGTTCCCGTGGGCGCTGATGGCGTTCGGCGTGCTGTGGCCGAACCTGCTCGGGGTCGCGCTGCTGCCGGCCGTGCTGGCCGTGGCGACGGCGCTGCTGGGCCTGGCCCGGGATCCGGTGCTGCGCCCCGGCGGCGCCGCCGCGCTCGGTGCCGCGGGGGTACTGGCGCTCGGCTTCGCGCACCCGAACGCGGTGTTCAGCCTGGCCGTGCTCGTGCTGTTCCCGCTGGTGTGGGCGCTGCTCGCGCTGACCCGGCGGCGGCTGTTCACCCGCCGGTTCTGGCAGCCGCTGGCCGGGCTGGCGGTGACCGGCGGCGGGGTCGCGCTGGTGGTCTGGCTGATGGTGGCCTCGCCGCTGCTCGCCGGGGTGCGCAGCTTCGACTGGCCGGCGTTCACCAGCACGCCCGAGGCGGTGCTGCAGGTGCTGCTGCACTCGACGAACGTCCGTCCCGCGCTGTGGGTGCTCGCGGCGCTGGTGCTCGTCGGCGCGGTCGTGTCGCTCCGCCGGTTCGCGACGTCCTGGCTGGTCCCGGCGCACGCGGCGGCGGGAGCGCTGTACGTGCTCGCGGCGTCCCGGGAGGACGCGCTCACCGCCGGCCTGACCGGCGCCTGGTACAACGACTCGTTCCGGCTGGCCGCGATGGTGCCGGTCACCGGCGTCGTGCTGGCGGTGCTCGGCGTCGTCACGCTCGCCGGGCTGCTGCGGTCGCTGCTGCAGCGGTTCGCCCGTCCGGCACCGGCCCGCCGCGGGGTCCCGGCCCTGCTCACCGCCGGCGTCACCGCGCTGGTGCTGGCCGTCACCGGCGGGCTGTACGTCCCGACGCACGCCTCGGTGCTGGCCGGCCCGTACCAGCAACCCGGGGACACGCTGCTCGAACCGGGCCAGCGCGAGTTCCTGGAGCGGGTCGGGACGATCGTGCCGGAGGGGGCGGTGGTGGCGGCCGACCCGTTCACCGGGAACTCGCTGCTCTACCCGCTGACCGGGCGCGAGGTCCTGTTCCCGCACCTGATCGGCAGCTGGACCCCCGACCAGACGGTGGTCGCCACCCGGCTGCGGGACGCCGCGTCCGATCCGGAGGTGTGCGCGGCCGCGGCGGCGACCCGGGTCGGCTGGCTGATCAGCGGGCCGATCACGTTCTGGCCGTGGCACGGCGGTGCGCGCTGGTACCCCGGGCTGCACGACATCGAGCCGGTCGACGGGTTCGAGTTCGTCGCCACCGACGGTGCGAACACGCTGTGGCGGCTGACCGCCTGCGACGACCCGCAGGGCGTCGCGGAGCCGCAACCCTGACCCTCGTACCGTGGGTGCCCCGACCGGCCGAACGGAGAACATCCCCGCCGTGGATCCGAACCCCCAGACCGACCTCCCCGAGTACGAGCGTTCCCTGCGCATGGTGGAACGCCGCAGGCTCGCCACCGGCTTCGCCAAGCAGATCGCCATCACCACGGAGCCGTTCCTGGACCGCCCGTTCGCGCAGTGCCGGGTCGCCGACATCGGCTGCGGCTACGGCTACACGGCGCTGGAGCTGGCCGGCCTGTGCCGCGAGGTCGTCGGCATCGAGCCGAACGGCGCGCTCGCCGCCCGGGCGAACACGCTGGCGGAGGAGGGCGGCGCCGACAACTTCACCTTCCGGGTGCAGGGCATCGGCGAGTTCGGGCACGGCCCGGACGCCGGCGCGTTCGACGTGGCGGTGCTCGACAACGTCCTCGAGCACCTCGACGACCAGCCGGACGCGCTGGAGCGCATCTCGGCCTGCCTGCGGCCCGGCGGCGTCGCCTACATCCTGGTGCCGAACCGGTGGTGGCCGATCGAGGCGCACTACTCGCTGCCGTTCCTGGCGTGGCTGCCGCTGCCGCTGGCGAACCGCTACCTGCGGCTGTCCGGCCGGGGCAGCGACTACACCGACGCCAGCTACGCCCCCGGCTACCTGCGGATGCGCAGGCTGCTGGCGCAGCGTCCCGAGCTGGACGCCCGGTTCACCGTGCCCGGCGACGTCAGCCTCGCCGAGGGCGGCGGCTCCGCGCTCTACTCGGCCGGGGTGCGCGCGCTGCGCCGGTTCCCCGCGCTGTGGGCGATCTCGAAGGCGTTCCTGGTCGTCGCGGTGAAGAAGCCGGCCTGACCGAGGTGCCGGGCGACGGGCGGGGGGCCGGGCCGGGCGGTGCGCTCACCGCCGGGCACCGGCGGTCCGCCGCACTCGCCGACCTGCTCCTCGGCCCGGTGGTGGCCGTCGCGGCGGTGACCGGGATCGTGCTGCTGGCCGACGCCCTCCCGATCCCGGCCGGCTCGAACGTGGCGCTGGCGATCACCGCGTCCGGCGGCGCCGCGATCGCCGCGCTGCTCGCCGCCGCCGCGCTGAGCACCCGGTACGCCGTCCCGCTGAGCTGGGTGGGGCTGGCCGCACTGCCCGCCTGGCCGCTCGCGCTGTTCCTGGCGAACACCCCGCACTACCTGTTCGGGGTGTCCGGCGACCAGCAGTTCCGGGTGCAGTTCCTGACCCGCTTCGCCGACTCCGCCCGGCTCGCGGACTTCGCCTACGCCGATCTCCCGCCGTACTACCCGGCCGCCTGGTTCTGGATCGGCGGGCGCACCGCGGCGCTGCTCGGCGTGGAGGCGTGGTCGTTCCACAAGGCGTTCTCGATTGCGACGCTGGCCGTCACCGCAGTGCTCACCTACGCGCTGTGGTCGCTGGTCACCACCCGCCGCCGGGCGCTGGGGGCCGCGGTCGCGACCACGCTCGCCGGGCTGGCGACGCTCGCCGCGTACACCCCGTACTCCTGGCTGACCGCCGCGCTCGTGCCGCCGCTGGCGGTGCTCGGGCTGCGCCTGGTCCACCGGCGCCCGGGTGCGGCGTGGCTGCGCACCGCCCTGCTGGTGGGCGTCGTCCTCGGGATCGCCGCGGTCACGCACACCCAGATCCTGGTGTTCGCCGGGTTCGTGCTGACCGTCCTCGCCGCCGACGCCCTGCTCACCCGGTCGGCCCGGCCGGTGCCGCTCGCGGCGACCGTCGGCGTCGTGCTCGCCGCCGCGCTGCCGCTCACGCTCGTGCACTGGCTGCCCTACCTGGCCGCGTCGGCGGGCGAACCCACCTACAGCGCCGGCCAGCACTTCCTCGCCGAGACCGGATCGCGCTGGCCGCTGCCGATGCTCGAACCGACCGCGCTCGGCGCGCTGTGCCTGGTGGGGACGGTGTGGATCGTGGCCCGCGCCGGCCGGTCCCCGGTCGCCCGCGCGCTGGGCGTGACCGCGGCCTGCGGCTACGCCTGGTACCTGCTGTCGACGCTGCTGCTGGCCGCCGGGACGACGCTGCTGGCGTTCCGGATCGAGCCGATCATCACCGCGGCGCTCGCCTGCGGCGCGGTGTGGGCGGCGGCCGACGGGCTGCGGCGGCTGCGCGGCGCCGGTCACCGGAGCCGCCCCGCCGTCGCGGTGGTCACGGTGCTGGCGGCGGTCGCCGTCGTCGCCCAGGTGCAGTCCGTCCCGGAGACCTATGCGTGGGCGGGCACCGCGCAGGACCACCGCCCCGACGGCACCCGGCCCGACGGCAGCCGCGACCCGGCCGACGCCGACGCCTGGCTCGGCGAGCTGCGCAGCACGGTCGACGGGCTGACCGGCCGCGCGCCGCGGGAGGTGGTGCTGGCGAGCGCGAACCAGAAGCTCCTCACCTACACCCCGTACTTCGCCTTCCAGACCTCGGTCGCCCAGTACGCGAACCCGCTCGCCGACTTCCCGGCGCGCACCGACGAGCTGCGCCGCTGGGCGACCGCCGCCGGGCCCCGGCAGCTGCTCGCCGCACTCGACGCGAGCAGGTTCCGGGCGCCGTCGGTGTTCGTGTTCGACCGGGCACCCGACGGCGGGCTGCAGCTGCCGACGTCGGAGGACCGGTTCCCCGACCCGGACGCCGGGGCGCCGCCCGCGACGTTCGCCCCGCAGCTGTTCGACGATCCGGCCTGGGAGCGGCGCGACGTCGGGCCGTACGCGGTGCTGGTCCGGGCCGGGGTCCCGCCGGTGCCCTGACCCCCTGAACGGTCCGACGAGCCCGGCGGACCGGCCGGCGGCTCCGCGGACCGGCGCCGGTTGACACCGCCGCAACGCGACCGGGGCAGACTGCACGCATGCTCCGCGTCCCCCGCCCGCCCGCCGAGCGCAGCGCCCCCGCACGCCCGGTCCGGGCGCGGCCGGCACTGTTCCTCGCCGCACTCGCCGCGCTCGCGGTCGGTGTCTGGGCGTGCTGGTCGGTGACGGTCGACGACGCCTACATCACCTACCGGTACACGGCGAACCTCGCGCACGGGTTCGGACCGACCTGGAATCCCGGCGCCGACCCGGTCGAGGGCTATACCAACTTCCTCTGGATGCTCTGGCACATCCCCTGGGTGTGGCTGGGGGTACCGCTGCCGGTGGTCTCGAAGCTGACCGCCGCGACGTGCGCGGCGGCGATCGTCTGGATCCTCGCGACCGAACCGCGCACCCGCACCGGCGCGGCACTGGCGGTCGGCGCGTTCGTGCTCTTCCTGCCGACCTGGGTACACGTGGACGGTGGCCTGGAGACGGCCCCGTTCGCACTGGTGGTCCTGCGTGCGGTCGTCGTCGCGGCCCGCCTGCTGCGGGACCGGGACGCCACCGTCCGATCATGGGAGCTCCCGGCACTGTTCCTGGTCGCCGGGATGCTGCGCCCCGACGGCATCCTCGCCGTCGCACCGCCGCTGGCCGTGTGGGCGTGGCTGCGGCGGCGGGACCGCCGCACCTGGACCGCGCTGATCGTGGCGGCCGCGATCGGTGGCGCCTACACGGCATGGCGCTGGTCGTACTTCGGGCATCCGCTGCCGAACACCTTCTACGTGAAGGTCGGGGTGGAGGCCGCGACCGACGGCCGCTGGATCCGCACCACCCTGGCGCTGCTGCTGCCGTTGCTCCTGCTCGCCGTCGCCGGGCTCTTCCGGCGGTCGACCGCCCCGGTCGTCGCGGTGGCCCTCGCGAGCTGCGTCGCGCTCTACGCCATCCCGGCGCTCACGGCTCCGGCGATGGACTACCTGTCCCGGTTCGCCTGGCACGGGTTCCCGGTGCTCTGTCTGGCCGCCGCCCGGACCATCGACGCGGTCGGACGGCGGCGGCTGGCCGCGGTGGGCGCCGCCGTCGCTGTCGGCTGGACCAGCGTGGCGGGCTTCCTGCAGCCGGACGGACCGACGATGGTGAACTACGGCGAGGACCTCCGCCGGGTCCACATCGCCATCGGTCTGGGGCTCGCGGACGCCGACGTCCCGGCCGACCGGCGGACGGTCGCCATGACCGACGCCGGCGCGATCCCGTACTTCTCCGGCTGGCGGGCGACCGACTACATCGGCCTCAACGACGAGCGGATCGGGCACGGCGCGAGCCCCACCGATGTGCTCCTCGCCGACGAGCCGACGGTCCTCGTCGCGACCGGGCCGACCCCGGAGCTGCAGACCACGTCGTGGAACACCGACCTCCCGACCGCGGTCGGTGATCGGGAACTGGTCGCCGTTCTGCGGGCCCGACCGGCCTACTACCAGCAGGTCTACGCCGACCGGGATGTCGCGGACCAGGTGCGGACCGCCATCGAACGCCGGGTCGCCGAGGCCGACGCCGTCACCGACGGCCGGTTCGACCAGACCTACTCCCGCTGGGCGCAGCGGCTGCTGGGTCTCAGCGGGTGAGCAGGTGCGATCCCAGCGCCCGCAGCGCCCCGGGATCGCGCCGCAGCACCGCCCCCGGCACCTGCACGGCGGCGTTCAGCCGGGACGACACGTGCACCCGCGCGGCCCGCGCGGCCCGGTGCCAGCCGCGCGCGGTCATCCGCTCGGCCTCGGCCGCGAAGAAGCGCCGCTCCTCGGCGAACCGGTTCCCGGCGGCGGCGCCGGAGCCGGAGTCGCTGGTGCGGTGCCGCCGGTAGCGGAAGCACACGTGGTCGTCGACGACCATCGAGCCGCCCTCGGCGACCACCTGCAGCGGCAGCGCCAGGTCGAACACGTCCGCGGACTCCGGCATCGTGACCGATCGGACCGCCGCCGTCCGCCAGCACAGCGACGGGTTGTAGAGCCAGTTCCCGCGCAGCAGGCTGACCGCGAGATCCTCGCCCGCGACCTCCCGCGGCCCCGACCCGGACGGCGCCAGCAGCGACTTCACCCGGTCGGCGAGCGGCCGGACGGCCTGGTCCCGGTCGTCCATCACCGACACCCCCGGCTGGACGACGGCGGCGCCGGGCCACCGGTCGTGCAGCGCGAGCACGGTGTCCAGGTAGTGCGGCAGCATCAGGTCGTCGGCGCCCATCATCACGAAGTACTCGAGCTCGACGTGCTCGATGCAGTACCGGTTGTTGCCCTGCGCGCCGAGCCGCTGCGGGTTGCGCCGGTAGCGGATCCGGTCGTCGTCGAGCCCGGCGAACCAGAGCGCGATCGAGTCGTCGGGATAGCCGTCGTCGACGACGGTGAGCCGCCAGTCGGCGCGGTCCTGCCGTTGCACGCTGCGGACCGCCCGGCGCAGCAGGTACGGGTCCCCGAAGAACGGGAGCATCACGTCGACGGTCGGCGCAGGCACGGCCCGACCGTAACGGGCGGTGCCGGCCGGCCCCGGGTGGCCTCTGCGATCCGGTGTCACCCGGCGTCGGCGTCGCCCCGGGTCCGCGCGGCGCAGCCGGGGCAGCGGAAGGTGCGCGGATCGACCCAGCGGCTGGAGCGGCATCCGAGGCAGACGCCCCGGCAGAACGGGCGCCGCCCGGTCGTGGAGCGCCGCAGCCTCCGCAGGAACCGCCCATGCATGTGACCCAACCCCTGGTGAATCCACGGACACGAATTCAGTTACGGTAACAGCAGTTGCCCGGGGTGACTAGGCTGGCGGACACCCGAGGGAAGGCAGGTGAGAGGCGTGGCTCCGTCGTCGCCGACAGTGGCGAGCTGGGAACTGTCGTTGCGGTTGCGGGAGCGCCGGATCGAGCTGGGGGTCGACGTCGCGACGATCACCGCGCGGCTGGGCTTCACCCGGAACTACTGGTCGGCGGTGGAGAACGAGCGCCGCTCGCTGACCGAGGAGAAGCTGGACCTGCTGCTCGACCTGCTGGAGTACGACGACGCCGAGCGGGCCGAGCTGTTCGAGCTGCGGGAGCGGTCCCGCGGGCGCGGGTGGTGGACGGCGTACTCGGCGCTGTACGGCGAGGAACTGCAGCGCTTCCACGGCCTGGAGCACGGTGCGCAGAGCATCCGCAGCTACGAGGGCATCATCCCCGGCCTGCTGCAGACCCCGGAGTACACCCGTGCCCTGCTGGAGGCGGGTGTGTCCATGCGCCCGGTCGAGATCGACCAGCGGGTCGAGGTGCGGATGCGGCGCCAGCAACGACTGACCGGGCCGGACCCGCTGCACCTCACGGTCGTCCTCGGTCAGGCAGCGTTGCTGCAACAGGTCGGCGGACGGGAGGTGTTACGCGCCCAGCTCCGACACCTGGCCGGGATGATGCGCGCCCACCCGGACACCGTGCAGATCCGGGTGCTGCCCTTCACCGCCCGCGCGTGCAGCCTGCTCGGTGCCTCGACCTTCCATCTGATCGACTTCGCGAGCGCGCGCCTGCCGACCCTCGCCTGGCAGGAAGCGATCACCGTGCGGCGGATACTCGAACGCCCCGACCAGGTCCGCGATGTAGTGTTCTCCTGGTCCGATGCTCGCCGGCTGGCCCTGTCCGCGGAGGAGTCGGTCCGCATGGTGGAGGGCTACGCCGAGGAGCTGTAAGGGATGGCCGCACGGCCGGGTCGCTGGTTCGTCAGCAGCTTCAGCAGCAGTGACAGCACCTGCGTCGAGGTCCGCTTCCACGGCCCCCGGGTCGATGTCCGCGACACCAAGGACCGCACCGGCCCCGTCCTCTCCGTCACCCGAGCCGAGTGGACCGCGTTCCTCACCGGCTCCGGCACCACCCCGCTCGCCGCCGAGCCCACCGCCGACGGCGGCGCCGTGCTGCACACCGGCGGCCCCGACCGGCTGCACTTCACCCCGGCCGAGTGGACCGCCTACCGGCTCGGCGTCGAGGCGGGCGAGTTCGACCCGCCGCACACCGCCGTCGCCTGACCGGGCCCGCCCCGGTCGCGGGGCACGGCCCCCGGCAGCCGCGCTCGCCGCAACCGCCCCTCGTTAGGATCGCCCGGCCCCGACCACACGACGACCTGCAGCGATCCGGAGCACGGCCTTGGACATCCAGAACCACTACTACGGCCACTCGGCGGTGCTGGCCGCGTACGCGGGGCTGTCCCGGCCCCGGCACATCGCCGGGCTGCTGCAGCACGGCTGGACGGCGACCAGCCCGGTCGCCGCGCACTTCGCCGACTTCCCGCACGTGGGTGCGGACCCGCGGCAGCGCCGGCTGCTGGTCTGGTCGCACGGCTGCCGCGGCTGGTCCCCCGCCGACGAGACCCGCACGACCACCCCGGTCGGCGCCCCGGTGCTGTACCTGGAACGGCTGCTGCAGGCCCAGGGCTGGTCGCGCTCGGACCGGCTGGGACCGGTGTTCGTCCCGTTCCACGGCACCCGGCTGGTCCGGGTCACCGGCGCGCACGCCGACCTGGCCCGCCAGGTCGCGAAGGTCGACGGGCCGTCCACGGTGTGCATGCACCACGAGGACCTCACCGATCCGGAGATCACCTCGGCGTGGGCCGACGCCGGGCACCGCCTGGTCACCGCCGGCCGCCGGGACGACCCGCGGTTCCTGCTGCGGATCATGCACCTGATCGGCAACGCGAGCCGGGTGTCGTCGAACCGGCTGTCCACCGCGGTGCTCTACGCCGCCGCGATCGGCACCCCGGCCGCCGTCTGGGGCGATCCGCTGACGTTCGGCGCGCAGTCGGCGTCCGCGGTCGACGAGCTGCGCGCCACCTGGCCGGAGTTCCACACCGCCGACCCGGCGAACGGGCAGCGGCCGGACACCGGGGCCGCCGAGGCGGACGCCGCGGCGACCGCGCTGGCCCGCCGCGAGCTGGGCGCCGACGCGCTGCTGGAGCCGGACGCGCTGCGCGCCGCGCTGGGCTGGGGCCGCACCCCGAACGTCGGCCCCGGGATCCAGTACTACGCGGCGTCGCCGCTGGCCAAGGCCGCGATGGTGCTGGGCCTGACGAAGCGCTCCGAGCAGAGCACGCAGGCGATGTCGGCGGGCAGCTTCAGCCCGATGCTGTGGCTGCGCAACCCGCTCGCGGCGCTGCCGCGGCCGCTGCCGAAGGGACTCCCCACGCCGGTGACGACCGAGGACCCGGCGGAGGCCGTCCCGCGCTCCTGAGCCGAGCCGGGGCCCGCGCCCACCGGGTGCCCGTCCGCGCCCCGACGCGCGGTCCCGCGCACCGCCGCCGGTCAGCGCCGCCAGATCCGCCGGACCAGCCACAGCAGCGCGATCCCGAGCAGCACCGCCAGCCCGAACCGGACGGCCAGCCAGCCGGCCCCCTGCGCCGGGAGCAGCGCCGCCCCGCCGCAGAGCACGAACCCGGCGACGATCGGCCCGAGCAGCACCGCCTCCCGCCAGCGGGTCTCCGACACCCGGCGGCGCAGCAGCGACGTCCCCACGGCCAGCGCCAGGTACGTCACCGGGAACCCGACCGCGACCGCGGTCAGCGAGCCGGTGCCGGCCAGCAGCACGGCCACGACCAGCCCGGCGACCAGGCTGAGCGGGCTGGCGAAGGCCAGCCCGCCGCTGCGTCCGGACGCGAACACCAGATGCACGTTCGCCAGGTACGCGACGCTGACGACGGCGCCGACCGCGGTCACCCCGGCGACCGGGACCAGCTCGACCGGATCGAACTCGGCGGGCGCGAGGAAGCGCAGCAGGAACGGCGCGAGCAGCGCGACGCCGGCGGACAGCGCGACGGTCACCGCGGCGACGTCCCGGGCGGTCCGTTCCAGGGCGGCGCCGCGCTCCTCGGGCGCGGTCCGGTAGACGACCGGCGCCCAGGCGTTGTTCAGCGCGGACACGATCAGCGCCGGGGCCGCGCCGAGCAGCAGCGCGATCTGCATCCGGCCGCCGTCCTCCGGGCCGAAGTACCGGGTCACGATCAGCACCAGCGCGTTCTGCACGAGCAGCAGCGCGACCAGGTGCGGCACCGCGGGCAGCCCGACGCGCAGCGCCTTGACCAGGTCGCCGCGCTCGCTGCGCGGGCGGCCGCCGTGCACGGCCAGCGCGATCCCGGCGAGCCCGGCGGCGAGGTAGCCGAGCAGCAGGCCGAACAGGTAGTCGTCGGCGTCGCTGGCGTGCCAGCTGACCAGCGCGAGCCCGGTGAGCGGCCCGCCCAGCGTGGCGACGGCCGACATCACCACGAACGGCACCGGCCGGTCCTGCACGCGCAGCAGCGACTGGGCGTTCAGCACGGCGACGAACCCGGCGGCGGCCAGCGCCGCCCAGGTCAGCCCGGGCTGCCACGGCACGGACAGCACCGCGGGCCCCCACAGCGGCCCGGTCAGCATCGCGGCGACGACGAGCACGGTGGACAGCGCGGTGCCCTGCAGCACCAGCGCGCGGGCCCCGGCGACCCCGGAGCGTTCCAGGATCCCGTGCCGGGTGATCGACGCGGCCAGCCCGAACCCGACGACCATCGCGCCGACCTGCACCAGGATCAGCCCGATCGCGACGACGCCGTACTCGCCGCGGCCGAGCACCCGGGTCACGACCGGGGTGACCAGGACGTTCGCCAGGATCGGCGCGACCGTCCCGAGGGTGTAGAGCGAACCGCGGCCCAGGACCTCCCTGCTCGCGTTCACCGTGCTCATTCCCGGTGCCCGAAGAACTCCCGCACCAGCTGGGCGACCCGGTCGACGTCGGCGTCGGCCAGGTCCGGGAACAGCGGCAGCGAGATCTGCTGCGCGTAGTACTCCTCGGCGTTCGGGCAGAGGCCGCGGCGGTAGCCGAGATCGGCGAAGACCGGGTGCCAGTACGCCGGGACGTAGTTGACCTGCACGCCGATACCGTTGCCGCGCAGGTGGTCGAACAGCTCGCGGCGGCGGCCGTCGAGCACCCGCAGCGGGTAGAGGTGCCAGGCCGGGTCGGCGCCGTCGCGCCGGGACGGGGTGCGCACCTCGGCGACGTCGGCCAGGGCCGCGTCGTACCGGGCGTGGATCTCGGCGCGCCGGGCGGTGAACGCGGCCAGCCGGGTCAGCTGCGACGAGCCGAGCGCGGCGAGCAGATCGGGCAGCCGGTAGTTCAGCCCGAACGCGTGCACCTCCTGGTGCCACGGCCCCTCGTCCGGGAACCGCTGGGCGGCCCTGTCCCGCACCAGGCCGTGGTTGCGGAACGAGCGGGCCCCCGCGACGAGATCGTCCCGCGGCGACACGACGGCGCCGCCTTCGGCGGTGGTGAGGTTCTTGGTCGGGAAGAAGCTCAGCGTCGTCAGGTCGGCGAGGTCACCGACCGGGCGGCCGTGCCAGGTGCCGCCGATCGAGTGCGCGGCGTCCTCCAGCAGCAGCGCGCCGGCGCCGTGCGCGATCTCGCGCAGCGGCTCCGCGTCGATCGGGTGCCCGGCGTAGTCCACACCGGACACGACGGTGGTGTTCGGGGTGAGCGCGGCCTTCGCGGCGTCCGGGTCGAGATTGCCGGTGTCCGGGCTGACGTCGGCGAACACCACGTTCGCGCCGAGCAGCGCTGCGGCGCTCGCCGTCGCGACGAACGTCAGCGGCGCCACGACGACGTCCTGGCCCGGCCCGACACCGGCCGCGGCGTAGGCGACGTGCAGTGCCGCGGTGCCGGAGGTGACCGCGACCGCCGGGTTGCCGCCGACGTGCGCGGACAGGTCGTCCTCGAACCGGGTGACCGCGGGACCGGTGGTCAGCCAGTCGGTGCCGAGGACGGCGGTGACCGCCTCGACGTCCTCGGCCGAGATCGACTGGCGTCCGTAGGGAAGCATCTAGTCGAGCGCCTCGACCATCTCGCGCAGCTGCTGCGGGGACAGCCACAGGTCGTTGGTGTCGCTGCGGTAGGCCTGCCCGTCCGGCACCGGCTCGCCGTCGGCCGGGGAGGTGTAGCCCCAGCCGGCGATGTAGGGCTCGACCACGTAGCGGTCGTCGAGCCGCAGCGTCCGCCGCGAGTCGTCCGCGGCGATCATCTCCTCGTGCAGCTTCTCGCCCGGCCGGATCCCGATCTCGTGGGTCGCCGCACCGGGTGCGATGGCCTCGGCCAGGTCGGTCATCCGCATCGACGGGATCCGCGGCACGTACAGCTCGCCGCCCTGCATCCGGTCGAAGGAGTCGATCACGAACTTCACCGCGTCCGGCAGGGTGATCCAGAACCGGGTCATCCGCTTGTCGGTGATCGGCAGCGACTGCCCCTCGGCGGCGAGCCGCTTGAACAGCGGGACGACCGAGCCGCGCGAGCCCAGCACGTTGCCGTACCGGACGACGGCGAACCGCGTCTCGTAGGCGGCCGCGTAGTGGTTCGCGCTCACGAACAGCCGGTCGGCGCACAGCTTCGTGGCGCCGTAGAGGTTGATCGGCGACGACGCCTTGTCCGTGGACAGCGCGACGACCTTCTTCACCCCGGAGTCGATCGCGGCCTCGACGACGTTCTGCGAGCCCTCGACGTTGGTCCGGATGAACTCGAACGGGTTGTACTCGGCGGTGTCGACCTGCTTCAGCGCGGCGGCGTGCACCACGTAGTCGACGCCGTGCATGGCGCGCTTGAGCCGGTCCCGGTCCCGGACGTCACCGAGGAACCAGCGCAGCCGCGGGTCGTTGTCGAACAGCGACCGGCACTCGTACTGCTTCAGCTCGTCCCGGGACAGGATGACCAGCCGGCGCGGGTCGTAGTGGTCCAGCAGCGTGCGCACGAACGCCTTGCCGAAGGACCCCGTCCCGCCCGTGACCAGGACCGACGAGCCCTTGAGAACCGACATCACGCCTCCAGATCCGCGGATTTCTCCCGCCCGGCATGATGGCACGCGGGTACCCGGAGGAAAGGCAGCAGGTGCGGATCAACGCGGTCGTTCAGGCCAGGACGGGTTCGACCCGGCTCCCCGGCAAGGTCCTGCGGGAGCTCGGCGGGCGTCCGGTGCTGGACCGGGTCGTCGACGCCGCCCGGGCCGCACACGGCATCGACGACGTGCTGGTCGCGACGTCCACGGCCGCCGGTGACGACGCCGTCGCCGAGCACGCCGCGGCGCTCGGCGTCGGGGTGGTGCGCGGTTCCGAGGACGACGTGCTGTCCCGGTTCGTGCAGGCCGCCGACGAGCACCCGTGCGACGCCGTGGTGCGGCTCACCGCCGACTGCCCGCTGCTCGATCCCGACCTGGTCGGCCTGGTCGCCGCGACCTGGCGGTCGGCGCCGGAGCACGACTACGTGGCGACCACGCTGGTCCGGACGCTGCCGCGGGGCCTGGACGTCGAGCTGGCGACCGTGCCGGCACTGCGCGCGCTGGACGCCGGCGCCACCGGGTACGACCGGGTGCACGTGACCTCGGGCCTCTACGGCGACCCGGGCCGGTTCCGGTGCCTCGGCGTCGTCGTCGCACCCGCCGCGGACGACCTGCGGGTGACCCTGGACACCCCCGACGACCTGCACGCCCTGCAGGGCCTGGTCGAGGCGCTCGACGGGCGCACCGGCTGGCGGTCGGTGGTGTCGGTGCTGCGGTCGCGGCCGGACCTGGTGGAGCGCAACGCGCACGTCCGCCAGAAGTCCCTCGCGGAGGGCTGATCCCGGTGCGCCTGCTGCTGCGCTGCGACGCCGGACCGTCGACCGGCGTCGGGCACGCCGTCCGGTGCGCGGCGGTCGCCGAGGCCGCCGACGCGGCCGGGCACGAGGTGCTCTGGTCCGGCCGGCTCGACGGGCTGGACTGGCTGTGGGCCGGGCTGGTCACCGGGCCGCCCCGGACGGTGCTGCCTCCCGCCGACGACGCCGGGTCGCTGGCCGGGCTCGCCCGCGGGCACCGGATCGACGCCGTGCACGTCGACCACTACCTGCTGGGTGACGACCTGCGCGATCCGCTGAACGCGGCCGGGACCGTGCTGTCCACCGTGGAGGACTTCGCCACCGGACGGCGGCCGGGTGACGTCGTCGTCGATCCGAATCTGGGCGCCGACGAGCACCCGCGGCCCGACGACGGCAGCCCGCTCCTGCTCCGCGGTCCCGCCTACGCCCCACTGCGGGCGGCCGCCCGGCGGGCGCGGCGGGAACGGGACGCCGGACACCCGGCCGGTGCGCCGCCGCGGGTGCTGGTCGTGATGGGCGGGACGGACGCGGCCGGGCTGCTCCCCCGGGTCGTCGCCGCGCTCGACGCGGCCGGTGCGCCCGCCGAGGTCGACGTCGTCGTGCCGCCGGGACGGTCGCCGGAGCTGCCCGCGGGCGGCCCGGCGCGCTTCCGCGCGGTCGCCCCGCTGGCCGATCTCCCGGCCGCGATGGCGGGCGCGGACCTGGTGGTCAGCGCGGCCGGGACGACGGTGTGGGAGCTGTGCTGCGTCGGCGTCCCGATGGCGCTGGTCCTCGCCGCTGACAACCAGACCGACGGGTACCGGACGGTCGTCGCGGCCGGGGCCGCCGCGGGGCTCGGCGGGATCGGTGAGCTCGCCGCGCCGGAACAGGCGGGGGCGGTACTGCGCGGGCTGCTCACCGATCCGGGCGCCCGGGATGCGCTCGCCCGGCGGGCCAGGACCGTCGTGGACGGGGCGGGGGCGGGGCGGATCGTGGACGCGATCACCGACGCCGTCCGGCGGGTGGGGGGTGCGCGGGGATCGGCGCCCCTGGCCCGGACGTCCCCTGCCCGGGCCGGGCAGGACCCGCGCGTCGAGGACACGACCGCCGCGCTGCACACACGCCCCGCGACGCTCGCCGACGCCGAGCTCCTCCTGGCCTGGCGCAACGACCCGGACACCCGCCGGAACTCGCGCTCCGCCGACGAGATCGACCTGGACACCCACCGGCGCTGGCTCGCCGGCTCGCTGGACCGCGAGGACCGGTACCTGCTCGTCGTGTCCGACACCACGGGCCCCGTCGGCACCGTCCGCTGGGACCGGGACTGCCGCGGCTGGGAGGTGTCGATCACCGTCGCACCGGAACGCCGCGGGGGTGGGCTGGCCGCGGCGCTGCTGCAGGCCGGTGAGGACGCGCTGCGGGAGCGGACCGGCTCCGGGACGCCGTTGATCGCGGTGGTGCACCGGGAGAATGCGGCCTCGGCCAGGCTGTTCGCGCGGGCCGGGTACGTCGACGACGGCACCGGGCCGGACGGCGAGGGGTTCCGGACGCTGTGCCGCATCCTCTGATCGGGCTCGGTGGGTGCCGCACCGGACAGGGGTGACACCGGCCGGGTGCGGGAGCGTCCGGTGCTCGCCGCCCGCCTCCGCACACGGGCCCGATCCGGCCACACCGTCCGACACCGCGCCTGTCCCGCGCCCGACCTGCCCGGCGCCGCACCGGCCCAGCACCGCGCCTGTCCGACACCCCCTGTCCAGAACCGCGCCTTGTCCGGCACCGCACCCGTCCGGCCCCGCACCCATCCGGCACCGCACCCATCCGGCACCGCACCCGTCCGGCACCGAACCTGTCCGGCACCGAACCTGTCGGCCCCTGGCCGGCGCCCACCTGTCCGGCGCCCACCTGTCCGGGACCCCTTGTCAGTTGCGCCCTGTCCGGGGCCCCTGTCCGGCTCCCCATCTCCAGCAGCCCCTGTCTGGCGCCTCATCTGTCCGGCGCCCGCTGTCCGGCACCGGACCCGTCCGGCACGCCAACGCCGGCACCGCCGGCACTGCAAGGCACTGCACGGCACTGCACGGCACCGCACGGCACTGCACGGCACTGCACGGCACTGCCCGTCGCCGCACCGCGGCCGCGGCACACCCCGCCGTGCCCGCTCGAGCGGATCCGCACGTCACGCTGGTCCGCCCACGCTCGCGGAGTGCTCCATCCAGGTGAATCATGCCGCGCCCGTCCGTCGACCACCCGAAACTGTCAGGGGTCCACGGCAGACTCGACCACATGTTCGACACAGGCACCACCACCAGCGCATCAACTGCCCCGGCCACCGCCACCCGCTGGTCCGAGATGCCGCCCGGTTCCGCGGTGGTGGCGGTTCTGGAGCGACCACCCGATCCCGGCGCTCCCCCGGCCGAGCGGCTGGAGCGCATCGGCGCCTTCGAGCGAGTGATCAACAGCTTGCAGGCGCTGCAGAGCTGCGAGATCGCTGCACTCGTCGAGGGCGCCGAGTCCACGATGGCCCGGCACATCGCCGAGCACGATCCCGCCACCGACCCACCGCTGGGCTTGTTCGACACGGTCCCCGATGCGCTGCAGTCGATCGTCGCGGAGCTGCGGCTCATGCTGCGTCTCACCACCGGATCCGCGTGGTACCGGGTCGACGAGGCCAGGGGCCTGTCCGCCGCCGAGCTCGCACCGGTCGCCGAGCTGGCGCGGGCCGGCCTGCTGTCCCGGTCCAAGGTCCTGCTCCTGGTGGAAGCCGCCGCTGACCTGACACCGGAGCAGACCGAGCGGCTCCTCACCCGCGTCCTGCCGAAGGCTCCCGGCCAGACCACCGGTCAGCTGCGTGCAGCGATCCGCCGGTTCCTGACCGGTCTGCCGGACGGTGTCCGGGCCCGGCGCCGCGAGCGCCGGACCCTCGACCGTGGGGTACGGGTCCAGGCCGAGGCCGACGGCATGGCCACGCTGCGGGCGTTCCTGCCCGCCGCCGCGGCGACCGGCATCCTCGCCGTGGTCGACCAGCACGCCCGCGGCTGCGGCAGCGCCGATCCGCGTGGCATGGACGCCCGGCGGGCCGACGCACTGGTGGACCTCGTGCTGCGCGACACCGGCCGGGTGAGCGCCGGAACCGCCCTCGCCACCGGCGCCGCGAGCGCGGAGCCGACCGAGGTCCCGGGCCTGGCGTCCGCACCCGCGGGCGGCAGCCCGTTCGTGCGGAACACCGTGCGCGTGAACATCCATGTCACCGTCCCGCTCGACACCCTCACCGGCGCCGGGGACGAGCCGGCCGAGCTGGCGGGCTTCGGCCCGATCCCCGCGGAGGACGCCCGGGCCCTGGCGTTCGACCCGGCCTCCGTGTGGAACCGGCTGGTGACCGATCCGGTCACCGGCAAGGTGCTCGACCACGGCACGCAGCGCTACCGGCCACCAGCCGATCTGGCCAGGCTGGTGCGGTCGCGGCACGGCTGCTGTGCCCACCCCGGATGCCGGACGCCGGCCCACCGGTGCGACATCGACCATGTCGTCCCGTTCGACCCGGTGCGGGCGACCGGGCCGACCTCCGCGGGCAACACCGCCCCGCTCTGCCGTTCCCATCATCGGCTCAAGCACATGCCGGGCTGGCACGTCGAGATGCGGCCGAACGGCACGCTGGTCTGGACGACGCCGTCCGGGCACACCTACGAGGCGCAGCCCTCACCGGTGGGGCCGGTGCGGGCCGAGGCGGGCCCGGCGCGCGGGCCGAGCCCCTGGGCCCGCGGGGAGGCGAGCGGACCGAGCCCCTGGGCCCGCGGGGAGGGTGCGGATGCGCGGGACCGGTTCGCCGAGGACGTCGCGGAGCCGCCGTTCTGACCGGCAACCGGACCGGTACCGACGGCCATCCGGAGCGGGAGGTGTCGCTCCGCCGGACCCGCGGCCCCCACGGGTGCCGATCACGGAGCACACGCGGCCACCGGGCCGGGTGCGTCAGGGTGTCGAGAGGTGCGCGGCACGATCGTGGCGCGGTGATGCCGCCCGCAGAGGTGCCGGGGACACGTCTGCGTGACCTAACCTTCGCGCGTGTCCGGATCCCGCTCCACGCTGCCTGCCGCCGATCTCGCGCGGGTCGTGGTGTTCGCCGCCTTCATCGCAGTGCTCGGCCTCTTCCCCGGTTTCGGGGGTGTCGCCGGAGTCCCGATCGTCCTGCAGAACGTGGGCCCGATCCTCGCCGGTGCGATCCTCGGCTGGAAGCTCGGCACCGCGTCGGTGGCGCTGCTCCTCGCACTGACCGCGATCGGCCTGCCGCTGCTGTCCGGCGGCCGGGGCGGGCTGGCCCCGTTCGTCGGGCCCAGCGCGGGCTTCCTCATCGGGTGGCTGCTGTCCGCGCTGGTCACCGGCCTGATCGTGCAGCGGGCCCGGACCCGGACGTTGCCGGTGTTGCTGGTCGCCTGCCTTGCCGGGCTGCTCGCCGACTACCTGATCGGGATGCCGGTGCTCGGGCTGGTGGTCGGGGACCTGTGGTCCGGTTTCGTCCAGTCGCTGGTGTTCGTGCCCGGCGACCTGATCAAGGTCGTCCTCGCCGCCGTCATCGCCACGCTGGTGCACCGGGCCCTGCCCGATCTCCTCCCGACGCCGGCCCGCGAGCCGCGGGTCCGGTGACGACAGGTCCCCGTCGCACGGCCCGAGCGGATTCCACGACGACCGACCGGCCGGCGCAGGCGGCGGGCCCGGCAGGCGCATCCTCAGGGACCGAACAGACGAGAACGACCGAGCCGCAGCGACCGACGGCGACGGTGCCCCCACCCGGCACCGGCCCCACCGCGATCGTCCCACCCGACCTGCTCCCACCCGGCCTGGCCGTGGCGACGGCCGTCGCTGCCGAGCACCTCCGCGCCCACGGCATCGGCCCCGGCGACCGTGTCGTGATCGACGCACCGGCACGCGTCCGGTGGTCCGTCCTGCCCCACCTGCTCGCCGTCGACCGGGCCGGCGCCGCAGCCCTGGTGGCCGATCCGGGCTGGTCAGACCGGGAGCGCGCAGCCGTGCTCACCGACACCGCCCCCAGCAGGGTGCTCGACGTCAGCACCGCCGGAACCGGCTCAGGCACCAGCACCAGCACCGGCACCAGCACCGGCACCGAAACCAGCACCGGCACCAGCACCGAAACCAGCACCCCCGCCCGGCCCGAACCCGGGCAGCCCCGGCCGACCGGCCCGCGCGACCAGCTGGACGGCACGGACCCGTTCCTCCTCCCCACCACCTCCGGCAGCACCGGACCGCCCACCGTCCTCGCCCGCACCCGCGACTCGTGGCTGATCGGCTTCGACGTCCTCGGACCGCTGCCGGGCCCGGTCCTCGTCCCGGGCCCGCCGTCGTCGACGCTCTACCTGTTCGGCGCGCTGCACGCCCTGCACCACGGTCTCCGGCTCGTCACCACCGACCGGTTCGATCCCGCGGATCTCCCCGCCGGCGGCTCCGTGCACCTGGTCCCGGCGCTGCTGTCCACGCTGCTCGACGACCGGGACCGGCACCCGGAACGGCCCGCGCCGGCGGTGATCGTCTGCGGCGGCGCGCACGTCGCACCGGCCCTGCGTGAGCGCTGTGCGCGGCTGCTCCCCGGCACCGTCCTGATCGAGTACTACGGCTCGGCCGAGCACTCGCTGATCGCGCTCCGCCGCGACGCCGGACCACTCCGCGCGGTCCCCGGAGTCCGGCTCGCGGTGCACGACGGCGTCCTCTGGGTGGACAGCCCGCAGACCGTTCTCGGCCGGCTGCGCGACGGCGTCCTGCAGCCGATCGGCCCCGGCCCGAGCACCGTCGGCGACCGCGCCGATCTCGGCACCGACGGCGCGCTCACCGTGCACGGCCGGGCCGCCACGACGATCACCTCCGGCGGCACCCTGGTCGCGGTCGAGGAGGTCGAGCAGGTGCTGCGGGGCGTCCCGGGGGTCGCCGACGTCGTGGTCTCGGGCACCCCGCACCCCTCGCTCGGGACGCTGGTCACCGCGGTCGTCGAGGCCACCGACGGCGTCGCGCCGTCCCGCCGGGCACTGCGGGCCGCGGTCCGGACGGCGCTGTCCCCGGCGAAACGCCCGCGCCGCTGGCTGCTCGTCCCGGCGCTCCCGCGGCTCGGCTCCGGCAAGCCCGCCCGGTCGGTGATCGACGACGCCCTGCGCGACGGCACCCGCGGCACGCGGCCGTTCCCCGAGCCGTCCGGTGGCCGGCCGTGACCGGCGATCTCACCCCGGTCGTGATCGCCGCCCGGCGGACCCCGATCGGCGCCGCGGGCGGCGCGCTGCGTGCGTTCACCGTCGACGAGCTGGCCGCCCCGGTCCTCGCCGAGCTCGCGACGTCACTCGACACCCCGGTCGACGACGTGCTGCTCGGCAACGTCTTCGGCCCCGGCGGCAATCCCGCGCGGGTCGCGGCCCTGCGCGCCGGGCTCGGCGACCGCGTCCCCGGGATGACCGTCGACCGGCAGTGCGCGAGTGGGCTCACCGCGATCGTCACCGCGGCCACCGCGATCCGGGCCGGGGCCGGCTCGGCGTACCTGGCGGGCGGCACCGAGTCCCCGTCGACGGCACCGGCGCGGCTCCGGCCGGACGGCACCGCCTACACGCGCGCACCGTTCGCCCCCGCCGGGTGTCCGGACCCGGACATGGGCCCGGCCGCCGACGCGGTCGCCGCCCGGTGCGGCGTCTCCCGGGAGCGGCAGGACGCCTTCGCCGCCCGCAGCCACGCCCGTGCCGTCGCCGCCCAGCGGGCCGGCCGGTTCGACGCCGAGATCGTCCCGGTCGGCGGCGTCGGCACCGACGAACGCCCGCGCGACCGGTTCACCCCGGAGCGCCTCGCCCGGTTCCGGCCCGCGTTCACCCCGGACGGCACCGCCACCGCCGCCAACTCCTGCGGCGTGAACGACGGCGCCGCCGCCGTGCTCGTCGTCTCCGAGAGGCGGCGCCGGGAGCTCGGCGTCCCGGGGCTCGCGCTGGACGCCGCCGCCACCCGCGGCTGCGATCCCGCGCTGCTGGGTCTCGGCGCGGTCCCGGCCGTCCGGGCGCTGCCCGGTCCCGCACCGGACGTCGTCGAGTTCACCGAGGCGTTCGCCGGCCAGGTGCTCGCCTGCCTCGACGCCGGCGGCCTCGACGAGCGCACGGTCAGCCCGGACGGTGGCGCGCTCGCGCTCGGCCATCCGTGGGGCGCGTCCGGCGCGGTGCTGGTGGTACGGCTGTTCCACCGGCTCGTCGTGCAGGGTCACGGTGAGACCGGTCTGGCGGCGCTGTCGTCCGGCGGCGGGCTCGGCGTCGCGACCCGCTGGCGGGTCGTCCGGTGAGGGGAAGACGATGATCGAGTTCAGCGGGGTCGGGCACCGCTACGGCGAGCGGACCGTGCTCGACGGCGTCGACCTCACGCTGCCCGAGCGCCGGGTCGCGCTGGTGGGCGCGAACGGCTCCGGCAAGTCGACGCTGGCCCGGACGGTCAACGGGCTCGTCACCCCCACCGCGGGGTCGGTCCGGGTCGACGGCCGGGACCCGGCCCGCCAGGGCTCGGCGGTCCGCCGTCGGGTCGGGTTCGTGTTCAGCGACCCGGACTCCCAGATCGTCATGCCGACCGCGGGTGAGGACGTCGCCTTCTCCCTGCGCCGCACCGTCCGCAACCACGCCGAACGCGCGCGGCGGGCCGCCGAGGTGCTCACCGGGTTCGGCCTGGGCGATCACGTCGAGCACCCGGCGCACCAGCTCTCCGGTGGGCAGAAGCAGCTGCTCGCGCTGTGCTCGGTGCTCGTGCTGGATCCGGACGTCCTGGTGTGCGACGAGCCCACCACCCTGCTCGACCTGCGCAACAAGCGGGCGTTCGCGCAACGCCTGGCCGGCCTGCGTCAGCAGGTGCTGCTCGCCACCCACGATCTCGACCTGCTCGACGACTTCGACCGGGTCGTCGTCCTCGACGAGGGCCGGGTGGTCGCCGACGACGAGCCGGGCCCCGCCGTCGCGTACTACCGGAAGATCTGCGCGGCGTGACCCCGCTCGGCCTCTACGAGCCCGGCACCAGCCTGCTGCACCGGACGCCCGCCGGGCCGTCGCTGCTCGCGCTGCTGGTGTTCGCGGCGGGCACCGTCGCCGTCGCCGATCCGCGGCTGCTCGCCGGGGCGTGCGGGCTGGTCGCGCTCGGGTTCGTCGTCGCCCGGATCCCGTGGCGCCGGATCCGGCCGCTGCTGCGGACGCTGCTGCTGGTGCTGGTGCTGGTCGGCGGCATCCAGTGGTGGCTGCTCGGGCCGGAACGGGCGACGGTGATCGCGCTGCGGCTGGTCGCGGCGATCGGCGCGGCGACCCTGTTCACCCTGACGACCCGGGTGGACGACCTGGTCAGCGCGGTACAGCGGGCGCTGGGGCCGCTGCGGCGGTTCGGCGTCGATCCGGAGACCGTCGGTCTTCTCGTCGGTCTGACGATCCAGTCGGTGGGGACGCTGTCGGGGATCGCCGGGCAGGTCCGTGCAGCGGCGAAGGCGCGCGGGGCCGGCGGATCGGTGACGGCGTTCGCGGTGCCGTTCATGGTGCGCACGTTGCGGCACGCGGACGCGCTCGGCGAGGCGCTCGCCGCCCGCGGATGGGGCGACAGCGGCGACAGCGGGGACAGCGGCGACAGCCGGAAAGACGGGCAGGACGGGCAGGACGGCACGAACGACGGCCGTGGCGACCCCGGGAGCACCGACAGCGCCGACAGCGCCGACAGCACAGCCAGCACAGCCAGCACAGCCAGCACAGCCAGCACCGACGGTCCCACGCCCAGCAGCACCGACGGTCCCAGGGCCGGCAGCGCCGATGGTGAGGCCGATGGTGAGGCCGACGGCCCCGCCCGTCGCCCGACCGGTATCCCCTGACCCCTCCGGCCCCCGACAGCCCCGGCCCGGGCCGACCCGCACCCGCCCCGGCCCGGCGAGCTCCCGAGCCGTGTGACGCCCCCGGCCCGGCACCAGCGGCCCGGCACCGTCAGCAGCCTGGCACCGTCAGCAGCCTGCACCGTCAGCCGGTCGGGACCGGCTCGTCCGGCTCGGGGGCGGGCTCGCCCGACGGCACGTCCGGCTTGGCGGGCACCTCCTCGTCCGGATCCTGCTTCCCGGGATCCGGCGCGCGATCGGGATCGGCGGCCATCGTGATCGTCATACCTCCTGGGTACCGCAGGCGCGACCGGCCGAAACGCCCGCACATCCAGTCGTTGCAGTAATTACTGCAACGACTGTACGGTCATCTCATGACACCGACGGAACGCGAGCTCGACTTCGTCGACGAGGTGGCCGCGTCGTTCGAGCGGGAAGGCATGCCGCTGATCACCGGACGGGTGATCGGCTGGTTGTTGATCAGCGACCCGCCGGAGCAGTCCGCCGCCGACCTGGCCGCCGTGCTGGGTGTGAGCCGCAGCTCGATCAGCACCGCGACCCGGATGCTGACGCCCGGCGGGCTGGTCGAGCGGGTGCGTCGCCGGGGCGACCGCGTCGAGCTGTTCCGGATCGCACCGGACGGCTGGAGCCGGATGCTGGCGGCCCGGTACGCACGGGCGACCGAGTTCCGGGCGGTGCTCGAACACGGGTTGGACGCCCTGACCGGCGCCCCTGCGGCCCGTCGCGAACGCCTCGCGCACGTGCACGAGCTCTACCTGTTCCTGGAGGCCGAGCTGCCGGCGCTCTGGGAGCGCTGGGAGGCGGGCCGCGCGCAACAACACGACGCCGGAGGAGACCGATGACCACCCTGCGCGAACACGTGATCGACCGCCCCGAGGGGCGGCTGCACGTCCACCTGGCCGGCGACACCGGTCCCCCGGTGCTGCTGCTCTCCGGCGCCGGGATGGACAACGCGAATCTCAGCTGGACCCGGATGATCCCGGCCCTCGCCCGCGACCACCGGGTGATCGCCCCGGACTGGCCGAAGCAGGGCCGCAGCCGGCCGTGGCACGGTCGCGCCACGCACGACGTCCTGCTCCGCACGATCACCGACGTGCTCGACGACCTCGGCGTCGAGCGGGCCGCCGTCGTCGGACTGTCCCAGGGTGGTGCGCTGACGCTGGCCTACGCGATCGAGCATCCCGAGCGGGTGGAACGCCTGGTCGCGCTGGCCCCGGCCGGCACACTGTCGTTCCCCCCGGTCGTCCATCAGCTGCTGTGGCTGACGGCGAAGCTGCCGCTGCTGAACCGCACGCTGCCGAACCTGGCCTTCCGGTACCGGCCGACCGTCGCGTGGTTCGTCCGGAGGGCGCTGTTCGGAGCCGGCGTCCCGGACGACTTCGACGCGATCGTCGACGAGTGCCTGGCCGAGGCCCGCCGGGGTGGCGCGACCAGCTCGGACTGGCAGAACGACTCGATCGGGTTCCGGCGGATGCGGGTCGACCTGCGGCCCCGGCTGGGGGAGATCCGGTGCCCGGCGCTGTTCGTGCAGGGCGACCGGGACGCCGGGGTCCCGGTCGCGCGTACCCGGGAGGTGGCGGCCGCCGTGCCGGGTTCCCGGCTCGAGGTGCTGCCCGGGCGCGGGCACTGGTCGAACCGGGAGTCCCCGGACGAGGTGAACGCGCTGGTCAGGGCCTTCCTCGCGGAGGGTCGCTGATCAGATCAGGTCCCAGGTGAGCGGTGTGCCGCGGGTGACGTCGCGGGTGAAGGTCCGCCCCAGGACCGTCCCGATGGTGTCGGTCGGCAGTCCGCCTGCGGGCCGGATGGAGCGCACGTTCTCCTCGGTCACCTTGTCCCCGGCGGCGACGTCGGCGACGACGTAGAGCGACCGGCGCAGCGCCAGGGTGTCCCGCTCGGACTCCCGCGGCCCGAACCGGGCGGGGCCCATCGCACGCCGGGCCACGTCGGTCTCGGTGACGAGCGCGGCCAGCTCGGCGGGCTCCAGCGAGAAGTCGGAGTCGACGCCGCCGTCGGCCCGCTGCAGTGTCACGTGCTTCTCGATCGCGACCGCGCCGAGTGCGACGGCGGCGACCGGGACGCCGATCCCCGGGGTGTGGTCGGACAGTCCGATCGGCACGCCGAACGCCTCGCGCAGCGCGGGGATCGTCTGCAGGTTCGCGTCCGCCGGGTCGGCCGGGTACGAGGCCGTGCAGGCGAGGAGCACGATCTCGGTCGCCCCGCCCTCCCGGGCGGCGGCCAGCGCGGCGTCGATCTCAGCCAGCGTCGCCATCCCGGTCGAGACGACCAGCGGCTTCCCGGTG
Source organism: Pseudonocardia kongjuensis (assembly GCF_039526905.1). Lineage (NCBI taxonomy): Bacteria > Bacillati > Actinomycetota > Actinomycetes > Pseudonocardiales > Pseudonocardiaceae > Pseudonocardia > Pseudonocardia kongjuensis. The sequence goes on along the minus strand of NZ_BAAAJK010000018.1, from coordinate 218,320 downwards.
GCGGCCATCGCCCGGATCAGCGGCAGGTCGACGAGCTCGGCGGAGGCGACCTTGTAGGCCGGCGCGTCGAGGGACTCCAGCAGCTCGATCGCCGTCGGGTCGAACGGCGACGAGAACGGGACGAGGCCCAGCTCGCGGGCCCGGGTGAACAGCGGCTCGTGCCACTCCCACGGCGTGTGCGCCTGCTCGTAGAGCTGGTAGAGGTTCCGCCCGCCCCACAGGCCGTGGTCGTCGCGGATCCGGAAGGCCGGGCCGTCGGCGTCGATGGTGATGGTGTCGGCCCGGTAGGTCTGGAACTTCACCGCCTGCGCGCCGGAGCCCGCGATCGCCTCGACGATCTCCAGGGCGCGGTCCAGCGACCCGTTGTGGTTGCCGGAGACCTCGGCGATGACGAAGGGCTTCTCGCCGGGGCCCACGCGGTGGCCGCCGAGCTCGATCGGGTCCGGGGTGCGCATGTCCCCGAGGGTAGCCAGCGTCTCCGACACCGTTCCGGGCGACGGACGCGACCGGGTTCGGCTGGAACATCTGCTGGGCGTCGCGCGACACCGCGCGTCGATGTCCGTGCCGGCGAACCGTAGGAAGCTCGACCGCCGGCGGAGCCCGGTCCGGCGGAACCGGTTCGCGCGCGGACGCTCAGGGCACCGCCGCGCCGAGATTCCGGATCGCCGTCGACGCGAGGGAGCTGGCCCGGCCACACACCGTCCCGAAAGACGGGATACCGGTCGCGTCGTCCTTGGTCGCCTGGGCCTGGACCCGGATCGCCTGGGCGTCGGAGACATCGACGTAGATGCTGCAACTCGGAGCCGACGCACCGTGCGCCGTCGCCACCACCACCCCGTACCCGTCGATGACGTCGACGGTCGTGTCGTCGCCCCCGACCGCGACCACCGCACCGTCGGCGATCGTCTGGACGCCGTAGTTGTAGCCGTCGTCGAAGTTGTTCCAGAGACAGGCGCGGGTCGGACCGTTGGACAGCTCCCCGGTGCGCGCCTCCCCCGGCTCCACCCCCAGGTCCGCCCGCTCCTCCGCCGTCAACGCCGCACACAGATCCACCGTCGAGACGTCGATATCAGCCGGACGCTCCGGGAACGGCCCCCGCGGACCCGCCGAACACCCCGCGAGCACGATCCCCACCACGAGCACCGCACACCCACGGAACAGATCGAGCCACCCGATCCTCCCGAAGGTCATCAAGAGGGGCCCCGGCTAGGTCCGGAGCGCGGGTTGACGGCAGAGCCGAACGAGCCGGCGGCCTCCTCCTCGACCAACCCGTACTCGCGGGCCGCCTCACCCAGCCGGACGCACGCCTCCTTCAGCTCGGCGACGTGTGCCGTATGGGCTGCCAGGATCGCGTTGATCTCGCGCTGGAACATCCGCTGCGCGTCCCGCGACACCGGATCATCAGCACAGCGCGGGATCTCAGTCAGCCCGCGGGCGTCGTCGAGCGCCTGCCGGATGGACCTGGCCTGCTCGGCCAGGGCATCCCGGACCTGCAGCACATTGCCGATGTGGATCTGCGTCATCAGGCTGTCCGAGGCCGTCCCACGAGGCAGACGAGCGTCAATGTCCATGCCGCGACCGTAGGAAGCGCAGCCAGCGGCGAGACCCGCTTCCGGGAGAACCGTTCACTCCGGCGAACGAGTCAGGGCGTCACAGCCGCAAGATTCCGAAGCACCTTCGACGTCAACGCCCGCGCCCGCCCGCACACCGTCTCGAACGACGGAATCCCGCCCGCGTCGCCCTGGGTCGCCTGCACCTGAACCCGGATCGACTCCGCATCGGAGACATCGACGTAGATGTTGCAGAGCGGTGCCGATTCGCCGTAGACCGTCGCCAGCACCACTCCGTAGCCGTCGATCACGTCGACGGTCGTGTCCTCGCCACCCACCGCGACCACGGCCCCGTCGGCAATCGTCTGGACCCCGTAGCCGTTGCCGTCATCGAAGTTGCTCCACCCACAGATCCGGGTCGGGCCGTTCGACAGCTCCCCGGTGCGCGCCCGCCCCGGTTCGACACCCAGCTCGGCCTGCTCCTCCGCGGTGAGAGCGCGACAGAGGTCGACGGTGGACACATCGATCTCGGCCGGACGCTCCGGGAAGGGGCTCTCCGGCTCGCCGCTACCGCACCCGGCGAGCAGCGCACCCACCGTGACCAGCACGAACAGGATCAGGACAGGGCGGGCCACCTGGACCTCCGGAGAACTCGGAAGATCCACAGGCTAGTGCCGGACCGGCCCCCGCGGACGCGATCGGCGGAACCGGCGGCCGTCCCTCACTTGCGCGCGAGCACCATCACCTCGGACACCGTGCCCTCGGAGTCCTGCCCGTACAGCCCGGCGTCGGAGTCGACGAGCTCGTAGTGGTCGAAGAACTCCAGGTAGCGGTGCCGCAGCATGGGCTCCCGGACGTTCGGCTTGCCGGTCGGCGAGTTGCGCAGCAGCAGCCAGCGGGCGCCGAGATCGGTGACGAGGTTCGCGTAGTTCTGCACCACCTCGGGCTCCATCTCCTGGAACGAGATGAAGTTGGCGAACAGGTGGACGGTCCCGGTCAGCCGCGGCAGCTGCCACGGGCAGAGCACCGTCGCGGGCTCGGCGATCTCGTCGATCACGATCTTCTCCTGCTCGCGGGTCGCCGCGTAGTCGAGCACCCGGGAACCACCGAGCACCTCGCGCAGGTAGTGCGTGGCGACCGCGGCGACCGGCGGGATGTCGACGTCGATGTAGCGGATGCCGTCGTTGCGCGGGACCAGGATCTCGCCGAGCGTGCCGAACCCGCCGCCGATCTCCAGCACCGTCGAGACGTCCAGATCGGGGGCGGCCCGCTTGAGCATCACCAGGCCACGCAGGTAGTTCAACGACGAGCGGCTGAACCGGCGGCCGTCGAACACCAGCTGCTCGGTCGGGGCGCCCACAGTCGACTCGGAGAAGCCGTCCAGGAACGGGGCCCGGTCGGCGGGATCGAGCGCGCGCACGGTGGCGTGGTGCGCCCGCGCCACCGGGACCTGGTCGATCCGCTCGGAGATCAGCTTGCCGGGCGTTCCGGCCATGCCGAACGCGCGCGACAGCGCCGCCGCCGGACGCGAGACGGGCGCGTACCGCGGCGCGTAGAAGAAGGTCGCGCTCGGGTGCCTGCGGAACTCGGCGAAACCGCGCTCACGCAGGTCGGCGACCACCTTCTCCAGCCCCGTCTGCCAGAAGTTCGTCGGCCGGTAGAGTTCCGGCGCGCCTTCCAGATCAGACAGCATCAGCTCGAGCAGCGTCCTGGGGTCCACCGGACCACCGTACGAAATGTCACGTGAGTCCGGTTCGTTGCCCCACCGTCCCGGGACGCCGCGAGCGGGGGCGATAGCCTGCCCGGGCGGCGCACGACAGCCGTCCGGCCGTGACGAAGGAGTGGACGTGGTCGCCGACACCGGCACCTGGGTGGTGGTCCCCGTGTACAACGAGGAGACCGTCATCGCCGACGTCGTGACCGAGATCCGCACCCGGTTCCCGAACGTCGTGTGCGTCGACGACGGCAGCCGCGACGCCTCCGCCGAGCGCATCGCGGGCACCCGGGCGCATCTCGTCCGGCACCCGATCAACCTCGGCCAGGGCGCGTCCCTGCAGACCGGGATCGACTACGCGCTGCGGCAGGGCGCGAAGCGGATCGTCACGTTCGACGCCGACGGCCAGCACGACATCGACGACGCCGAGCGGATGGCCGCGATCGTCCGCGACGGCGAGGCCGACGTCGTGCTCGGGTCGAGGTTCCTCGCCTCCACCGAGCCGATCCCGCTGCTCAAGCGGATCGTGCTGCGCACCGTCGCGACCCTGTCGCCGGCCAGCCGCAAGCTGAAGCTGACCGACGCGCACAACGGCCTGCGGGTGCTGTCCCGGCCGGTCGTGGAGGAGCTGCGGATCTCGATGAACGGGATGGCGCACGCCTCCGAGATCGTGGCGGCGCTGGCCTCCTCGTCGTGGCGGATCCGTGAGGAACCGGTCACGATCCGCTACACCGAGTACTCCCGGTCCAAGGGCCAGTCGTTGTTCAACGGGGTGAACATCCTGTTCGACCTCTCCGTCCGACAGAGGTGACGCCGTGATCGTGCAGATCGTCCTCGTGGCCGCGGCGCTGGCGGCGCTCGTCTACTTCGTCCGCAGCGGGCAGAACGTCGGGATCCGGGCCAGCAAGCGGCTCGCGTTCGGCCTGTTCGTGCTGCTCAACATCTACGCGGTGCTCCGCCCGGAGGACGTCACCGCGCTCGCCCGGATGGTCGGCGTCGGCCGCGGGACCGACCTCATCGTGTACCTGCTGGTCGTGGCGTTCGTGTTCGGGATGCTGAACACCTACCTGCGGGACCGCGAGATCAGCCAGCACCTGACCAACCTGGCCCGGCAGATCGCGATCCGGGACGCCGAGCTGGCCCGGCGCGAGGAGGAGCTCACCGAGCTGCTGCGGCGGCACGAGGCGCCGGACGCCGGGAGCGCGGAGACAGCGGAGACCACGGTCGGCGCCTCGCCGAACGGCAGCCGCTCGGCCAGGGATCACGAGACGACGTCCTGACGGCCGATGCGAGCGGGTGACGCACCCGTCCGTATGCTCCGCCGCGTGCGCGTGCTCAGTGTCGTCGGTGCCCGGCCGCAGTTCGTGAAGCTGGCCCCGGTGGCCGCCGCGGCCGCCGGACGGGTGGAGCACCTCATCGCCCACACCGGCCAGCACTACGACGCCAACATGAGCGACGCGTTCTTCGCCGATCTGGGCATCCCCGCGCCGGACGTCAATCTCGGTGTCGGCTCGGGCAGCCACGGCGCCCAGACCGCGGCGATGCTCGAGGGGCTCGAGAAGGTCGTGCTGGAGACCCGGCCGGACTGGGTGCTGGTCTACGGCGACACGAACTCCACGCTCGCCGGCACGCTCGCCGCGGTGAAGCTGCACGTCCCGGTGGCGCACCTGGAAGCCGGGTTGCGATCGTTCAACCGGCGGATGCCCGAGGAGCAGAACCGGGTCCTGACCGACCACGCGGCGGACCTGCTGCTCGCTCCCACCGAGACCGCGGTCGGGCACCTGGGTCGGGAGGGGCTGGCCGAGCGGACGGTGCTGGTCGGCGACGTCATGACGGACGTGCTGCTCAGGGTGCGCGAATCGGTGGCCGGCGCCCCGCTACCCGTCCCGGGCATCGAGCCCGGCGGGTACCACGTCGCCACCGTGCACCGGCCAGACAACACCGACGAGCCCGGACGGCTGCGGGCGATCGTGGCCGGGCTCGCCGCGGTCGACGGCCCGGTGCTGCTGCTCGCCCATCCACGGCTCAGGAGCCTCGCCGAGCGGCACGGGATCGCCCTCGACACCGGCTCGATCCGGGTCTGTGACCCGCTCGGCTACCCCGAGCTGGTGAACGCGGTCGCGCACAGCCGTGGCGTGATCACCGACTCCGGCGGGCTGCAGAAGGAGGCGTTCCTGCTCCGCGTTCCGTGCACGACGCTGCGGCCCGAGACCGAGTGGGTCGAGACGGTCGATCTCGGCTGGAACGTGCTGGTCGACGAGGGCTTCGACCGGCTGGCCGCGATCGTCGCCCGGCCCGCGCCGCAGGCGACGGAGGCGACCCCGTACGGCACCGGCGCGGCGGCCGCCGCGGTGATCGACGCCCTGGAGTCAGCCCGGGTCGGGTGACGGGCGGGCCGGCACCACGCTGCGGGTGGCGCATCTCTGCTCGATCCACCGTGCGGCTCGCCTGCCGGTGGAACGCAGCGAGGCGTTCTCCTCGGTCCAGCGCACGAGATGATCGGGATCGATCGCGGCGCCCGTGAGCAGATCGATCATCCGGTCCGCGACGTCGTCCGGGTTGTGGTCGGCGACCAGCCCCAGCCCGTTGTCCCGGACCAGGGCAGCGGCGTCGCCGGCGCCGGCGAACAGGACCGCGGTGCCGCAGGCGGTCGCCGCGTAGATCTTGGTCGGGCGGGCGAAGTCGTACCCCCGGCCGGGCACGATGCTGACCAGCGCACCCCGCGCGGACCGCAGCAGCCGGGCGGCCGCCTCCGGCGGGACGATCCCGCCGAACTCGACGGCTCCGGGCGCCAGTCGTGAGGCCAGCTCACGCAGCTCCGGCTCGGCCGATCCCTGGCCGAGGAAGACCAGCCGCGCGTCCGGCACGCTCCGGCGGACCTTGGGCAGCGCCCGGACGAACACGTCCGCCCCCTGCCACTCCGACATGGTCCCGGTGTAGACCAGCAGCGGCCCGGGGTCGTCCTCCTGGTGCGGACCGGGGGTGAACGTCGCGGTGTCGATACCGTTCGACACCACCTCGACCCGCTCGGGGGTGGCACCGAGTGCGACCGCCCGCTCCGCCACGCCGTCGGACACCGCGAGCACCCCGGTCGCCCGCCGCAGCGCGATCCGTTCCAAGCCGCGCATCACCGCGACCACCGGCCGTGGTGCCCCGGCGGCGACCAGCGCGTCGCTCCAGATGTCGGCCGCGTAGTAGAAGAACGGCACACGTCGCAGTGCGCAGACCGCCGCGACGACCACACCGGTGCTCGGCGGCGGTTCGCAGACCACCGCGTCCATCCGGCGCAGGAGCAGGCGGAACGCGAGCGGGACGTCGAAGCTCGCGTACTGCAGGTAGCCGCGGACGCTGCCGCTGCGGTCGCGCAGCACCGGCCGGCGCAGCACCCGGGCACCGGTCTCCGGTGGCGGTCCGGCGGCTTCCGGGGCCCTGGTCGTGAGCACGGTGACCTCGTGGCCCGCCCCGGCGAGCGCGTCGGTCAGCGCGCGGAGGCGGAACGCCGCCGCGGCGACCTCCGGGACGAACAGGCGGGACGCCAGCACGACCCTCATGCGGGCACCCCCTCCATCCGCGCTGCGGCCCCCGCGCTGATCAGCCACTCCGCGGTGCGCAGCGTCGCGAGCCCCTCGGCCAGCGTCACGATGCCGGTCCCGATGCCGAGGACGGCGTCACGGAAGCTCTCGTGCTCGGTGCGCAGCGGCTCCGGCTTGGGGATGGCGAACCGGGTCACGTCGCCCTCGCTGACGCCGCGGAAGTTCGCGACGGAGTCCCACTCCGTGTCGATGACGCCGTTCCCGTGGAAGGTGAGATCCGCGGTGAGGGTGTCGGCCACGAACGCCCCCTTCTCGCCGGTCACCACCGTGACCCGCTCCTTCATCGGCGACAGCCAGTTGACCAGGTGGTTCGTGATCACCCCGTTCGCCAGCCGGCCGGTCGCCGCGACCATGTCCTCGTGCTCCCGGCCCGACCGGCTGGTGACCTGCGAGTGCAGCTCCACGTAGGACGACCGGGCGAGCCACATCGTCAGGTCGATGTCGTGGGTGGCCAGATCCTTGACGACGCCGACGTCGGCGATGCGCGCCGGGAAGGGCCCCTGCCGTCGCGTGGCGATCTGGTAGATCTCGCCGAGATCGCCGTTCGCCATCCGCGCACGCAGCGACTGCAGCGCCGGGTTGTACCGCTCCACGTGACCGACGGCGCCGACCAGCCCGCGCGCGGTGAACGCCTCGGCGAGCCGCTCCCCCGCCTCGACGCTGTGCGCGATCGGCTTCTCGATCAGCGTGTGCACCCCGGCCTCGGCGAGCGCCAGGCCGACGGCCTCGTGCTGCGCGGTGGGCACGGCGCAGACCGCCATGTCGATGCCGGCCTCGATGAGCTGGTGCACGTTCTCCAGCGCGGTCAGCGGCCCGGCGACACCGTGCACGTCGCCGAACGGGTCCGCGACGGCGACCAGCTCGACCCCGCTGGTCTCGCGGACGACCCGGGCGTGGTGCCTGCCCATCATCCCGAGTCCGATGATGCCCACACGCAGATCGCTCATCAGGCTCCCGCCCTCGCCAGCGCGTTGACCGCGGTGACGATCCGTTCCCGGTCCTCGTCGTCGAGTGACGGGTGCACCGGCAGCGACAGCACCCGGTCCTTCGCCCACTCGGTGTTCGGCAGCCGCTCCTCCCTGGCGAACGCGGGCAGCCGGTGCACCGGCGTGGGGTAGTAGACGCCCGCACCGATCGCGTACTCCTCGCGCAGCGCCGCTGCGAAGCCGTCGCGGTCCTCGGGAACGGTGATCGTGTACTGGTGGTAGACGTGCACGACGCCGTCGCCGACGGCGGGGAGCCCGACCCCGCGCAGGTTCGCGTCGAAGAACTGGGCCGTTGCCCGGCGGGCCTTGGTCCGCTCCGGCAGCGCCGCGAGCTGGACCCGGCCGATCGCCGCGTGGACGTCGGTCATCCGAGCGTTGAAGCCGACGATCTCGTTCGCGTACTGGGTGGCCATGCCCTGGTTGCGCAGCAGCTGCACGGTCCGGGCCAGCTCGCCGTCGGCGGTGGCGACCATGCCGCCCTCGCCGGAGGTCATGTTCTTGGTCGGGTAGAGGCTGAACGCCCCGAACCGGCCGAAGGTCCCGGCGAGCCGGCCGTGCAGGCTCGCGCCGTGCGCCTGGGCGGCGTCCTCGTAGATGTCCAGGCCGTGCTCGGCCGCGATCCGCTCCAATCCGCCCATGTCGGCCGGGTGGCCGTAGAGGTGGACCGGCATGATCCCGCGGGTCCGCTCCCCGACCAGCGCTTCGACGTGCGCGGGATCGATCGTGTAGTCCGCGCGCCGGATGTCGGCGAAGACCGGGGTGGCACCGGTGAGTGCCACCGCGTTCGCCGTCGCGGCGAACGTGAAGGACGGGACGATGACCTCGTCACCCGGTCCGACGCCTGCGGCCAGCAGGCCCAGATGCAGGGCGGACGTGCCGGAGTTGACGGCGACCGCCGCGCGGCCGTCGAGCAGGTCGCGCCCGAACTCCTGCTCGAACGCGGCGACCTCCGCACCCTGCGCCAGCATCCCCGAACGGAGCACGGCATCGACCGCACTGCGTTCGGCACTACCCACTACCGGCTTCGCTGCCGGAATGAATTCAGTGCTCACCCGGTGTCCTTGTTACGCCTATGTGTCGGAGCGACAGTATCTCCACCTGCCTGACGTGGATCGCAGGGTCCATCCCCGACACACGCCGTGCATGTTTTCGACACCTGAACGCAACAACGCTCGAGGGGCCCTGGCGATACGTTCACCGGGCGAGCCGATCGGCGGGTCGTGTCAGGAGCCCCCGGAACGCCCGGAGCGCCCCGGCCACGGCAACCGGGCGGCGTCCCTCCGGTTGAGGGCGATCCATCCGAGGAGGAACACGAGCGCCGCAACCACGTCGAGGCCCAGCGGCAGGCCGAACCGGTCCTGCGCGTCGTACAGCACTGCGAGCACGACGACCGCCGCGGCGATCCTCAGGTAGAGCCCGGCCCAGCGCTGCCGGGAGGTGCGCCAGACGTACCCGATCGGGATCGCGGCGATGACCAGAGTCCCGGCCAGGTAACCGGTGGCCACCCCGATCCCACCGGACGACGGCGCCACGACGGCCCAGACCGCCGCGCCGACCACCAGCCCGGTCAGGCTCGCCGCGACGTTGATCGCCATCCCGCGCTGCGACCGGGCCGTCATCGCGTTCACCGCGACGACCCCGAGCGTCGTGCAGAGCACGGCGACCGCGAGGACGGCGAGGATCGGTGCGGCGCCGGCGTAGGTGTCGCCCCAGACGACCCGGATCAGCAACCGGCTGCAGAGCACGATCGACCCGAAGACGGCGACGACGACGACGGCCAGCGACCGGTTGGCCTGGTCGGTGCGGGCGCGGAAGGCCGCCTCGTCGGCCCGGCCCAGGGTCTCGGACAGCGCAGGCAGCAGCACCAGTGACAGCGACACCGCGAGCATCGACGCGGGCGTGGCGAGCGCGACCGCCGCCGCGTACTCCCCGGCCCCCTCGTCCCCCGAGACGAGCCGGGTCACGATCTGGGAGAGCTGGAGGAACCCGGCGCTCGCGAGCGAGCCGACCGCGCCGAGCGCGACGAAGCCGTCCATCTCCCGGCGCCGGGCGGGCTCCGGTTTCCCGCCGCCGCCGAACGGCCAGCCCGCGACGGCGTACACGCCGTAGGCGACGGCGAGCGGGAGCACCAGCGCGACCCCGCGGACACCGCTCAGCAGCATGAGCGTCAGCGTGACCAGGCCGAGCGCGACACAGAGGACGTCCCAGCCGGTGGCCCGCAGGGTCTGACCGGTGCCGAACTGGACGCCCCGGGTGAAGCTGTAGCCCGAGTAGCCGATGGTGAGCAGCGCGACGGCGAGTGCGCCGGTCAGGCTCCCGCCGTCCAGGTGGACCCAGACCGGGATCGCCGCTGCCGCGAGCACCAGCACCGCGAGCAGCATCCGGCGTCGCAGGTGGGCGGCGACCGCACGCGCCTGGTCGACCGATCCGGCCCCGCGCGCCCTGGCGAGGAACTTCGACGCCGCGCTGCCGGTCGAGGTCGGCCAGAGCAGGGCGAGGATCGTGGCCGCCGCGATCGCCGACGCCACCACACCGAGCTCGGCCTGCCCTGCCAGCCGGCCGACCAGCAAGGAGGTGGCGAACCGGAGGACCCCCTGGGCGAGCAGACCGGTCACCGCGAGCGCACCGCCGCGGGTCAGCGAGGTCGGGGTCGGATCGTCGAGCCGGACCGGAGTGAACATCCGGGTCAGCACCGGACGGACCCCGCTCACCCGCGGGCCGCCAGGACTCCCCGGTGCAACTCCGTCACGACATCCACCGCGCGCGCCACTCCGTGCACCGACCGGGTCCAGCCGCGGACCACACCGGGATCGTGCGGATGGGCGCCGTCGAGCACGGACGCCACCGCGTCGGCAGCCCCCTCCGCCTGCACGGCGAGCACCGGCGGATCGTCGTAGAGCGGCAGCGGGACCGGCACGACGACGGGGGCGCCCGCGGCCAGCGCCTCCATCTCACTAGCTCCGAGCATCCCCGTGGCCTGGCCGACGACGACCGACGCGCCGGCGAGCAGGGCGAGGTAGCCCGCGTGCCCGGACCTCGGCACCAGCCGGACACCCGCTGCGGCCGCCTCGGCAGCACACGGGCCCCAGTCGAGCCCGACCAGTTCGACCCGGTCGCCGAACCGGGCGGTCAGGTCACGGACGACAGCGAGCTGGGTGCCGACGCCCTTGTCCGGGCTCCAGCGGGACGCGAACACCACCCGCCGGCGGTCGTCCGGCGCCCACTCCGGCACCGCGTCGACGTCGATCGGGACCGGGAGGTACACCGCGTCCGGCCGGTGCGCCAGGACGTGCTCGGCCAGGTCCGGGGTGGAGTAGAGCACCGCCTCCGCGCTGCGCAGGCCGTCCACGATGGATGATCGCCGGGCCGGGTCGTACTGCGCGGTCCGGACGTCGGTGCCGTGACAGTGCACGACGTAGCGGGGTGCGCCCAGGCGTGAGTGCGCCAGCGTCGACGCCGAATGGACGTGCACGATGTCGTGCCTGCGCGCGGTCACCGCCAGCCGGGCGACCCACGCCGCGCCGATCGCCGCGCGTCGCGCCCGCCCGGTGATCCCCCGCCACTCCTGGTCCGGTGCCGCCTTCGGCAGCAGCGTCCAGTCCAGCCCGCGCCGGTGCGCCTCGGTGATCATCCGCTCGGCCGTGAACGCGGCGTCGTTCACGTGCAGCACCGACGGCGACGACATGCGCGCGATCGTAGAGACCGGCAGGTCCCTAGACTGCGGCGCCATGGTCGACGGAGCGCCACGGCGGCGGATCCTCTGCATCTCGTTCTCCGACATCACCGCGGACGCCCGGGTGCTGCGCCAGCTCGATGTCCTCGCCGGGCTCGGCGACGTGACGACGATCGGGTACGGCGACGCCCCGGCCGGGGTCCACGAGCATCTGTCCGTCGATCCCGGCCTCGCCTCGCTGCCGCAGACCCCGGGTGGTGTCGCGCTGCTGACCGCCCGGCGCTTCGACACCGTCGAGCTGCGCGCGCCGGCGCTCCGGGCGGCGGCCGAGCTGCTGGCCGGCCGCAGCTTCGACGTCGTGATCGCCAACGAGGCGCGGGCGATGGCGCTGGCCCACCGGGTGGCTCGCGGCGCGCCGGTCCTCGCCGACATGCACGAGTGGGCGCCCGAGGAGCGGTCGCACGTGACGTCCTGGCGGCTGCTCGTCCGGCCCTTCATGTACCACCAGTGCCGCAAGTACCTGCCGCTGATGTCGACCGTGACCACCGTGAACCAGGCGATCGGCGAGCTGTACCGGGACCGGTTCGCCACCCCGTGCCGGATCGTGCGCAACGCCGGGCCGTTCCACGACATCGCGCCGAGCCCGCCGGTCGAGGGCCGGATCCGGCTGGTGCACAGCGGTGGTGCGGTGCCGGGCCGGAACATCGAGGCCCTGATCGAGGCCGTCCGCGGACTGGACGAGCGGTACACGCTCGACCTGTACCTCGTGCCGGGCCGCGACGGCGGCCGGTACCTGGCGAAGCTCCGTGACCTGATCGGCGGCGACCCGCGGATCGCGCTGCGCGATCCCGTCCGCCCGCACGAGCTCGTCCCCGTCCTCAACGGCTACGACGTGGGCATCTACAGTCTGCCGCCGCTCACCCCGAACCACCGCCTGATGCTGCCGAACAAGATCTTCGATTTCGTCCAGGCCCGGCTCGCCGTGGTGTTCAACTCCGCTCCCGAGACCGACCGGCTGATCACCGGCCACGGGTTCGGCACGATCGCCCCCGACCACACCGCGGCGGCGATGCGCGACACCCTCGCCGCGCTCACTCCCGAGCAGGTCGCCGAATACAAGCAGGCCGCGCACCGCGCCGCCGCCGTGCTCAACTCGGCCGAGGACGCCGCGGTCACCCGCGCCGCCGTCGCCGAGCTGCTCGGTGACGGCGCTCAGCCGGTCTCGCGCAGCGAGCCGCCGTCCTCGGTGTAGACCGCACCGGAGGACGGACAGTGCCACTGCCCGTCCATCTCCACCAGCGGGACGCCCGCCCGGCCGACCCAGCCGATCCGGCGGGCCGGGACGCCGACCATCAGCGCGTGCGCCGGAACGTCCCGGGTCACGACAGCCCCCGCCGCCACGGTCGCCCAGGCCCCGACCGCGACCGGTGCGACGCACACGGCGCGGGCGCCGATCGAGGCTCCCTCGCCGACCGTGACCCCGACGGAGTCCCAGTCGGATGCGCTCTTCTGCGTGCCGTCCGGGTTGACCGCCCGCGGGAAGGTGTCGTTGGTGAGCACGACCGCCGGTCCGATGAAGACACCCGCGGCCAGCTCGGCCGGCTCGTAGACGAGCGCGTGGTTCTGGATCTTCGAGTTCTCCCCGACCCGCACCCCGGTACCGATGTAGGCCCCGCGGCCGACGATCGAGTTCGCGCCCAGCTCGGCGTCCTCACGGACCTGGGCGAGGTGCCAGACCTTGACGCCGTCGCCGAGCCGGGCGGAACCGGCCACGTCGGCACCGGGGGCCACGTACGGCTCAGGCACGGCCGATCACCCGGTACGTCACGCCCGGCCAGCGGTCCTCCGAGCTGACCCGCCTGCCGTCGACCAGCACCCGCACACCCGGCAGCCGGTCCGGCCCCAGCTCGGAGTACCCGGCGTGGTCGGCCTGGATCACCGCGGCGTCGACCGGGTCGTCCAGGTGGTACGGATCGAGCCCGAGCGCGGTCAGCTCGTCGTCGGAGTACAGCGGGTCGTGCACCAGCGGCACCGCCCCGCGGTCGCGGAGCGCGGCGACCGTCGGGAAGACCCCGGAGAACGCCGTCTCCTTCACCCCGCCCCGGTAGGCCGCGCCGAGCACCCCCACCCGGGCACCGGTCAGGTCGCCGAAGGCGCCCTCCAGCAGTCCCACGGTGTAGGCGGGCATCGACGCGTTCGCCTCCCGCGCGGCCCGCACGACGGTCGCGTCCGGGTCGTTCCACAGGTACAGCCGCGGGTAGACCGGGATGCAGTGCCCGCCGACGGCGATGCCCGGCTGGTGGATGTGGCTGTAGGGCTGCGAGTTCGCGGCCTCGATCACCCGGTGCACGTCGATGCCGGTCGCGCCGGCGAACCGCGCGAACTGGTTCGCGAGGCCGATGTTCACGTCCCGGTAGGTCGTCTCGGCCAGCTTCGCCAGCTCGGACGCCTCGGCCGAGCCGAGATCCCAGACGCCGTTCGGTCGCGGGAGGTCGGTGCGCCCGTCGAAGTCGAGGACGGCCGAGTAGAACGCGAGGGCGCGCTCCGCGCCCGCGGCGGAGAGGCCGCCGACCAGCTTCGGGTACTTCCGGAGGTCCGCGAACACGCGTCCGGTCAGCACCCGCTCCGGCGAGAAGACGACGTGGAAGTCGATCCCCTCGGCCAGCCCGGAGCCCTTCTCCAGCATCGGCTTCCACCGGTCGCGGGTGGTCCCGACGGGGAGCGTCGTCTCGTAGGAGACCAGCGTGCCGGGGGTCAGGTGGGCCGCGAGCTCCTCGGTCGCCGCGTCCAGCGAGCGGAAGTCGGGACGCGCCTCCTCGTCGACGAACAGCGGGACGACCAGCACGACGACGTCGGCCGGCGGGACGGCGTCGGCGTAGTCGGTCGTGGCGCGCAACGCTCCGGACGGCACGAGCTCGGCGAGCGCGGCGGCGAGGCCGGCCTCGCCGGGGAACGGCTCGACGCCCTCGTTGACCAGCCGCACGACGTCCGGGGCGATGTCGACCCCGACGACGGTGTGGCCCTTCGACGCGAACTGGGCGGCCAGCGGGAGGCCGATCTTGCCGAGTCCGATGACTGCGATGTGCACGGGACAGGTCCTCCGGAAGCGGTGCGGACGTCGGCGGCGAGCCTACGGGCGCTCCCGCGGGCTCCGTAGCCGGCACGGACACCGGCGCGCGACGCGCACCGCGCGACGGTCGCGCAATCGTGTCTCCTATGCTGCCCGCCGTGCGTCCACACCACGACGGCTCCGCGGCCGGGGCGCCGGAGCGGTCCCCCCGATGACGTGGGCGGCAGCCGTTCCGGCCGCTCTGGTGGCCGTCGCATGGTGTCTGGCCCCAGGGCTGCTGGTGGTCCGGGCCCTCGGCTGGCGGGGGATCGCCTGGTGGGGTGCGGCGCCACTGTTCTCGGTGGCCTTGATCGCCCTGACCGCGATCGTCGCTGGTCGCGCCGGAATCCCCTGGGGAGTCTGGCCGGTGGTTGCCGCGACCCTGTTCGCCGCGGCGCCGGCGTTCGCGGTCCGGAAGCTGGTCGGACGACGGGCGACGGCCGGAGCCGATGACCTGACACGGCCGCCGGCGGACCCGGATCGGCCCCGCGGCGTCCTGGCAGTCGTACGCGGGAACGGGCCGGACGGCGCCTACGCCGGTGCGTCGCTCCTCGCCGGGATGGCCGTCACGGTGGGAATCAGCTGGCTGACGGTGGTGCTGGCGTTCGGTCCGGTCGAGACGATCTCCCCCACCTACGACGCGGTCCACCACTACAACGCCGTCGCCTGGATCCTGTCCACCGGAGACGCGTCCTCGCTCACGCTGCGGGAGCTGACGATCCCCGGTCAGCCGGCCGCCTACCCGGCCGCCTGGCACGACCTGGTCTCACTCGTCGTGCTGACGGCCGGGGTCTCAGTCCCCGCCGCGTCCAACCTGCTCGCTCTCTCCGTCGCCGGCGTCGTCTGGCCGCTGTCCTGCGTGCTGCTGGTCCGCCAGGTGCTGGGCCGCCGCGGGGTCGCCTTCCTGGTCGCGCCGATCCTGGCCACCGCATTCACCGCGATGCCGTGGATGGTGATGACCTGGGGTGTGCTGTGGCCGAACCTGCTGGGCCTGGCGCTGGTCCCGGCCGGGCTCGCCGCGGTCGTCACCGTCCTCGGGCTGGCCCGCGACCCTGCCTTCGGTGTCCCCGGGGCGCTCCTCCTCGGTGCGGTTGCCCTTCCCGCGATCGCGCTGGCCCACCCGAACGCCGCGGTCAGCCTCCTGGTCATCGGCGTGTCCGTGGTGCTGGTCGCGGCGGCCGCAGCCGCGATCCGCGCGGCGCGCGGACGCCAGGTGGGTCGCGCCGTCACCGTCGTCACAGCAGCCCTGGGCGTCGCCCTCGCGGTGCTCTGGCTGCTCGCCTGGTCCCCGTTCCTCGCAGGCGTCCGGGCCTTCGACTGGCCGGCCTCCCTGGGGCTCGGCGAGGCGGCCCGGGGCGTTCTGTTCAATTCCATGAACCAGCGGCCCGAGCTGCTGCTGATCTCGGCACTGGTCGTCCTCGGCGCCGTGTTCGCGCTCCGCTCACCGGCGACGGCCTGGCTGGTGCTCGCCCATCTCACCTCCGGCTTCCTCTATGTGCTCGCCGTCTCCCAGGAGGGCGCGCTGACGGCCGCGCTGACCGGCGCCTGGTACAACGACTCGTACCGGATCGCCGCCATGGTCCCGATCACCGGTGTGCCGCTGGCGACCCTGGGCCTGGTCGGGACGACGGGCCTACTCGTCCGGGCCGTGATCCGGATCGGCAGGGCCGAGCCGTCGGCGCAACGGGAGCAGGCGGTCACCACCGCGGCCGTCGTGGTCGTCGCGGCGGCACTGGTGCTGGTCTCGGGCGGCTTCCGGATCGGGATGCACGCCTTCACCGTCGCCCAGACCTATCAGCGGGAGGCCGGCTGGATGCTGCAGCCCGGCCAGCGCGACTTCCTCGAGGAGGCGGGCCGGATCCTCCCGCCGGACGCCGTCGTGGCGGCAAATCCGTGGACCGGCAATGCCCTGCTCTTCGCCTTCACCGGCCGCCACGTGATGTTCCCGCACCTGTCCGGTCGGTGGACCCCGGACCAGCGGGTGATCCAGGAACGGCTGCACGATGCCGAAAGTGACCCGGCGGTGTGCCCCGCGGTCCGGGCCACCGGCCTGACCCACGCCATCGACGGACCCGTCTCGTACTGGCCGTGGGACAGTCGCTCGCACAGCTTTCCGGGAATCACCGGGCTCGACCGGACACCCGGGTTCGAGCCCGTCCTCACCGGTGGCGGGAGCACGCTCTACCGCGTCACCGCGTGCGATCCGGACCGCACCGGTGCCGGTTGACGATCACCGGATACAGCCGAGGTCCGGCCGGCGGATAACGTGTCGCGCGGCGACGACGATCCGCGTGAGCGGAACCGTCTCACCCCGCCAGGAGGAATGTCCATGCGCGTGCTCGTGACCGGCGGAGCCGGCTTCATCGGTTCCACCCTGGTCGACGCCCTGGTCGCCCGGGGCGACGAGATCCTGGTCGTCGACGACCTGTCGTCCGGCAAGCGGGAGAACCTCCCGGCCGGCGTCGAGCTGGCCGAGCTCGACATCCGCGACGCCGACGCACTGGCCGCGCTGGCGGACCGGTTCCGGCCGGACGCGGTGCACCACCTGGCCGCCCAGATCGACGTCCGGACGTCGATGGCCGATCCGCTGCACGACGCCTCGGTGAACGTCCTCGGGACGCTCTCGGTGCTGCGGGCGGCGCAGGCGTCCGGGGCGGGCGCGGTCGTGGTCTGCTCCACCGGCGGCGCGATCTACGGCGACGGCGCCCCGCTCCCGACCACCGAGAGCGAGCCGGCCGATCCGGAGTCGCCGTACGGGCTGAGCAAGCTGGCCGCGGAGCGCTACACCCGGTTCTTCGTGCGGGCACACGGGCTGCCCGCGCTGGTGCTGCGGTTCGCGAACGTCTATGGCCCGCGTCAGCACCCGTCGGGCGGCGCGGGCGTGGTGTCGCTGTTCTGCGACCGGGCGCGCACCGGCGGGCGGCCGACGGTCTTCGGTGACGGCGGCCAGACCCGCGACTTCCTGTTCGTCGGCGACATCGCGCGGGCCGCGCTCGCGTCCGCCGACCGGCTCGCCGCCGGGGAGCTGGCGGGCGAGGTGTTCAACGTCGGCACCGGCACCGAGTCGACGATCACCGAGCTGGCCGCGACGATCGGCCGGGTGGCCGGCCTCGACCCGGCGGTGTTCACCCCCGAGTTCGAGCCGGCCCGGCCGGGCGAACTGCGGCGCAGCTGCCTGGACCCGTCCCGCGGCATCGCCGCGCTGGGGCTCCCGCAGCCGACCGCCCTCGCCGACGGGCTGGCCGCGACCTGGGCCTGGCACACCTCACGCGGGTGAGCCGGCCCGGGCGGGCTCAGCTGTAGACGGCCAGCGTCAGCATCCCGAGCCAGGCCACCGCGAGCACCTGCAGCACCCGGTCGGCGAGCGCGATCTCCTCCGGCTCGCCGCCGGTGCCCCGGTCGACGTCCACCGAGTAGCGCAGCACCGCGATCACGAACGGCACGATCGACAGCACCGACCACACGGTGTTGTGGTGCGTCTCGCGGATCTCGAACGCCCACAGGCCGTAGGTCATGATCATGACCGTGGCCGACAGCGACCAGATGTAGCGCAGGTACGAAGCCGAGTAGCTCTCCAGCGACTTGCGGATCTTCGCGCCGGTCTGCTCCGCGAGCGTCATCTCGGCGTAGCGCTTGCCGGCGACCATGAACAGCGAGCCGAACCCGGCGACCAGCAGGAACCACTGGGACAGCGGGATCGCCGTCGCGACACCACCGGCGATGGCGCGCATCAGGAACCCGGACGCCACGATGCAGATGTCGATCACCGGCTGGTGCTTGAGCCACAGGCAGTACGACAGCTGCACGACGACGTACACCGCGAGCACCACGATCAGCTCCCAGGTGACCGCCACGGCCAGCCCGATCGACGCCACGAACAGCACGCCGGCCGCGACGTAGGCCAGCGGCAGCGGCACGATGCCGGCCGCGATCGGGCGGCGCCGCTTGGTCGGGTGCGCCCGGTCGGCCTCGACGTCGAGCGCGTCGTTCACCAGGTAGACGCCGGACGAGGCCAGCGAGAACGCGACGAACGCGACCAGGCAGTCGATCAGCACCGACGAGTCGAACAGGCCCCCGCCGACGAACGGCGCGGCGAGCACCAGGACGTTCTTCACCCACTGCCGCGGGCGCATGGTCCGCACCAGCCCGCGGGCGACCATCGCCGGCGTCCGCTCGGACGGGTCCATCGGGACGTGCGGCGCCGGCCCGCGGCCGGCGGCGTCGGCGGCGTGGCCCTCGGGGGCGCCCGCGTCGTCCGGGGCGTCCGGCACCACCGGGGTGGTCGGGTCGGCCGCCTCGGCGACGGCGGCCCTCGAGTCGGCGGCGGAGTCTGCGGTGGAGCCGGCGGCCTTGGCGCCGACGGCGGAGTCGGCCGGGGTGTCCCGGTCGTCCTTGCCGCTCTCGACGCGGGTGCGGTCGGTGCTGGTCATGCGCTCACCCTCCGGAGGTGGGGTTGCGACGTGCGGCGCTGCGCCGGATGACGGATCGCGCGCCGGTGGCCACGGCCGCGCCGAGCGCGGTGCCGGTGACGACGTCGGTCGGGTAGTGCACGCCGAGGACCAGGCGGGAGAGCGCCATCAGCCCGACGGTCGCCGTCGCGGCGATCCGCGACCGGCGGCCGAGCAGGCCGCCGTACAGCACGGCGGCCGCGGTGGTGGACGTGGCGTGCGAGGACGGGAAGCTGAGCCGGCTCGGGGTACCGACCAGCACCCGGACCGACGGGTGGTCCGGGCGGCGGCGGCGCACGACCCGCTTGACGCCGATCGAGGCGCCGTGCGCGAACGCGACCGCGGCCGCCGAGCCGAGCCACTCCCGCCGGCGCGGGCGGTCGAGCACGGCGCCGGCGACGCCGATGGCGAGCCAGCCCGCGGCGTGCTCACCGAACAACGACATCCCGCGTGCGACGCGGACGGACGGCCCGTTCGCGAGGGCGTTCTGCACGCCCGCGAGGACGGCGGTCTCCCCGCTCGCGGGGGCCGCCGGGGTGCGGGCCGCGTCGGACGTCGGGTGCGGACCGGGGCGGTCCAGGGTGTCGGCCACGGGGTGGGGCCCTCCAGGCGTGCCGCTGGCACCCGGCTCGATCCGGGCGATGACAGCGGGTGATGGTACGCCCGGGCGGCCCGGCGACCGGCCCCGGGGCGGGCCGCCCGGGCCCGTGTGATGCTCCGGTGAACGCGCGGCCACCGCCGCGTGACCCGCCGGAGTGCACGCCGCAACACCGCGCCGGTGTCCCGCCCGGCCCGCCCACGACGGCCGGGCGACGCCGGTCAGAACCAGCGCTCGAGGACCTCCGCGATCCCGTCCCGCGAGTTCGGCGCCGTCACCTCGTCGGCCAGCCGCACCAGGTCCGGGTGCGCGTTGCCCATCGCCACGCCGGTCCCCGCCCAGCGCAGCATCTCCCGGTCGTTCGGCATGTCCCCGAAGGCGATCGTCTGCGCCGCGGTCACCCCGAGCCGGGCCGCGACGTCGGCCAGCCCGGTCGCCTTGGTGACGCCCGGCGCGGACGCCTCCAGCAGCCCCGACGGGTGCGAGAAGGTCAGGTCCGCGATGCCGCCGACCTCCGGTTCGAGCGTCGCCATCATCTGCTCGCTGGTCAGCTCCGGCGCGCGGATCAGCAGCTTCGTGACCGGCCGGGCGACCAGCTCGTCCCGGCTGGCCGGGCCGCCGTCGTGCGCACCCCAGGCGTGCACGTAGCCGGGCCCGGTGAGGAACTCGTCGACGGTGCCGAGCTCGACCCGGCCGGTGGCCGCGGTGCCGACCCGCTCGACGCCCAGGCCGCAGCCCGGGAACAGCTTCCCGGCCAGCGCGGCGAGCCGGCGGACCGCGTCCGGCTCCAGGGTGTGCGCGCCGAGCAGCACGTCGTCCACCGCGTCGTAGAGCACGGCGCCGTTCGCGCAGACGCACAGCCGGACCATCCCGGCCGGCAGCTTGGCGATCACCGGCGGGATCCAGCGCGGCGGGCGCCCGGTCACGAGCACGAAGCCGGCACCCGCGTCGACCAGCCGGGAGATGACGGCGGCGGTGCGCGGGGAGACGGCGTCGCGGTCGTCGAGCAGGGTGCCGTCGACGTCGGTCGCGACCAGCCGGGGCGGGTTGTCGGCGATCACAGCTCGAGCGTACGGAACACCGGCGCCCCGCCGGGTCGCCGGACGTCCCGCGGGACGCGCCGGAGTGGTTACCCTCGGCGGGTGCGCGTTCTGGTTGTCGCGGCCCCCCTGGCGGGGCACCTGACACCGCTCCTGCCGTTCGCGCACGCGCTGTGGGACTCCGGCCACGAGGTGCTGGTCGCCTGCGGCGGGGAGGCGCTCCCGGCCGGCGGCACCGGCGCACTGCCGTTCATCGACGTCGCCCGGAACCTGCGGATCGGCCGGCTCGCCGCCCGGTCGCTGGTCGCGCACCCGGTGACCGCGCGGGCCGAGCTCGCCGGGCGCGGCGGGGACGCGGGCGTCCGGTCGCTGTTCGGCCCGGTCAACGAGGAGCTCACCGACGCGCTGGTGACCGTCGCCGAGCAGTGGCGGCCGGACATCGTGCTGCACGAGCCGCTGGCCGCCGGCGGCGCGGTCGCCGCGGCCCGGCACGACGTGCCCGCGGTGCTGCACGAGAACGGCCTGCTCGACGGCCTCGCCACCACCCGGGTGCTGCTCGACTCGCGCCCGCTGCAGCGGGCCAGGGCCCGGCACGGCGTGCGCGGCGTGCCGCCGCCCGCGATGGCACTGACGATCACCCCGCAGAGCCTGGCCGGCCCGCGCGACGCGCTCGCGGTGCGGCCCGGCCGGGCCGGTGCCGGGGGCCCGCTGCCGGGCTGGCTGCGGGCGCCGTCGGTGCGGCCGCGGGTGCTGGTGCTGCGCGGCGGCGGCCCGATGCGCGGCGACCTGCAGGCGTCCGCGCTGCGGGTGGTGGCCGCCGCGGACGACCTGGACTGCGAGCTCGTGCTGGTGCGCCCGCCCGCGCGGCTGCTGCGCCGGGGCGGGCGCGGGGTCCGGCCGGTCGGCCGGGTCGCGCTCTCCGAGCTGCTGCCGGCGTGCGCGGCGGTGCTGCACGGCGGGAGCTCCGGGCACGTGCTGGCCGCGCTGGGGGCCGGCCTCCCGCAGCTGGCCCTGCCCGGTCCGGGCGACCGCCGGTACAACGCGGAGCTGGTCGACGCGCGCGGCGCCGGGATCGGCGGCGCGGTCACCGAGGACGCGCTGCGCAGGCTGCTGCACGACGGCGAGATCGCCGCCGCCGCCCGGGAGGTACGCGCCGAGATCGCCGCGATGCCCTCACCCCAGTCGCGGGTGGACATCGTCGCCGCACTGGCCTGAGGACCTGGCGCGCCCCGCGGGGCTCAGAAGACGGCGACCGCCACGATCAGGCCCAGTGCGACGTGTGCGGCGGCGACGACCTTCGCCGCGGCCCGCGGCTCCTCGGACTGGATGATCTCGCCGATGTCGATCCCGGTCACCCACTCCAGCAGCCGCACGGCGCCGACCTGGGCGATGATCCCGATCAGGCCGAACACCAGCGACGAGATGACGCCCTGCAGCAGCGACCCGTAGGACGCGTAGATCGCCAGCACGATGATGAACGCCATCGAGATCATCCCGGCGGCGGTGATCGTGACGGCGTTCGGCAGCCCGGCCCGCACCATCTGCGGCAGCTTGCCCGGGGTGGTGAGGTCGATCGCCCAGAAGCCGATCAGCATCATCAGGGTGCCGATCACCGCGTAGAGCAGGATCGCGCCGATGCCACGGCCGAGGAAACCCCAGTAGGTGGCGTCGAGCGCCTGGGCGAGGATCACGGTGGTACCTCCGGAGGGGAGCGGGGAGCGGTCAGGAGTGCGGGATGCGGTGCGGCACGAAGGCCGCGCCGTCGTCGGTGATCAGGCCGGCGGTCTCGCGGATGCCCAGCCCGGCCGCGGTGTCACCGACCAGCCAGGCGCCGAGCACCGGCCGGAAGCCGTCGAACTCGGGCAGCGGGTCGAACAGCTGGTAGACGTACCCCTCGTCGCCGTAGACGCCGCCGGTGGCCGTCTCGTAGCCGGGCGCGACGATCGAGATGTTCGCCCCCTCGCGCCCGAGCAGCGGCTTGCGCACGTACTCGGTGAGGATGCCGGGGTTCCCCAGCGACGCGGGCAGCAGGTTCGGGTGCCCGGGGTACATCTCCCAGAGCACCGCGAGCAGCGCCTTGTTGGACAGCAGCGACTTCCAGAGCGGTTCCAGCCAGAGCGTCTCCGGCTGGCTGCGGGTGACGTGCTTGCCGAACTCGTCGGACAGCACCCACTCCCAGGGGTAGAGCTTGAACACCGACGACATCGGGACCTCCTCGAGGTCCACGAACCGGTCCAGCGCGGAGTCCCAGCCGATGTCCTCGATGGACAGTCCGACGGTGTCGATGCCCGCCTCGGCCGCCGTCTCCTGCAGGTAGCCGACGGTGATGTGGTCCTCGCCGGTCGACTCGGCCCCCGACCAGGTGAAGTGCACCTCCGGCGACGGCAGCGCGGCCTTGATCTCGGCCCACCGCTCGACCAGCTTCTCGTGCAGCGAGTTCCACTGGTCGTCGCCGGGATGGGTGTCCTGCAGCCAGTACCACTGCGGGATCGACGCCTCCAGCAGCGACGTCGGGGTGTCCGCGTTGTACTCCAGCAGCTTCGCCGGGCCGGAGCCGTCGTAGCGCAGGTCGAAGCGGCCGTAGACGTGCGGATCGGAGCGCCGCCAGGAGTCGGTGACCGCCTGCCAGCTCCACTCGGGCAGCGCGAAGTCGGCGAACCGGCCGGTGGTCACCACGTGGTCCACGGCGGACAGGCACATCGAGTGCAGGACCTCGACGTCGGCCTCCAGCGAGAGGATCTCGTCCATCTCGAACGTGTAGTGGACCGACTCGTCCCAGTACGGGCGCTCGCCGCCGGACCCGTCCCGGCCCGGCGACCCGAAGACCATGCCCTGGTCGGCGACGGTGCGCTGCCAGCCCGGCCGCGGGGTGCCGCGTTCGCGTCGCACGCCTCAGCTCCCGCTGGACGTGCCGGACCCGCCGGAGGACGTCGACGAGCCGCCCCCGACGCCGAGCCCGCCGCGGGAGATCGTCCCGCCGCGGGTGGTCGATCCGATGGTGGAGCCGGTGGTGCCGCTGCGCACGGTGGTGCCGCTCGGCGGCGGGGTCACGTTCCCGCCGGTCGCGACCTGCCCGACGTTGCCGGTGCCGCCGTAGTTGTAGTGGTACTGCCGCCCGCCGCCGCCGAGGAAGATCGGCACGAAGGCGAACCCGCCGCCGCCGGTGCTGACCTGGCCGCTCTGCGAGGTGCCCGCGCAGTTCTCGTCCGGGACGACGACCTGGTTCTCGTCGACGCAGCGCGCATCGACCGTCTCGGTGCCGCCGCCGGACGCCGCGTAGACGGCCGCGATCAGCGCGACGACGCCGACCGTGGCGCCGGTGCCGATCAGCACCCGCTTCGTGGTCTTCGACCGGGCCTCGCGGCGGCGCACCTCCTCGCGGTCGGCGCGCAGCTTCTGCTCACGGGCCCGCTTCTCGGCGAGTGTGGGCTCGCGCGGCGTCGTGCTGCCGTCCTGGTGCCGGATCCGGCCCGGCCGCCCTGCCCCGTCGGTCATCGCTGTTCACCCATCGCCGCATCCCCCCTCGCGCACCCTAACGGTCCCCGCCGACCCCCGTGCGGGGACCGGTGACGCCGCCGGGCACCGGTCCGCGGCGACCGGGCGCCCCCGGCCGGACGAGCGGGACCGGCGCCGTCCGCGCGCGGCCGTCACCTGCACGTTCACAGCACCCGGCCGACCGACCGCCGCCCCGGTACCCCGGCCGGATGAAGCCGCGGACCGGGCCGCTGCATCATGGACGGGTCATGGATCCCAGCTCCCCCACCGGCTCCGCTCCCCGCCGGCACGCCGACCCCGGGCCTGCCGACACCGGGGAGCAGGTCTACGACGGCTACGACGGCCGCTACGCCCGCGCCGCGCACGGTGCCCCGGGCGGCGGCACGACGTCCGTGCTGACCCGCCCGGCAGGCACGTCGACGACGGCGACCCCGGTGGCACCCACCCGGCGTCGCCGCCGGGCCGCCGGGCCGGAGTCGGCGGTCCCGCACGACCACGGCGGCCCGCAGCGCGGGCCGCTCGGCGCCCGCCGGGTCGGCATCGGGATCCTGATCGGCGCCTTCCTCATGCTGACGGTCGCGTCGCTGGACTCGCTGCTCGGCGCGGAGGTGCCGGTGCTGGGCTCGTTCGCGTCGTCCGGGGTGCCGCCGCGGGTCGAGGCGCCGCCGCCGCTCCCGCCGCCGCCGGACACCCCGGGCACCTGCCTGAACTGGAGCCGCGCCGACGCGACCGACACCGCCGCCGTCGACTGCGCGCAGCCGCACCTGTTCGAGCAGGCGGGCCGGGTCGCGCTGGCCGACCAGGCGGTGTTCCCGAGCGACCAGGCGTGGCAGACGCTGGTCGCCGAGCGCTGCACCCCGGTCGTCACCGGTTACCTGGACGGCCGGTTCGATCCGGACGGCAAGTTCCGGGTGGGCGCGCTCAAGCCGTCCCAGCAGCGGTGGGACGAGGGCGACCGGGGGATGCGCTGCGGCCTGCAGATGGCGTCCCGCAGCGGCGCGATGTTCCCGATCACCGGGCGGGTCGCCGACCAGGACCAGTCCGCGGTCCAGGCGGCCGGGACCTGCCTGGCGATCGACGGGCGCAGCGTCGGCGACCCGACCGACTGCGCAGGCCCGCACGCCGTGGAGGCCGTCGGCGTGATCGACCTGGGCACCGAGTTCCCGGACGCGTTCCCCTCGGTCGAGGACCAGGACGGCTTCCTGCAGCCCGCCTGCACCGAGGCCGCGAACACCTTCGCCGGCAACGACCGGGTGATCGGCGAGAAGGGCCTCACCGTCTACTGGGGCAACCTGTCCGAGGCGTCCTGGAACGCGGGCAGCCGCAAGGTCAACTGCAACATCGGCACCCTGCTGCCGGACGGCAGCGGGTTCGCCACGATCACCGGCTCGGTGCGCGGGGAGCTGGTCGTCGGCGAGCAGCCCGCCCCGCCCGCCGCGACGGCGCCCGGTGCCCCGGCCGATCCGTCCGCGCCCGCCGATCCGTCCGCCCCGGCCGACCCGGCGGCGCCCGGTTCGCCGGCGCCGGTCGAGCAGCCCGGCTCCGGGCAGCCCGCCGCGCCGGACGGCGGCACGACACCGCCGCCGGATCTCGACGTGCCGCCGGGGCTGCCCGGCCTCGACGGCTGACGCCGTGCCCGTCCCGATGACGCCGGACCGGTTCGAGGAACTGGTCGGCGACGCGCTCGATCTGCTGCCGGAGCAGCTCGCGGCGGCGATGGACAACGTCGTCGTGCTGGTCGAGGACCGCAATCCCGACGAGCCGGACCTGCTCGGCCTCTACGAGGGCGTCGCGCTGACCGAGCGGACCGCCGACTACGCGGGCGAGCTGCCCGACCGGATCACGATCTACCGGGACGCGGTGGTCGACTTCTGCGAGGACGACGAGCAGGTCGTCGACGAGGTCGCGATCACCGTGGTGCACGAGATCGCGCACCACTTCGGGATCTCCGAGGAGCGGCTGCACGAGCTCGGCTGGGGCTGAGCGCGCGGCAGGCGCACCAGCTCAGTGCGCGGCGGTCCGGCCATCCGGCATCGGGTCCCACAGCTCGAGGGCCCAGCCGCCCGGGTCCCGGCGCAGCACCACCCGGCCGGTGTTCGGGACCGGCCGGTCCCGCCCGTAGGTCGCGGGCGGATCCGCGCGCTCGGCGTCCTCCCGGGCGCCCAGCAGCGCGAACGTCGCGAGCCGGATCGCGGCGCCGTGGCTCACCACGACGACGGCGCCGCCGTCGACGCCGTCCAGCACCGCGTCCAGGTCCGGCAGGAACCGGTCCCAGACGTCGCGCGCGGACTCGCCGCCGGGCATCGGCCGGTCCACCTCGCCGTCCCACCAGGAGGCGAAGACCTCGTCGAACACCGCCCGCGCCTCGTCGTCGGCCCGGTTGTCGAGATCGCCGACGAAGATCTCGTGCGCGCCGGGGAGCAGCTGCACGTCGAGGCCGAGCACGGCACCGATCGGGGCCGCCGTCTCGCGGGCCCGGGTGGCCCGGGACGCGTAGAGCGCGCGGACCGGCCATCCGGCGAACAGCCTGCCGACCTCGGCGGCCTGCTCGTGGCCGAGCTCGTCCAGCGACGGGCCGGGGACGGTGGTGTCGAGCGCGTGCCGGACGTTCGACGGGGTGCGGCCGTGCCGGACGAGCACCAGGCGGACCGCGCCGTCGTCCGGCGGGACGGCCGGTTCCCGGATCCCGCCGCCGGCCGCGGCGAACGCGGTGGCGGTGTCGTCGCTCACCGGCCCGCCCCCTCGCGGATCGCGGCCAGCCAGCGCTGGGACGCGGCGTGGTCGTCGGCGGTGGCGACGGCGGGCGGTGCCACCGGGCTGCCGACACCGCCCGGCCGCTCCGGCCGCGGATCGGAGCGCGGAAACGAGCCGAGGTAGATCAGCCGGTCGCAGCGCCGGTGCAGGGCGGCGAGCGCCTCCCCCATCGCCGGGTCGGCGACGTGCCCGGAGCAGTCCAGGTGGAACCAGTACTCGGCGTGCCGGTCCTTCACCGGGCGGGACTCGATCCGGGTCAGGTCGATCCCGCGGACGGTCAGCTCGGTGAGCAGGCCGAGCAGCGTGCCGGGCCGGTTCGTGGTGGTCGCGGCGAGCATCGTGCGGTCCCAGCCGGTCGGCTCCGGCGGCAGCGCGGGCCGGGTGAGCAGCACGAACCGGGTGACCGCCCCGGGATTGTCGGCGATGTCGTCGGCGAGCACGGCGAGCCCGTGCCGGGTCGCGGCGAGCGGCGCGGCGACCGCGGCGTCGACCTCGCCGCGGGCGACCTGGGCGGCGGCCTCCGCGGTGGACGAGCTGACCCGGACCTCGGCGCCGGGCAGGTGCTCGGCCAGCCAGCCGCGGGTCTGCGCGATGCCGTGGCCGTGCGAGGCGACCGTGCGCACCGCGGCGAGATCACCGGCCCGGTCGGCGCCGGGCCTGCCGAGCAGGCAGAACCGGACCGCGATCCGGGCCTCCCGGGTGACCACCAGCGGCGGATCGGCGACCAGGCCGTCGAGCACCGGCGGCACCGCGCCCTCGACGGTGTTCTCGATCGGGACGCAGCCGGCGTCGACCGAGCCGTCGCGGACGGCGGCGAGCACCGCCGGGGCGCCGGGCAGCGGCACCAGCTCGGCGTCCCTGGACTCGGGCAGGGTGTGCAGCGCCTGCTCGGTGAAGGTGGCGTGCGGGCCCAGGAACCCGATCCGCGGCGGGCTCGGCATCGGTTCAGTCCAGCAGCCCGAGCGCGACGAGATCGGCGATCGGCACCGGATCCGGGTCGACGCCGCAGCGCGGCAGCACGGCGCGGACCTGCTCGACGGCGGCCGGGGGCAGCTCGTCCAGCTCGCGGGCGAGCTTCTCGCCGTCGGTGCACTCCAGCGCGTCCTGCACCGGATCGGGCGACGCGCTGACCCCGGTCATCCGGGCGACCGCGACGATCAGGTTGAGCAGGCCGTGCCTGCCCCGGGTGAAGGAGCCGGACGGCTCCTCGCGGACGATCCGGTCGACGCCCTGCGCGGAGATCCCGCCGGTGCCGCTCTCCAGACCGGCCTGCAGGAAGGCGTGCACGTCGTCGACCTCGGGCACGTCGGACGGCCGCGGGCCGCCCATCCGGATCTTCGGCGTGCAGCCGTGCTCGGCGACCCTGCGGACGGCGGCCAGCCAGGCCAGCGTGCCCTCCGCGTCGCCGTCGACCGGGCGGCGCGGTTCGACGACCGGCGTCACCTCGTCCGGGACGAACTCGGAGACGCGCTCCAGCCAGATGCCGTCGACGTCCGGCGGCGCGGCGCACTCCACGGTGCTCGGCGTGAGCAGGCTGGACCGGGAGAACACGGTGGACAGGGCCTTGGGGACCGCGCCCAGGCCGGTGTCGACGACGAGCGCCAGCTCGGCGGGGCGGCTCGGGGCGGACCGGGCCAGCTCGGTGACCACGGCGGGCAGCTGCGAGGCGGGGCAGACCAGCCGGCCGACGAGGCCTCCGTAGTGGCCGTCACGAGCGGCGAGGTAACGCGACACCACGGCGTCGACACCCGGTGCGACGCTCCGCGGCTGCAGCAGGCTGGTGTCGTCGACCAGCGCAGCCAACAGCGGCCGGATCGGCCACGGGTCGGCAGCGGAACCCGAGGGCACGGTCATCACGTCGACAGACGCTAACGGTCGGGTCACGACGGGTGGACAACGGGGGTTGCCGGGCCGGTCGAACGGCGCCGCGTCCAGCACTGGACAGGGGACACTCACACCTGTTTAGGTAAGGGTTACCTAATGGAGGTGAGAGTGGGAACCACCCGCACGCGACGCCCCCCGACGCCCGCCGTCGCCGAGCGCGCCCGCAGCCTGGTCACCCGTGGCGGTCGCGCCGCGCTCGTCGGGACCGGGGAGCCGGAACCGTGCGCGCCGCTGATGCACCACACCTGGCCGGACGGCACGACCGACGTCCTGCTGCCCGACGACCATCCGGTCCGCAGGCAGGCCCGGCTCGCCGTCGACGGCCTCCCGGTGATGCTGGAGCTGACCGGATCGACCCCGGTGCCGCTGCCCGAGCCGGTGCGCGAGCTGCTCTGGCTGCTGGGCCGCCTGCACGAGCCCGACCCGAGGACGGGCCGGGACCGGGCGCTGCGGCTGGCCGAGCGGTCGCCGCACCCGAACCTGCTCGACGCCGGGCGGGGCGCGACGCTGCTGCGCCTGCAGCCGTCGTCGGCGGTGTACTCCGACGCCGAGGGCTGCGCGCCGGTCTCACCGGTGGAGCTGTCGGCCGCCGAGCCGGACCCGTTCTGCCGGGTCGAGCAGGCGTGGCTGGAGCACCTGGACCGGGCGCACCCGGACATGCTGGCCGCGCTGCGCAGGCACCTGCCGCACGCGCTGCGCGCACCCGGCGACGCGACGGGGCGGATCCGGCCGATCGGCGTCGACCGGTACGGGCTGCGGGTCCGGGTGCCCGCGTCCGGCGGCGGCACCCAGGACGTGCGGCTGGCGTTCTCGGCCGAGGCGAGGACCCCGACCGAGCTGCAGAAGCGGTTCGCCGAGCTGGTCGGCTGCCCGGCGGCGCAGCAGCCCTGAGCCTGCTGTCAGGTACCCGCGGCCGCGAGGTGCTCGGTCTGCACCTTGCGGGTCACGTGCCGCTCGGCGAAGAACGACGCCACCGGCACGGTCCCCGCCGCCAGGATCACGACGGCGAACACCGGGTTCCACCGGCACCGCTCGGCCAGGATCAGCGTGCACACGATATAGATCATGTACAGGAAGCCGTGCACCATGCCGATCAGTGCGACCGGGCGCGGATCGCCGAAGATGTACTTCGCCGGCATGGCGTAGAAGGTGAGCAGCAGCAGGCCCACCCCGGTGACCCAGGCCGAGATCCGGAAGGCCTTGAGCGCGGTCGCGACGGTCACGGGGTCGCCTCCTCCTGCCGGGCCGCGAGGCGGGCCAGCTCATCGTTGTAGGCCCGCAGCTGGGGATCCACGGGCGGGGGTGCGGTCACGCCGGCCGGGCGCGCGGTGAACGGGGACGGCCGGGCCGCGGTGGCGGCAGGTTCCGGAGCGGCGGGCACCGCGGTGGCTCCGGGGGTCGCGGCGGCGGGGTCAACGGCACCGGACTCGCCGGCAGCGGGCTCACCGGCAGTGGATCGGCCGCCGGCGGGCCGGCCGGTGGCGGGCGCGCCGGTGCCGGACTCGCCGGCGCCGGACTCGTCCGCGGCGGCCTGGGCCGCGCGCAGGTCGCCGATCTCCAGGCGCAGGAACCGCCACCACATGATGCCGAAGAAGACCGCGAACAGCGGCCACTGCAGCCCGTACCCGATGTTCAGGGCCGAGCCCATCGCCGATCCGGCCCGGCCCCACTGCCAGGCGGCCAGCCAGCCACAGGTGACCATGGCACCGAGCGTGAGCACGTGCCAGGCCATCCACTTCGGGGACAGCAGCAACCGCAACACGCACCCAGGGTACGCACCGCGGTCGGCCGGAGCACCGGGCCTGCGAGGATCACCACGTGACGACGGCACCGGCCACCTCGGGTGGTCTGCGCGGATGGTTGAACCCGGCGGCACCGGCGGATCCGGTCGTCGTCACCGACCGGCGGGAACGACGGCTGATCGGCCTGGAGATCGCCGTCGTGCTGACGGTGACGCTCGGGCTGTCCGGGCTGCGCAGCGCGCTGTCGCTGCTGGAGGCGCTGCTCGCCCCGGCCCCGTTGACCGACCAGCAGGTCGCGCTGAACGCGCCCGCGTCCACCGACACCTGGATCGACCTGGCGTTCCAGCTGGTCCGCGCGCTGCAGCTGGCCGGATGGGGTGCGCTGGCCGCGTACCTGCTGCTGCGCGCCGGGTTCGCGCTGCGCCGGGTCGGGCTGGACGGCCGCCGGCCGGGCCGCGACACGCTGCACTCGTTCGGGCTGGCCGCACTGATCGGGATCCCCGGGCTCGGGCTCTACCTGCTCGGCCGGGTCGCCGGGATCAC
Source organism: Pseudonocardia kongjuensis (assembly GCF_039526905.1). Taxonomy (NCBI): domain Bacteria; kingdom Bacillati; phylum Actinomycetota; class Actinomycetes; order Pseudonocardiales; family Pseudonocardiaceae; genus Pseudonocardia; species Pseudonocardia kongjuensis. The sequence goes on along the minus strand of NZ_BAAAJK010000018.1, from coordinate 187,191 downwards.
CCCGGACGTCGCACCCAGCACGCTGACCGACGACTGGTGGCGGATCCCGGTGCTGATCCTCTCCGCCGCCGCGAACTCCTGGGCGGAGGAGGTCGTCATGATCGGCTACCTGCTCACCCGGTTCCGGCAGCTGGGCTGGTCGGAGAACCGGTCCGCGCTGGTCGCCGCCGTCGTCCGCGGGTGCTACCACCTCTACCAGGGGGTGGGGGCGTTCGTCGGGAACGTCGTGATGGGGCTGGTCTTCGCCCGCTACTGGCAGCGGACCAACCGGCTGTGGCCGCTGGTCGGGGCGCACCTGGTGATCGACATCGTGGCGTTCGTCGGCTACGCGCTGCTGGTGGACGTCCTGCCGTTCTGACCGCCGGCGAGCCGCAGCGCCTGCTCGGCGGCGGACCGCAGGGAGCAGGGCCACCGCGTCGTGAGGCCGACCTGGGAGCCGCAGGCCCGGCAGCGGCCGTCCGGCCGGGCGACGTGCTCGCGCAGCAGCGCGTCACGCAGCGCGGGATGGTCGGCGAGGAGCCGGGCGAGGCCGGACACGTCTCGGGTCACGCCGTGAGCCTCCGGCGCCGGACGCCGCCGGATCACCCGCCGGCGCCGGGTCGCAGGCAGCCGTACTCCCGGTCCGGCCCGGAGTACGGTCGCCGGCCATGAGCCGACGGTCCGAGCAGCTGCGGTTCGCCCGTTCCCTGCGCGACGCCGGTGCGACGCCCCCGGCGACGGCGCGGCAGCTGCGCGACCGGTTCGGCGTGCGCGCGCTCGCCGCGATGCGGCTGGCCCACGGCTGGAGCCAGGCCGATGCCGCCACCGAGTGGACCCGGCGCTGGCCGGAGGCACCACGGACGTTCAAGAACTTCTCCTCCTGGGAGAACTGGCCGGGACCCACCGGGCACGCGCCGTCCCTCGACGTGATCGACCGGCTGTCCCGGCTCTACCGGTGCGCCGCCCACGACCTGCTCGCCGACCTGCCGGACCACGGGCCGGGCGCGGACGGTCCGGGCGACGTCGAGGCGCTCGCCTGGCAGGTCGGGAACCTGGAGCTGCCGGAGCTGACCCGTGCCGTCGCCCACTGGGCCGAACTCGTGCCGGAACGGGAGCGACGTGCGTGGCTCCTCAAGCTGAGCACGGCGGCCGCCGCAGCGGCTCCCGTGCAGGTCGACGGCGTACCTGTGTCCGCTCTGACCCCCGTCTACGAAGCCCGGTCCGCGCAGGACAGGCTCACCGGGATATGGCTGAGCCGCTATCAGTACGTCAGCACGACCCGTGGCCCGATCCAGCGGCACCACCACGTCACTGTGTTCGAGAACAGCGAGAACCAGGTCGGGATCTCGAGCATCGAGCACTCCAACGACTCCCCCGTCCAGCTCGACCTGGTCCGTGATCGTCAGGTCCTCACCGGCACCTGGACCGAGTTCACCGCCGTCGACGGCCACTACCGCGGCGCCCGGTACCACGGCGCGATCCAGCTCGTCGTCGATCCGACGGGCCGGTCCGCCCGGGGCCGCTGGGTCGGCTACGACCGCGCGGGCGACGTCGATTCCGGACCCTGGGAGTTGACCCTTCTGACGACCGGCTCGGGACCCGGCGCGGTCCGCGAACACGCCCGTCCGGCGGCCCCGCCGAACTCAGGCGATGCACCGGGAAAGGGCCCCTCACCTGGAGAAAGGTGACCCCTGTCCGAGACCGCAGCTCCGCCTCCCACGCCCGGTCCCCGATCGGAAAGGGTAGGCCGCGTGACGACCTCGCACCCCGTCGCACGCCGAGATGCAGACCAGCGGGAAATGTCGATCTCTGCACCCCGCTGATCTGCATCTCGGCGGGTCACGGGGTGCGACGTGCGACGGGGTGCCGCGCGGCGGCGCACGCCCGTCCGAGCGGCCCCGCCGAGATCAGGCGATGCACCGGGAAAGGGCCCCTCACCTGGAGAAAGGTGACCCTGTCCAACTGAGACAGACCTCAACTCTGGAATGCCTCAAGACAAGCGCGATCGGCGCTAACCTGGATCTCATGACCGACGAGACCAAGTTCCACGCCCTGCTGCGCGACCAGATCCGCAGCGAGTTCACCGCCAGCCAGCAGTACACCGCGATCGCGGTCTGGCTCGACGACCAGGACCTCCCGCAGCTGGCCGCGCACTTCTACGCGCAGGCCCTCGAGGAGCGCAACCACGCGATGAGCATGGTCCAGTACATGCTGGACAACGACCTGCAGGCCACCATCCCCGGCATCGACGAGGTCAAGAACGACTTCAGCTCGGTCGAGGACGTCGTCTCGCTCGCGCTGACCCAGGAGAAGCAGGTCACCGAGCAGATCACCACGCTCGCCCGGACCGCCCGCGACGAGGGCGACTACCTCGGCGAGCAGTTCATGCAGTGGTTCCTCAAGGAGCAGGTCGAGGAGGTCGCGTCGATGACCACGCTGCTGACCATCGTCCGCCGGGCCGGCGACGACCTGTTCCACATCGAGGACTTCGTCGCCCGCGAGCTCGCCAGGGGCGAGGCGGCCGACGCGACCGCCCCGGCCGTCGCCGGTGGCCGCGTCTGAGCGAACGATCCCGTCGGTCCGCAGGGGCCCCGGTGCCGCACCGGCACCGGGGCCCGCTGCCGGCTACCGCAGCGTGATCTGCTTCCCGGAGAGCACCTCGCGGGCCCGGTGCTCGGCATCGGTCAGCGGCTTCTCCGCCAGCCCCGCCAGCGCCTCGTCCAGCCGCTTGGCGAAGTCGGCCGCCGGACCGGCCCACTCCGAGGAGTGCATGTCCCGGTCGACGTCCCAGACCGGCACCAGCAGGCCGTGCGCCCGGAACGACCCGGCGTAGCGGGAGTCCTCGCCGAGCTCCAGGCCGCCCTGGTCGGACAGCCGGGCCAGCGCCGCCATCAGCGACGACTCGTCCTCGGTCCGCACCCAGCGCACGTGCGCCTTCGAGCCGGTGTCCACCCAGTACGCGCCGCGCACGCCGGGCGCCGTGACCGCCTCGGTCGGCATGATCACCGAGTTGGCGCGCTCCAGCATCGCCGCCGCCTCCGGGTCCGGGCTGTCCCCCGGCAGCCACCACGCGAAGTCGGCGTGCACCGTCGGCTCCAGCGCCGTCTCCGGTTCGAGCAGGTCCTGCAGCCGCTCCCCGGTCCGGCGGTCCGGCCCGACCACCGGCAGCGACGAGCCGGGCTCCGCCGAACGGGCCCAGGCCAGCGCACCGGCGAGATCGGCGGACAGGTCCCCGGAGCGGGTCTGCACCTGCATCCCGAGCAGGATCTCGCCGTTGTCGCGGACCAGCGCGGCCGACGCGCCGGGCAGCACCGACGTCAGCGTCACCGGCCCGCCGGTGCGCAGCGGGAGCGGCGCCGTCGCCGACGGCAGGAACTCCCGCATCGCGACGAGATCGGGTTCGGCGGCCAGCCCCTCGAACGGCCGGACGACGATCACGTCGTCGCCGGCGCCGTGGCAGGCCTTGTACCGCTTGCCCGAACCGCACGGACACGGCCGGCGCGGGTTGTCGGCGGCCGTCTCGGAGCGGTTGGCGCGGTTGCGCGTCTTCTTGCCCATCACCCGGCAAGGTAGCGGGTGATGCATGCGTCCGAATCGCCAGACCCCCGGTCCCGTCCCGCCCCGGTGCCGTTCGACGCCGCGGACCCGGCCTTCCTCGACGACCCCTACCCCGCCTACGCCGCGCTGCGCGCCGCCGGCCCGGTGCACGACCACCCGGGATTGGGCCTGCCGGTCGCGGTCACCCACGCGGCCTGCTCCGCGGTGCTGCGCGACCGCGGTCTTGGCCGGATCTGGACCGACGCCCGGCCGGAGACCGAGCTGGCCGCGTTCAACCTGCTGCACCGCAACTCGCTGCTGGAGCGGGAGGGCGAACCGCACACCCGGCTACGACGGCTGGTGGCCGCCGCCTTCGCCCGCGGGCACACCGAGCGGCTGGCCCCGCTGGTCCGGGCCCGCGCCACCGCACTGGTCGGGGACCTCGTCGCCCGGGTGCGCGACGGCGAGCCGGCCGACCTGGTCGGGCTGGTCGCCGAGCCGCTGCCGGTGCAGGTGATCGCCGACCTGCTCGGCGTGCCCGACGACCGGCGCGCCCCGCTGCGGGACTGGTCGGACGCGATCGTGCGGATGTACGAGCCCGATCCCGGTCCGGCGGCGCGACGGGCAGCCGAACGGGCGTCGGCCGACTTCGTGTCGATGCTCCGCGATCTGGTCGCCGAACGGGGCGCCGGCGCCGCGGGCAGGCCGTCCGCGCCGCGCGGGGCGGAGCACGCCGCCACCGGAGCCCCGGGCGGCGGCGACCTCGTCGGCGACCTGCTCGCGGTACGCGACTCCGGGGACCGGATCTCCGCCGACGAGCTCGTCGGCACCGCGGCACTGCTCCTGATGGCCGGGCACGAGGCGACCGTGAACGTGATCGGCAACGGGGTGCACGCGCTGCTCCGGCACCCGGATCAGTGGCGACGCCTGGTGGTCGATCCGGAGCTGGTCGGAACGGCCGTCGAGGAGCTGATCCGGTTCGACGCGCCGTTGCAGCTGTTCGAGCGGACGGCGGTCGCCGACACGACGGTCGCCGGGTACCGGGTGCCCGCGGGCGGCCGGATCGGCACGCTGCTCGGCGCCGCCGGTCGCGATCCCGCCGTGTTCGGCGAGCACGCCGACCGGCTCGACGTCGGCCGGTCACCCAACCCGCACCTGGGCTTCGGCGCGGGCGTGCACTACTGCCTCGGCGCGCCGCTGGCCCGGCTGGAGATCGCCGAGGTGCTGCGCGCGCTGGTGCGCCTGCTCCCGGACGCGGCACCGGCCGGGAACCCGGTCCGCCGCCCCCGCTTCGTGATGCGCGGCTGGTCGGAGCTCCTCCTCACCGCATCGACCGAACGGCCCTCCGTGCACTGAGCTGAAGGAATCATTCCGCAGGGCCGTTCGAAGAATTGCGTTGGTCGCACCCGAATGATTCCGGGGCCGTTTTCCGGAATTGCAGGTGCGCCGTCGACCGCGCCCGCCGGGCATGCTGGAATCACCCCGGTGGAATCGTGGTCGGAAGTGCTCAGGGATGCACTCGAGGCACCGGGCGTGCGGTATGCGTGCGTGGCCGACCCGGCCACCGGCCAGGTGGTCGCCGCACACGGGACGCCGGCGGCGGCCGGGCCGCGGGCCACCCGGCCCCCGCTGCCAGCGCTGTCGGCGCCGTCGGCGCGCTCCGGCGGACCGGGCCCGGGGACCGTCCCCGAGGCGGTCGCCGCGGTGCTGGGCTGGGCCGGCACCGAGATCGCGACGGCGGCCGGGCCCCGCTTCGCCGACGCCGTGATCAGTACCGACGTGGCGTACCACCTGGTGCGCACGCTGCACCGCGACGGCGCGCCGCTGCTCGCATATCTGCAGGTGGACCGGGTGCGCGGCAATCTGGCGCTGGCCCGGCGGGCACTGCTCGCGCTCCCGGCGGACCCGGTCCCGGTACCGGCCCAGCCGTCCGCGCCGGAGGCCGAACGGCTCCCGCCGGTCGCGATCCCGCTCCCCCGCCGGGCACCCGCCCCGGCGGTGCAGCCACCGCCGCCGGCGAGCACCGCGGCGGAGCCCCCGGACCAGCCGGGCAGCCGCTGGTCCCACGACCTCCGCACGATGGCCCGGATCCTGGCCGGGCTGCGCCGCCTCGATCGGCCGTCCGCGACGGAGAGTTGACGTATCGTGATTCAGGGTTATTGTTGTGCCCTCGCCGGGACATTTCGATGAAGATCTTTCCGTCTCCCGCGGAAGATTCCCGGCGACCGCTCCCCGATCATCGAACACGGCCGCGTTCACGCACCGTGCGGAGGCACAGCAAATGAACAACATCGATCGTTCGCTGGACATGGCAGCCAACATCAAGGGCGCCTTCGCGGTCGCGATCGTCGACTTCGACAGCGGCATGACGCTCGGCTCGCGGGGCGGCAGCCCGGAGTTCGACCTGGACGTCGCTGCGCCCGGCAACTCCGAGGTCGTGCGCACCAAGCTCGAGGTCATGCAGAAGCTCGGCCTGCGCGAGAACATCGAGGACATCCTGATCACGCTGGACAGCCAGTACCACCTGATCCGGATCATCCGCGGCACCGACGAGCAGCTGTTCTTCTACCTGGTGCTCAACCGCGCCCAGGCCAACCTGGCGATGGCCCGCCGCGACCTGCGCGTCATCGAGCAGCAGTTCGCGATGTCCTCGCCGCAGGGGGCACCGCAGCAGGCCGGGCAGGCGTTCTTCCCCGCCCAGCAGCGCTGAGCCGCCCGACCGCGTGGGACGTCACTGGCATGCGGTCACGGTGCGGACCGACGGCCTCGCCGCGGTGCTCGGGCCGCTGCTCACCGATCCCCGGATCCGGTCCGCCGCGCTGATCGACATCGACAGCGGGATGGTGCTCGACGTGTGCGGGCCGGACACCTCGGCCGGCCGGTTCGGGCTGGGCAGGCCCGCCGAGCACGACCACCGCGACGAGGTCCGCGGGGCCGCGCACGCCGAGCTGGTCCGGATCGGGCTCGCCCTGGCACCCGCCTCCGGCGGCCTGATCGCGCTCGTGCTGGAGGCCGGGCCGGACCGGCACGTGCTGCACACCGTCACCGACCCGCACGGTGGGCGGCTCGCGATGTCGGTGGTCGTGCGCGGATCGGACCGGGCGGTCGCGAAGGTCCGGAAGCGGCTGCGCGCGGTCTCGGAGAGCGCGCTCACCGCGGGACCGTCGGTCGCCGTGCGGCCGGGATCCGCGGGATGGGCCGTGCCCGGTCAGGCCGGGGCCGGTGGTCCCGGTAGCCCGGCGCCCGGGAGCGGTGTTTCCGGTCGCCCGGCGCCCGGGGCCGGTGTTTCCGGTCGCCCGGCGCCCGGGGCCGCAACCCCGGGCCACCCGGCCGCGCCCGATCGAACCGCGACCGGATCGGCGGCACGCGGCCACCCGGCCGTCCCGGATTCCCGGCCGGTCCGGGTGGGCGGGGACGGTGGCCCGGCCGATCCGGACCGCACCGGCGGTGCGGACACTCCGGGCGCCGCCGGGGCCGGCCGACCGGGCGGGTGGTACCCCGCCGGTCCGGTCCGCGGCGACTCCGCCGCCGGTCCGGGCATACCCGGCCGCGGTTACACCGGAGCGCCCGCGGTCGCGCTGCCCGCACCCAGGAACCCCGGCACCGGCCCGGCCGCACCGCACGCCGGCCCGGCGACGGCCGGTGCGCGGCCGGATCCCGGATCCGGCGGCGACGTCGAGGCCACCCTGCCGTCCCGGGCGGTCGCCCCGCTCAGCCCGGCCGCCGATCCGGGTCCGGCGCCGGATCCGGCGCTGGATCCGACACGGCCCGCTCCGGTACCGGATCCGACTGCGAGGGCCGAGCGGCAAGACGGTTCCGGGCAGCAAGAAGGTTCCGGGCAGCAGGACGGGTCCGGGCAGCAAGAGGGGTCCCGGCAGCCGGAGCGTCCGGCGTGGGAGCACCCGCCACCGGGCCCGTCCGCACCAGGAGCTCCCGCGGACCACGCGGCTCCGGCTCCAGCAGACCGGTGATCCACCGCACGACACGGATCGTCCGGTAGGCGGCGACGGCGGCGACGGCGTCGGCCCAGGCGTGCACCACGACCCCGTCGGCCAGTGCCTGGGTGCCGGTCCGGAACCGGCCGACCAGCGCCAGCCCGGCGAGCAGCACGCAGGCCGCCCACAGCACCCACCAGACCAGGATCTCCCGCGACGGTGCGGGCCGCCGGTCGGCGGGCAGCCCGAGCGCGGCGTGCTCGGTCTCGGCGAGCAGCGATCCGGGCGCGGCGAGGTTCCAGCCCGGGACCAGCCATCCGGCGATGATCCGGCGACGGCTGCGCCACGGCCGGGTCCCCGCCCGGTCGGCGGCCGCCCGGTAGGACCAGAGGCTCCAGGAGATCGTCAGCAACCCGGCGGCGATCACCGCGGCGACCGACGACCAGCCGCCGAACCAGACCATCGCGTCCGACCAGGCGACGGCGACCGGGGACAGCGCGTCCGATCGGCTCTCCAGCAGCAGCGCGTAGCGCCACACCTCGGCGGCGGCCGCGACCAGGCTCATCACGACCACGACCCACAGCACCGGGACGAGCTGCCCGGCGAGCCAGCGGACCCGGTCGAGCGCGGTGGACGGGCCGGCCGGGTCGCCGTCGAAGGAGACGGCGGGCATCCGCCACGGCCCGACCGGGAGACCCCAGCGCGGCACCGAGCGGTAGCGCGGCGGGCCGGTGTACCGGCCCGGGGCCGCGTCCGGCGGGCGCGGCCGCAGCGAGTCCGGCAGCGCCGCCGGATCCGGTGGCGTCGCCACCCAGTCCAGCGCCGACAGGTAGCGGCCGCACCAGGGACAGAACGCGCCGCTCCCCGGTCCGGCCTGCCGGCCGCACCGGGGGCAGGGCGGCGGCGCCGGTGGCTGCGCCAACGCCTCAGGCGATCCGGGGCGCGCTGCCGTCGTCGGTGATCACGTCACGCCCGACGGCGGCCCAGTCCTGCATGCCGCCGGCCACGTTCACCGCCGGGAAGCCCTGCTGGTTCAGGTAGGCCACCACCCGGGCGGAACGGCCGCCGGACCGGCACACCACGTAGAGCGGATCGTCGCCCGGCACCTCCGACACCCGCCCCGCCAGCTCGGACATCGGGAGGTGGCGGGCGGACGGGGCGTGCCCGGCCGTCCACTCGTCGAGCTCGCGGACGTCCAGCATCGGGGCGTCGGGGGGCAGATCGGACACGCTGACGGTGGGCACCGGCTCGGACATGTCCGCCATCCTGCCACGCTGCACCGTCAACACCCGGTGAGAGACGGCGGCGTCCTACCGCGGTGGATCGTCGCGGTAGAGCGAGCCGTGCGGGATCGTCATCTCGTTCGGGTCCAGCGGGGGTTCGACCGGCCCGGCGTTCGCCGGGACCGGCCCTTGCCCGCCCGCCGCGTCGCCGCGCACCGACGGCCGCCGGTACGCGCCGGTCACGCCGGAACCGCCGAACAGGTCCCCGGCCTGCCTGCTGGTCGGCTGCCTGCGCTCCGGCGAGATCCCCGGCACCGCCCGCCCGGCGCGGCCGCCGTCGTCACCGCGGTAGGTCGGGATCGCACCGACCGAGGTGGCCGTCACCGGCTGCCGCTTCGGCTCCTCCTTCGGAGCCGTGGTGGCCCGGACCGCGCCCGCACCGGTCAGCGACCGGACCTCCATCTCGGCGTAGCGGACGGCGGCGAACCGCTCGGTGCCGCCGAGGCAGGTGCCCACGATCCCGAGCAGGAACGAGATCGGGATCGACACCAGGCCCGGGTTCGACAGCGGGAACACCGCGAAGTCGGCGCTCGGGATCATCGAGGTGGGCGAACCGGACACCGCGGGCGAGACCACGATCAGCCCGACACAGATGAGCACGCCGCCGTAGATGCTGCACAGCGCCCCGGTCGTGTTGAACCGCTTCCAGAACAGCGAGAACAGGATCGTCGGCAGGTTCGCCGACGCCGCGACGGCGAACGCCAGCGCGACCAGGAACGCGACGTTCTGGCCGTTGGCGATGATGCCGCCGCCGATCGCGACCAGCCCGATCACCAGCGCGGTGGTCCGGGCGACCCGCACCTCGGCGTCCGGCGTCACGTCGCCCCGGCGGATCACGTTCGCGTAGACGTCGTGCGCGAACGACGCCGACGCGGTGATCGTCAGCCCGGCGACGACCGCGAGGATCGTCGCGAACGCGACCGCCGCGATCAGGCCCAGCATGATCTCGCCGCCGAGCGCGTACGCGAGCAGCGGCGCCGCGTCGTTCTGGTTCTCCCGGGAGATCGTGCCCGGCGGGAGCAGCGCCATCGCGCCGTATCCGAGCACCAGCGTGAACAGGTAGAACGTGCCGATCAGCCAGATCGCCCAGACCACCGAGCGGCGGGCCTCCTTGGCCGAGGGCACGGTGTAGAAGCGCATCAGGATGTGCGGCAGGCCCGCGGTGCCGAGCACCAGCGCCAGCCCCAGCGAGATGAAGTCGACCTTGTTCGTGTACTGCAGGCCCGGGTCGAGCACCGCCTCGCCGTGCTCGGAGTTCTCGGTGGCCCGGTCCAGCACCGTGGACAGGTCGAAGCCGTACCGGCCGAGCACCCACGTCGTCATCACGGCGGAACCGACGAGCAGCAGGCCGGCCTTGATGATCTGCACCCAGGTGGTGCCCTTCATCCCGCCGAACAGCACGTAGACGACCATCAGACCGCCCACGACGACGATCACCATCGACTGCGAGAACGAGTCGTCCTTCGGGATCTGCAGCAGCAGCGAGATCAGTCCGCCGGCGCCGGCCATCTGCGCGATCAGGTAGAACAGCGAGACGACCAGGGTCGACGTCGCGGCGGCCGCGCGGACCGGGCGCTGGCGCATCCGGAACGCCAGCACGTCGCCCATCGTGAAGCGACCGGTGTTGCGGAGCAGCTCGGCGACCAGCAGCAGCGCCATCAGCCAGCCGACGAGGAAGCCGATCGAGTAGAGGAACCCGTCGTAGCCGTAGAGCGCGATCGCGCCGGCGATCCCGAGGAACGACGCGGCGGACAGGAAGTCACCGGCGATCGCGGTGCCGTTCTGCGGGCCGGTGAACGCGTGCCCGCCGGTGTAGTAGTCGGCGCGGGTCGCGTTGGTGCGGCTGACCCGGAGCACGATCATCAGGGTCACGATCACGAACAGCAGGAAGAACCCGAGATTGGCGGTGACGCTGCCGACCGACTCGGCCTGCGCCAGCACGGTGCCGGTCATGCCCGCACCTCCGGGGACCCGGCGAGGCCGGTCTCGACCCGGGCGCGCAGCTCGGCGGCCGGGCCGTCGATCTCGCGCTCGGCGAACCGCACGTACAGCGTGGTGATCACGAACGTGCTGACGAACTGGCCGAGGCCGACGAGCAGGCCGACCGTGATCGTCTCGCCGACCCGGATCGACATGAACCCGGGGGCGTAGCTGGCGAGTCCGACGAAGGCCAGGTACCAGGCCAGGAAGATCGCCGTCATGGGGAACACGTACCGGCGCAGCCGGGTACGGAAGGCCCGGAACTCCGGGCTGGCCTGGACCTGTTGGTACACGGTCCCGGCCGGGCCCTCAGCGGGGCTGCTCATGGCGCCGTTCACCGGCCTTTCGCGTCGTGCTGGCGGGGGGAGCCGGGCCCGCCGCGGCCGGTGGGCCGCGGGACACCCTTACCTCGCACAACGACGACGGACGCCCGGAGCGACGATCGAACGCACCGAACGGCGGAAAGTTGCCCGGTCCGGACCAACCATTCGGCCGATCCGGTCACGCGGGGTCATCGGGGACGGGCCCTCGATCAGGTTCGGTCGTCCAGCCTGTCACGCATAAGGCCCAGCCGTTCGGGTGCGTGGAGTCGCAACATCACCTGACCGGCATCCTCGGGACGGCGCGCCCGGGTGAGCAGCGAGACGGCGATCATCGTCGCGAACGCGAGCGGCACGCTCACGATCGCCGGCCGGTACAGCAGTACCTCGACCCAGCCGGCGGCCGGCCCGAGGAACCCGGTGTCCAGCCCGGCGAGCGCCGCGACCACCGCCGCGGCCGAGATGATCCCGCCGGCCAGGACCCCGGCGATCGCGCCGACGTCGGTGAGGCCGCGCCACCAGATGCCGAGCACGAGCAGCGGGCAGAAGGTGGACGCCGCCACCGCGAAGACCAGTGCGACGGCCTCGGCGAAGTTCAGCCCGGTCGGCACCAGCGCCACCACCGTCGGCGGGATCCCGGCGAGCACGGTCGCCAGCGGGAACCGCCGCGCCATCCGGCCCTTGCCGGGCAGCACGTCGGTGGACACGACGCTGGCCAGGCTCACCAGCAGGCCGGACGCCGTCGACAGGAACGCCGCCCACGCCCCGGCCGCGACCAGCCCGGCGACCAGGGCGCCGAGCAGCCCGCTGCCCAGGATCGCGTTGGGCAGCAGCAGGACCGCGGCGTCCGACCGCCCGGTGACCAGCAGCTGCGGCGTGTACACCCGGGACAGCATGCCGAGCAGCGTCACCAGGATGTAGAAGCCGCCGAGCATCGCGAGCACGACGACGGCGCTGCGCCGGGCCGCCCGGCCGTCGGAGTTGGTGTAGAAGCGGCCCAGCACGTGCGGCAGGCCCATGGTGCCGAGGAAGGTCGCCAGGATCAGCGAGTAGGTGCCCAGCAGCTGGTGCTCGCCGGAGCCGGCGAACGGGCGCAGCCAGCTCTCGTCGTCGGTGGGCGCGCCGCTGGTCACCGGCACCGGCTCGCCGGCCGCGAAGTCCAGCTCGGTGCCGGGTGCGATGTCGTGCGAGGACCCGGCGACCCAGCGCAGCGGGCCGTCGACCGGCACCCCGTCGACGGTGCCGCGGACGGTCACGTCGACCGAGAGCCGGATGTCGAGGACGACCGGCGTCGTCACCGAGACGGTGGTCGGCTCGCGGAACTCGGGCGGCTCGTTGCGGGCGAAGGTGTGCCCGTCGCCGAACCAGACGGCGAGCCCGATCACCGCCGGGACGGCCAGCGCGGTCAGCTTGAACCAGTACTGGAACGCCTGCACGAAGGTCACCGACCGCATGCCGCCGAACGCGACGGTGGCGAGCACGATCACGCCGGCCCCGGCCGAGCCGATCCAGTCCGGCAGCCCGGTCACGATGCCGAGGGTCAGGCCGGCGCCCTGCAGCTGGGGCAGCAGGTACAGCCAGCAGATCACCATGACGACGGCGGCGCAGACCCGCCGCAGCGCCGGTGAGGCGAGCCGGGCGTCGGCGAAGTCGGGCACCGTGTAGGCGCCGGAGCGGCGCAGCGGGGCCGCCACGAACAGCAGCAGCAGCAGGTACCCGGCGGTGTAGCCGACGGCGTACCAGAGCCCGTCGACGCCGTTGACCAGGATCAGCCCGGCGATCCCGAGGAACGACGCCGCGGACAGGTACTCGCCGGAGATCGCGCCGGCGTTCAACCGGGACGGCACGGTCCGGGAGGCGACCAGGAAGTCCGAGGTCAGCCGGGTCCGGTGGGCGATCGAGCCGATCACCGCGGACACCACGGCCACCAGGACGATCGCGACCAGCGACGCGATGGCGGTCAGGCTCACCGGTCCGCCACGTCGTCGGCGAAGTCCTGTTCGACCGACTCGGCCGAGCGCACGTACCACCAGCCCAGGCCGAGCAGGAACGGGTAGACGAGCAGGCCGAGCAGCAGCCACGGCAGCCGGATGCCGACCACCTCGATCTCACCGAGCACCGGCAGCGCCATGAACAGCGCGGGCAGCATGCCGAGGGTGAACAGCGCGACCAGACTCACCCGCAGGGCGAGCAGCAGCTGGGTCCGGACCAGCGAGTTGCGGAGCAGGGTGCCGACCGCGCCCGGGTCCTGCACGTCGGAGAGCCCGCGCGAGGAGTGCGCGGTGGACCGGCGCTCGGACAGCACGATGCGCACCCGGTTGCCGCCGGGGCCGTCGTCGGTGCCGGTGCCGTCCGGTTCCGGTGCGTCGGTCGGCGCCGCGGCGAACCGGCGGGGCCGGGCGCCGGTGTAGGGCGCGAACGAGGTGGCCGCCAGGTCGGCGCCCGGGTCCGGGGCCGGGGCGGGGGCGACCGGGGCGTCCAGGCCGGGGGCGCGCCAGATGACCTCGGTGCGTTCGGCGGCCGGGCCGCGCAGCTCGTCGTCCGGGTCCGGGTCGAGACGGAGGTCCGGATCGAGGTCCGGGTGCAGGTCGGGATCATCCGGCAGGTCGTCGTCCACCGGCAGGCCGGGATCGGCGGGCGCAGCGGTGCCGGCCGGTTCGGCGGCCACCTCGCTGCTGCGGCGGCCGGCGGCGGTCCAGCGGGTCGGGACCGGCCGGGTCTCCGGGTGCTCCTCGGCGGCGGTGTCCGGGTCGGTGTCGGCGGGGCCCGCGTCGGCGGGTGCCGCACCGGCCACCCCGAGCAACGCGCTGCGGTCCGGGGCCCAGCCGTGGCTCCACTCCGAGGTCGCCCCGGGGATGCGCCGTGGCAGTCCGGCCGCGCCGGTGACCGGCGGCCACTGCTTGCCGCTGTCGGTGGGGCGGGAGGGGGGCCAGACGCCCTCGGCGGCGGAGTCGCGCAGGCCGGCCGGGGCGTAGGGATCGGGCACCATGGTGGAACGCGGCCGCGGGTGCGCGGCGCGCGCCCGGGGGTGCTGCGGTTCGCGGTGGTCCTCGTCGGCCGCCGGGCCGTCGGTCACTGGGCGGTCGGTCACTGAGCCGTCGGTCGCCGGGCCGCCGGGCGCTGGGCCGTCGGGCGCTGGGCCGTCGGTCGCTGAGCCGCCGGGCGCTGAGCTGTCGGGCGCTGGGCCGTCGGGCGCCGGGCCGTCGGTCGCTGGGCCGGCCGGGGCCGGGCCGCCGGATCCCGGGTCCGTCCCGGTGGCTCCGCCGTCCGGCGCCGCGCCGGGGAGCGCGGCAGGCTCGGCCACCTCGGCCACCTCGGCCACCTCGGCCATCTCGGCGCCGGAACGCTCGGCGGCCGGCTCGACCCGGGCGTGCCTGCCGGACCCGGCCGCCGTGCCGGATCCGCCCGCGCGGTCCGCGACCCGGCGCGCGATCTCCTGCTGCAGCCAGCTCGCGCCCTCGTCGGCGTCGGCCCCGGCGGCCTCGCGCCGGGCGCGACGCCGGGGGCGGTCCGCGGACCCGCTCGCCTCGGGGGCCGGGGGTGCGGCGGCCGGCTGCGCGGTGGGATCGGCGCCGGGGTGGGCAGGGGGATCGGCAGTGGGGTCGGCGGTGCCGGCCGGCCCGGACGTGGACGTTCCGGCGTACCCGGCGGCGGGCTGACCGTTCCCGATCGGTCCGGCTGCCGGATGCGCGCTCCCGGCCTGCCCGCGACCGGGCCCGGCGTCGGGGTAACCGGCCGGCCCGGCTGCCGGATGCGCACCCCCGGCCTGCCCGGCCCGGGTGTCGGTGTACCCGGCCCACTCCTGCTCCGCCGCGGCCTGCTCGGTACCGGTCGGCGGGTCCACCGGCCGCGGAACGCCGCCGGAGAACGCCGGGCTGCGCGGCCGCGGGGCGACCGGGCCGGCGTGCGGGTGCCGACCGTCGGGCGCCCCGGGGCCCGGTGCCTCCGGCTGCATCCCGGCCGGCGCGGGCGATCCGTGGTGCCCGGCCTGCCCGAACTGCCCGGCCGACCCCGGCTGCCCGGCCGACACGGGGTGCCCGGAAGACCCGGGGTGCCCGGCTGACCCCGGCTGCCCGGCCGACGCGGGGTGCCCGGCTGGCCCCGGCTGCCCGGCCGACACGGGGTGCCCGGCCGACCCGGGGTGCCCGGCCGACCCGGGGTACCCGGATGGCCCGGATGGCACGGCCGACACCGGCGGCACCTGCGGCGCGGAGGGCACGGCCGACACCGGCGATGCCGCCGAGACCTGCGGCGCAGCGGGCGAACCGCCGTTGCGGTACGGGCCGGCGGCACCCGCGTTCCGGGCCGCCCGGTTGGGCCACACCGCGCCGTTGCCCGGCGCGCCGCCGTCCGGGCCGGGCGACCCGTCGTGATCGTCCGGAGCCTGTTCCTGCGACTCCGGACGCACCGACGGCTGGACGCCGCCGGTGGACCTGCTCACCTCTGGCTCCACGCCTGCTTGGTCGCGCGGACGAGGCGGTCCTTCAGCTCACGGGTGTGCCGGCGGCTGACCGGCAGCTCGGCCGTCTCCGGCCCCGACCCGATCCGGACGACGTACCCGGAACCGGCCAGCCGCAGCTCGGTGACCAACGGCAACGCGACCAGGAACGAGCGGTGGATCCGGACGAAACCGGCGTCGCGCCAGCGGTCCTCCAGCACCGACAGCGGGATCCGCACGAGGTGGCTGCCGTCGGTGGTGTGCAGCCGGGCGTAGTCGCCCTGGGCCTCGACGTAGCGCACGGCGGAGCGCGGCACCAGCTTCGTGGTGCCGGCCAGCTCGACCGGGATCACCTCGTCGTCGCCGGAGTCGTCGCGGGCCTGCTCGACCGGCCCGGTCCGGCGGGTCGACAGGATGCGGTCCAGCGCGGCGGAGAGCCGCTCGGTGCGCAGCGGCTTGAGCAGGTAGTCGATGGCGCCGACGTCGTAGGCGTCGACGGCGCGGTCGTCGTGTGCGGTGACGAACACGATCGCCGGCTGGACGGCCATGTTCTTCAGCACCCTGGCGAGCTCCAGGCCGTCCAGCCCGGGCATCCGGATGTCGAGGAACACGGCGTCGATGTCGGTCTGCTCGGCGACGTCGCCGGGTCCGCCGGACGGCCCGCCCGCCGGGGCACCCGCCCGCCGCCCGTTCAGGATGCGCAGTGCCTCGGTGGACTCACCGGCCTTGAGGACGGTCGCGACGCGCGCGTCCTCGTTCAGCAGGAATGCCATCTCCTCGAGCGCGGGCTGCTCGTCGTCCACCGCGAGCACGACCAGTCCCCGAGTGGTGTCGTTGCTGTCCACGATCTCCTCATCCTGCTTCCGGTCCCGGACCGGGATCCGATCGACCTCGATGATCGCCCTGCGCCGCGACCATGGTGACGTGCCGACGCGCGGAGTGCCAGGGCACGAACCGGATCGGTGACCGTCCGGACACGTGGCGACGTCCCCGGGCGGTGCCGCTGACCGGTTGTCTCACAGCCCGAACCGCGCCCAGGTGGCCCTGGCCTCGATCGCGGCGAGAAGCTCCGACCCGATCACCGCCGGATCCACTCCCGGGTGACCGAGCGACGCGGCGCCGCCCGCGCCCAGCCGGGCGAGCAACGGCTTGCGCGCCTCGACCGGGCGCTGCTCCGCCTCCGGGAACCGCTCGGTGAGCACCTCGTGCGCGGCGCCGATGCCGTCGATCAGCCCGAGCTCGCGGGCCCGCTCGCCCAGCCACACCTCGCCGTCGAACAGTTCGGTGCCGGTCGCGAGCCGGTCCCCGCGCCGGTCCCGGACCCAGCTCACGAAGCGCTCGTGCAGCTGTTCCTGCAGACCGGTCAGCCAGGCGACGTCCTCGGGCTTCTCCGGCAGGAACGGGTCCAGCCGGGACTTCGACCCGCCCGCGGTGTGCAGCCGCCGGGTGACGCCCCACCGGTCGATCAGGCCGTCCAGCCCGAATCCGGCGCTGACCACGCCGATCGAGCCGACGATCGAGGTCGAACAGGCGTAGATCTCGTCGGCCGCGCAGGCCAGCCAGTACCCGCCGGACGCGGCGACGTCCTCGCAGAACGCGAGCACCGGCACGTCGTTCTCCGCGGCCAGGGCCCGGATCCGGTCGCCGATCAGCTGCGACTGGGTGGGCGACCCACCCGGCGAGTTGATCACCAGGGCGACCGCGGCGAGCCGGTCCGGTGCGAACGCGCGCTCCAGCACCTTCTCCACCGACGCGGCGTTGAGCACCTGCCGGGGGACCGGCGCCGCCTGGGCGCTGATCACGCCGTGCAGCCGCACCACGGACACCACCGGGGGGCCGACCGCGCCGACGGACTCACCGAGTCGGCCCGGCAGCCGCGAGGTCACCGCGGCGGGAATGCGCAGGACGTCCATGCGATCCCACCGTACGCGGGAGCGCTCCGTGACGTGGCGTGACCGGTTCGGCACATCGCGGCGTGTCGCCGCTCACCCGTGCGGCCCAGCGCCACCGCCGTTCAGGCGCGGATGCCGGCCCGGAACTTCGGGACCCGCAGGGTGATCTTCATACCGGCGCCGATGTTGGTGTCGACGACCAGGCCGAAGTTGTCCCCGAAGGCCGACCGCATGCGGTCGTCGACGTTGCCCAGGCCGACGTGCGCGCCGGACAGGTGGGCGTCGTCGAGGTCCTCGTTGAGCCGGGCCGGGTCCATGCCGACGCCGTCGTCCTCGACGACGATCACGCACTCGGAGCCGGCGTTCTCCGCCCGGATGGTGACCGTGCCGCCGTTCGGCTTGCCGGACAGCCCGTGCCGCACCGCGTTCTCCACCAGCGGCTGCAGCGCGAGGAAGGGCAGCACGACGTTCTGCACCTCGGGATCGATCTGCAGCCGGATGTTGAGCCGGTTGCCGAACCGGGCCTTCTCCAGCCGGACGTAGCGCTCGATGTTGGTGAGCTCGTCGATCAGCGTCGTGTACTCGCCTGCCGACCGGAACGAGTAGCGGGTGAAGTCGGCGAACTCGATCAGCAGCTCGCGGGCGCGGGCCGGGTCGGTCCGGATGAACGACGCGATGGTGGTCAGCGCGTTGTAGACGAAGTGCGGCGAGATCTGGGCCCGCAGCGCCCGCACCTCGGCCCGGTTCAGCCGGGCCCGGGAGTCGTCGAGCTCGGCGAGCTCCAGCTGGCTGGACACGTAGCGGGCGACCTCGCCGGTCGCCCGCAGCACCGGCGGCCCGGCGGTGGCCGGGGTGAGCGCGGCGAGCGTGCCGATGATGTTGCCGTCGCTCTCCAGCGGCACCACGACGATGCCGCGCACCTCGCAGCCGGGCTGGTTGCACTTGATCGAGGTGTGGCTCATCAGCTCCATCCGGCCGGTCGAGATGACCCGGTCGGCGAGCGTCTGCACGTCCTGCTGGTGCTGGTCGGCGCTGCCGTCCCAGCCGAGCACGGTGGCCCGGGAGTCGGTCATCGCCATCGCCGTGCTCTCCAGCAGCTGGCGCAGGTAGGGCAGCGCCTGCGACGCGGAGCGCTGGGAGAGCCCCTCCCGCAGCACCGGGGCGGCGAGCGCCACCGTGTGCAGCGCCGAGAAGGTGGCCTTGGCGAGCGGGGAGACCATGTTGTTGCGGCGGTTGCGCTGCCACAGGAACACGAACACCGCGATGACCAGCACCACCACCGCGACGATCAGCAGCAGCACCAGGGACGGGGCCAGCTCCGTCTGCCCGTCGACGACGGCGACGGCGAGATCCACCGCTCCCCCGACCGTGCTGCTCACCGCTGCGCCTCCTGGGACGACCTACCTCACCAGCCGGGACAACCGGCGGTCCGCAAGCGGCTTGCCACCAGTCTGGCAGGTCGGACAGTACTGGAACGATCTCTCGGCGAACGACACCTCCCGGACGGTGTCGCCGCACACCGGGCAGGGCAGTCCGGTGCGGGCGTGCACCCGCAGACCGGAGCGCTTCTCGCCCTTCAGCTCGGCGGCGCCCTGCCCCACGGACCGTTCGACGGCGTCGGTCAGCACCGCGTGCAGCGCGGCGGACAGCCGGTCCCGGGCCGCCTCGTCGAGCCGGGCGCCGACGGCGTACGGCGAGAGCCGCGCGGTGTGCAGGATCTCGTCGGAGTAGGCGTTGCCGATCCCGGCCAGCGTCCGCTGGTCGGTGAGCAGCGTCTTGAGCCGGCGGTTGTCGCCGTCGAGCAGCTCGTCGAGCCCGGCCCGGGTCAGCTCCAGCGCGTCCGGCCCCAGTCGCGCGATCCCGGGGACCTGCGCCGGGTCCGTCACCAGGTACACGGCGAGCCGCTTCTGGGTGCCTGCCTCGGTGAGGTCGAAACCCGGCCCGCCGACCGCGTCGAGATGCACCCGCAGCTGCAACGGGCCGCGGCCCGGCTTCGGCGGGGTGGCGCCCGCGGTGGCGTGCCAGCGCAGCCAGCCGGCCCGCGACAGGTGCGTGACCAGGTGCACCGGCTCGTCCGGCCGGTCGGCGAAGTCCACCGACAGGAACTTCCCGAACCGCGACGCGCCCGTGACCACCCGGCCGGTCAGCGCGGAGACCGGCGGGTCGAAGGTCTTCAGCGCGCTCATCGAGGCCAGGTCCACCCGGGCCACCGGGCGGTACACGGCGTGCTCGCGCAGGTGGTGTGCGAGGGCCTCCACCTCCGGCAGTTCGGGCACGGTGACTCCTCGGGGCTCGTCGGCTCCTAGTTGATGGGTTGCAGCGGGCTGTCCGCGTGGCCCGGGGTGGACCGGTTCTTCAGGCTGCGGATCACGACCTTGGTCTCCTCGCGGGCGGTGGCGAGCCCGCGGACCATCCCGGTCCACTTCTCCGGCGGCAGGTCGTAGCCGCCCTGCGTCTTCGCGGTGATCGTGAACGGGCGCCGCAGCAGCCAGCGGACCGGGAAGAAGCCGAGCCCGACGATCACGACCAGCCAGTAGAACCAGGGGAAGACCACGGCGCTCGGCGCCCAGACCAGCAGAACCAGCCAGAACAGGGCGAGCGCGGACAGGATGAGCACGACCGCGCCGTTACCGGCGTCGACGTCGTGCTCGAACTCGTCGCCGACGGCGGGAGTGGTCCACTCGATCCGCCGCTGCACCTGCCACTCGCGGTAGTCCGCCGCGATGACCGTCTTCGTCGCCATCCATCCCGTCCCGGGTTCCACGCCCTGCCCCGTGCCACCGCCGATGTTCCCACAGCGCACCGACAGAACCGAGCGACGCGCGTCAGCGGGGCGGCCGGACCATCGCCCAGGTGCGCGGACCGCCGTGCGGCAGGTCGAGCTCGGCGGTGACGGCGAAGCCCAGCCGCCGGTAGATGTCCACGTTGACCGGCGAGGACGTCTCCAGGAACGCCGCCCGCCGGGCGGCGTCCGCGGCGGCCAGCCCGGGGGTGAGCACCGCCCGGCCGTACCCGAGGCCCTGCCGGGACGGCCGGACGCCGACCGGGGCCAGGAACCAGAACTCCCCGGACGGCCGGAGCCGGGCGAGCGCGTCCTCGACGTCGGTGGCCACCGCGGCCCGGTCGCCGGCCAGCTCGGCGAGCCGCGGCGCCGACCGGGTCAGCGCCTCCTCCACGGCGGGGCCGGGCACCGTCCAGACGGCGACCGCGTCGATCCCGTCCGGGCCGTCGACCACGTGCACCTGCCCGTGCGGCAGGCCGACCTCCCGGATCAGCAGCTCGTGGCAGCCGCGCAGCCGCCGGAGATGGTCGTCGGCGGCGATCGTGTGCCGGGTGAACGGGTAGTCGGCGAAGGCGTCGGACAGCACGTCCGCGCAACCGTCGAGATCGGCGGGGGTGGCCTCGCGGGCGGTACGCACGGGTGCCGAGGCTACGGAGCCGGGAGCCCGGGGACCGACCGCGTTTCCCGGTCAGCAGGCCGGCTCGACCGGCTCCCGCTCCGGGATCCCGGGCGCGAGCAGCTGCGACCGGGTCAGCACCACCGGCTCGGGCCCGTCGTTGCGCAGCTCGTTGGGTTCGCCGTCGCCGATGAAGAACGCCTCGCCGGTCCGGAAGGTCTGCGGTTCGCACCGCCCGGCCCGCTGCACGGTGAGCTCGCCGGACCGGACCGCGGAGGTCGCCGTGCCGGGGTGCCGGATCCAGCCGGTGACCTGGCCGGGCTGCAGCACCTCGGTGCGCACCAGCAGCTCCGCGGGCCCGGGGGTGCTGATCTCGATCGGCCGCTCCAGGACGCCCCGGGTGTCCGAGCCGGCCTGCGCGACCGGTGCGCCGGGCACCCCGGGCAGCGCGGTGCCGGTCGGGTCGTCGGGGCTGCCGGGGCCGGTGCCCGGAGGCGCGGGCTCGGTCGTCCCGGGTGCGGCCGGCGACGCGGCGCCTGCCGGATCGGCGGACTCGTGCCCCAGCTGCCCGGGCTGGGCGCAGCCGGCGAGCAGGGCCGCGACGGCGACCAGCAGCGCCGGTCCGGCGAGGGCGGGACGGGGACGGGTGCGCACGGCGGTCCTCCCGGGGAGCGAGGCGGATCGCCGCGAGGCTAGTGCCCGCCGCCGGACGGCACCGGGGCGCACCCCTGCGTGACACACGTCACCGCAATCGAGTTGCGTTGCGCAATGCCGAAGCGCATAGTTGCGCGGGTCAACTAGTTGCGTGATACATGCAAGTGGAGAGCTGCGATGTCCACCGCTGCACCCGCCTCCCGGGATCCGGTCACCACACCGGAAACGGGGGATCCCGACCTGGCGCTCGCCGACACCGTCGTCCGCCAGCTGTTCCTGCTCACCCGGCAGGTGAAGCGGTCGGCCGAGCGGCACCGCCCCGAGATGATCGTCGACATGGCCGGCTACCACCTGCTGGCCCACCTGCGCTTCGGCGGGCCGCAACGGGCCGTCGAGGTCGCGGCGACGCTGCACTCCGATCCGTCGACCATCAGCCGCCAGGTCACCGCACTGGTGAAGGCCGGGCTGGTGGAGCGCCGCGCCGACCCGGGCGACGGACGGGCGTCCCTGCTCGCCGCCACCGACGAGGGCTTCCGCGTGATCGAGACCGAGCGACGCCGCCGGGCCCGGGTCATCGCCGAGGTGCTCGCCGGGTGGGACGCCCCCGACCGCGAGGCGCTGACCGGCCTGCTCGGCCGGTTCCTCGACGACTACCAGACCTTCGAAGCACGGGAGTCCTGAATGTCCACAGCCGCCGCCGCGTCCCGCGCGGACGGGGAGCTGACACACCGCCAGATCCTCACCGTCCTCGGCGGGCTGATGCTGGGCATGTTCCTGGCCGCCCTGGACCAGACGGTCGTCTCGACCGCCATCCGCACCATCGCCGACGACCTGCAGGGCCTGTCCATGCAGGCCTGGGCCACCACCGCGTTCCTGATCACCAGCACGATCACGACGCCGCTCTACGGCAAGCTGTCCGACATCTTCGGCCGCAAGCCGCTGTTCATGACCGCGATCTCGATCTTCCTGATCGGCTCGGTCGCCTGCACCCTGGCCTGGTCGATGTACTCGCTCGCCGCGTTCCGGGCGCTGCAGGGACTCGGCGCGGGCGGCCTGATGTCGCTGGCGCTGACCATCCTGGGCGACATCGTCCCGCCCCGGGAACGGGCCCGCTACCAGGGCTACTTCCTGGCCGTGTTCGGCACGTCCAGCGTGATCGGACCGGTCGTCGGCGGGCTGCTGTCCGGGGTGGACACCATCCTGGGGATCGACGGCTGGCGGTGGATCTTCCTGGTCAACGTCCCGATCGGGCTGATCGCGCTGGTCGTCGTCCAGCGGGTGCTCAACGTCCCGCACGTGCCGCGACCGGCCCGGATCGACTGGCCCGGCGCGCTCGCGCTGACCCTGTGCCTGGTGCCGCTGCTGATCGTCGCCGAGCAGGGCCGCGAGTGGGGCTGGGGCTCCCCGACCTCGATCGTCTACTACGTCGTCGGCGTGATCGGGCTGGGCCTGTTCCTGCTCGCCGAGCGCACCTACGGCGACGCGGCGCTGCTGCCGCTACGACTGTTCCGGACCGGCATCTTCTCGCTGGCCAGCGTGATCAACCTGCTGATCGGCATGGCGATGTTCGGCGGGATCGCGCTGCTCCCGCAGTTCCTGCAGATCGTGCACGGCGCGACGCCGATCGAGGCCGGCCTGATGATGCTGCCGCTGATGGGCGGGATCATGGTCGCCTCGATCACCTCCGGCCAGCTGACCTCGCGCACCGGCCGCTACAAGATCTTCCCGGTGCTCGGCACCGCGTTCATGACGATCGCGATGCTGCTGCTCTGGCGGACGGTCACCCCGCAGATCCCGATCTGGCAGCTCGACCTGACGATGGCGCTGCTCGGCCTCGGCCTCGGCCTGTGCATGCAGACCCTGGTGCTGGCGGTGCAGAACGCGATGCCCGCCCGCGACATGGGCGTCACCACCTCGTCGGTCACCTTCTTCCGGCAGATGGGCGGCACGCTGGGCACCGCGGTGTTCCTGTCCGTGGTGTTCTCGACCGCGGGCGACCGGATCGGCGACGCCATCCGGTCCGCGCTGGGCACCGGGACGTTCCGGGCCGCGCTCACCGATCCCGCCGTCGTCGCCGATCCGGCGAACCGCGCCGTCGTCGACGGGCTGACCGGCGGGCAGCCGGGCGGGCTCAGCGCCGCGGTGCTGAGCGACTCGTCGTTCCTGCAGCAGATCGACCCGCGACTGGCCGCACCGTTCCAGGAGGGCTTCACCAGCTCGATGACGCTCGCGTTCCTGATCGCCGGCTGCGTCGCGGCGGCCGCGTTCGTGCTGGTGCTGTTCCTGCGGGAGCTGCCGCTGCGGACGATGTCCGGCGCCCAGGCGGCCCGGGCCGAGGCCGAGGCGGACGCCGCCGTGCCCACCGGCGAGATCTCCGCCGTGGCACCGGCACCGGCACCGGCGCCCGCCGGCCGGAGCCCCCGGCACGAACGGGAGGACCCGGTCCCGGCCATCGCCGGCCGCGTGACGCACACCGGTGCGGGCGGCCCGGCCACCGTGACCGCGCTGCGGCTGTCCGGCGAGCAGATCGGCCGGACCCGGACCGACGACGACGGCCACTACCGGCTCGCGCTCGACGACTCCGGCCGGGTGCTGGTCGTCGTCGCCGCCGGGACGCTGCCGCCGCACGCCGCGACGGTCACGACCGGGCCGGGCACCGTCGTCCGGCACGACGTGCGGCTCACCGCCGGGAGCGGGATCGGGGGCACCGTCCGGGACCCGTCCGGCGCCGGGGTCGCCCGGGTGACGGTCTCGCTGATCGACCGCGACGGCGACGTCGTCACCGCGGCCGAGTCCGCCGACTCCGGCCGGTACACGCTCAACGCGGTGCCACCGGGGCACTACGTCCTGGCCGCGGCCGGGGAGAGCGTCGATCCGGTGGCGATCGGGCTGGACGTCCCGGCCGACGGAGGCGTGACGCAGGACGTGCGGCTGCCCGAGCGCTCCCGGCTGACCGGGCGGGTGACCGCGGCCCCGGACGGCATGCCGGTGGCGCAGGCCATCGCGACCCTGATCGACGCCGACGGGGCGGTCGTCGGGTCCCGGCTCTCCGACGCCGACGGCACGTTCACCTTCGAGGGCCTGGCCCCGGGCAGCTACACGCTCGCGACCAGCGGGTACCCGCCGGTGGCCGCCGTCGTGTCGCTGGAGCCGGGCCGGGTCACGCACTCCGACGTGGCGTTCCCGCCCCCGCTGGGGGACGCCGTCGGGCACAACGGCAACGGACGGCACGTCGGGGAGCGGCCCCCGGAGGGGGCCCGGTAGCGGCGGCCGGTTCCGCCCGGCTTCGCACCCCTGCCTCTGCGTCGCACCCGCTGGAACGGGTGCGAGGCCGAGGCAGGGGTGCGAGGTCGCGAGCCGGAGCTGCGGCGCACCCCGGCACCCACGGCGCACCCCGGCACCCACGGCGCACCCCCTGGAACGGGTGCGGCACGGACCGCGCGGTGCGGCATCCCCGGCCGAGCCCACACACCCCGCCCGACGCACCCCGCCACCACCCACGCACCCGCTCCAGCAGGTGCGACACCCACCACGAGGTGCGACACCCACCACGCGGTGCGACACCGACCGCGCAGTGCGGCATCCCCGGCCGAGCCCACACACCCCGCCCGACGCACCCCGCCACCACCCACGCACCCGCTCCAGCAGGTGCGACACCGACCACGGGGTGCGGCACCCACCACGAGGTGCGGCACCCGCCACGCGGCGCGGCACCGACCACGCGGCGCGACACCCACCACGCGGCGCGACACCTGCGCACCCGGGGTACGAGCACGCACCACCACGAGTCACGCGCGACGACGGGCACACGCGAGCACGCGCGAGCACGCGACAGTCGCAGCCGACGACCGCGAGGCTCCGCGGCGCCGGGTTACAGCGCGATCGCCCCCGCCACCCCCGACCGGGGATCGGCGGCGGCGTGCAGCGCCCCCGCCCCTCCCCCGCCGGGCAGCACCGCGCCCCGGCCGACCGCACACATCCGGCCCAGCT
Organism: Pseudonocardia kongjuensis; assembly: GCF_039526905.1. NCBI lineage: Bacteria > Bacillati > Actinomycetota > Actinomycetes > Pseudonocardiales > Pseudonocardiaceae > Pseudonocardia > Pseudonocardia kongjuensis. The sequence goes on along the minus strand of NZ_BAAAJK010000018.1, from coordinate 161,785 downwards.
CCCAGGGGCCCGCGTCGTCCACCAGATGCCCGCGCCGGGACAGCTCGGCCAGGGTGGCGGCGCCGAGCCGGGACTCCACGACCAGGCCGTGCGCCTCCCAGCCGCGCGGTGCGAACGAGCCGGGGAACGCCGTGGAGTGCCAGGCCGGCGCGTCGATCGCGGCCTGCAGGTCCAGACCGCCGTGGATCATCGCGAGCAGGAAGCACAGCTGCCACTGGTCCTGCTGGTCGCCGCCGGGCGTGCCGAACGCGGCGGCCGGCTCGCCGTCGCGGAAGGCCAGCGACGGGCTGAGCGTGGTCCGCGGCATCCGGCCGGGGACCAGCGAGCTGGGCAGGCCCTCCTCCAGCCAGAACATCTGCCCGCGGGTGCCGAGGCAGAAGCCGAGCGCCGGCACGGTCGGCGAGGACTGCAGCCAGCCGCCGGACGGCGTCACCGAGACCATGTTCCCGGCGGCGTCGACGACGTCGACGTGCACGGTGTCCCCGCGGGTGACGCCCTGCCTGCCGACCGTCGGCTCGCCCGAGCCGGGGCCCTCGGTGCCGGTCGACCGGCCCGCACCCGGGGTCGCCGCGTACGCCCCGATCCGGGGCTCCCGCCCGCCGGGCGAGCCGGGTCGCAGCGTGCCGTCGGAGGCCGGGCCGATCAGCGCGCGCCGGGCGTCGGTGTAGCCGTCGGAGAGCAGCTCGTCGAGCGGCACCGGCGCCGAGTCGCCGTACCAGGCCTCCCGGTCGGCGAACGCCAGCTTCGCCGCCTCGGCCGCGACGTGCACGGTCTCCGCGGTCGCCACCCCGCCCGGCAGCTCCAGGTCCACACCGGACAGCAGGCGCAGCTGCTGCAGCAGCACCGGGCCCTGCGACCACGCCGCGCACTTGGCGACCGACCAGCCGTTCCCGGCGTCGGCGACGACCGCGGGCTCGTAGTGCGACGACCACGACGCCAGGTCGTCGGCGGTCAGCAGTCCGGCGTGGTCGCGGCCGGTCTCGTCGCGGACCGGGGTGCGGACGAAGCGGTCGATCTCCTCGGCGACGAAGCCGCGGTACCAGGCGTCGCGGGCGGCGTCGATCCGCGCCTCGCGGGACGGGCCGGTCGCCGCGTCGAGCAGCCGCCGCCAGGTCGCGGCCAGCGCGGGCAGCCGCACGATCTCGCCCGGCCCGGGGATCCGGCCGTCGGGCAGCCAGGTCGCGGCCGTTCCCGGCCAGTGCGCGGTGACGTGCTCGGCGACCGCGGCCAGCACCTCCGGGACCCGCGGGAGCAGCGGGAACCCGGCCGCTGCGTAGCCCAGCGCCGGCTCCAGGACGTCGGCGAGCTCCCAGGTGCCGTGGTCGCGCAGCAGGGTCAGCCAGCCGTCCCAGGCGCCGGGCACGGTCGCCGGGAGCAGGCCGGTGCCGGGGACGATCTCGCACCCCTCGGCGCGCAACCGCTCCGGTGTCGCCGCGGCCGGGGCGACGCCCTGGGCGCACAGCACCGTCGGTGTCGGGTCGGCCGCGGTGACGAACACGGCGGGCAATTCGCCGCCGGGACCGCACAGGTGCGGCTCGACCACCTGCAGGACGAACCCGCAGGCGGCGGCCGCGTCGAAGGCGTTGCCGCCGCGGGCGAGCACGGACGCCGCCGCGGCGGTGCCCAGATGGTGGGTGCTGCTGACCGCGCCGCGCGGGCCGATCCGGTCGTACGTACGGGGTGCCACGCCCGCATCCTCACACGGCGGGCGGCGCCAGCTCACTCACCAGGGGGACCTCCAGCACCCGGTCCGACGACATCCACTCCCGCAGCACCTGCGTGGCCAGCACGTCGTCGGTGTTGTACCCGAGCAGCCGCTCCCGCTGCACCGGATCGGGCTCGCCGCCCTCCAGCGCGACGGCGTCCCGGTACCAGCGCATCGAGTTCTCGCCGCCGGCCTCCGGATCGCGCCACCCGAACCCGGCGGCGGGCGCGATCTTCTTCAGGCCCTTGCCGTGCGCGCACAGGAACCAGCGCGACACCACGCCGTAGAGATCCACCCAGGACGGGTCGGAGATGAACTCGCGCACCGCCCGCTCGGTCGGCACGCCGGGCATCCCGGCGAACCGCTGCGCCGAGGACAGCATCCAGCGGTTCTCGGCCTGCTCGTTGTAGCAGTACGCGGCGAACGACCGGCCCGAGCCGGCCGTGATCGCCCGGATCCCGGACAGCCAGGTCCAGAACTCGCCGAACGAGCGCCCCTCGTCGGGGGTGGGGAGCGGCTCCCAGGTGGCGAACGCCCGGTACCCCGGCTCCGGATCGCCGTCGCGCCGGCCGCCCGGGTAGGACAGCAGCACCCCCCACAGGTAGGCGCCGGACTCGCCGAAGCTCTCCATGTCGATGTCGATCTCGACGTCGCCGCGCGGGACCGGCACCCGCGGCACCCGGCGGGCGACCGCGAGCCCCTGGCCGCGGGCCCTGGCCAGCGCCACCAGGTCGGTGAACGGCGGCCCGGGCAGCGGCACGGCGAGCGCGGCGGGCGGCGCGGCCGGGTCGAGCGCCGCCAGGTCGGCGACCGTGCGCACACCCGCCCCGCGCAGCAGCCGCGCCGTCTCCCCGTGCGCGACCAGGCTCACGTCGTCGACGGCCGTCAGCTCGGCCTCGCAGGTCGGCCACCACGGGCAGCGGCGGCACTCGGTGATCCGGGACGGCGCGGCCAGCGCGGGCCCCCCGGCGGCGGCGGACCGGGCCACCGCGGACCGGTCGGCGAACCGGACGTCGTACTCGTCGAGGGTGTGCCGCCCGCCCGGCCAGTGACCGGCCCGCAGGTCGTGCCACACGACGACGTCGGCATCCAGCCCGATCACCCCGCCCAGCCGGGGCGCCGACTCCGGCGGCGCCCAGCCCGCCGCCTCCAGCAGCCGGGTGAGCTGGGCGAGCGCGAGCAGGTCGCGCGGCTGGGAGCGGACCTTGCGGTCCGGGTCGTGCCGGGCGCGCTGCGGCCACGGATCGGTGACGGCGGTGGTGCTGGCGCCCTCGCCCGGATCGGTGATCCGGCGGCGGACCACCAGCACCGGGACGTAGCCGCCGCCGGGCACCCGGACCAGCAGCTCGGCGCCGCCGCGCCGGTCGCCGTCGAGCGGCAGGACCGCCCCCCAGATCATCGCCGCCCCGGCCGCGACCAGCTCGGCGGTGCGCGCGGCGCGCGCGGCCCGGGCGCCGCCCTCCCCGGGCTCCGGCCCGGCCGCGCCCGACGGCCAGGCGCTCGCCCAGTCGGCCCCCCACACCTCGGCCAGCAGCTCGCCGATCCGCACCCGGTGCGCCGCCGCGTCCGCCCGGCGCTGCTCGATCGCGGGGTCGGGCAGCGCGCGGGGCGCACCGGCGGCGGACGGGTCGTGATCCAGGTGCACCCGCCTGCGGCACCCGCTGAGCGCCGCCGCGTCCAGCAGGACGCGTGGCGCGGTACGGGATCCGGTCGGGGTGCTCACGGACATCGAGGGTAGAGACCACCCCCGACACTTCCGACGGGTGCCGATCGGCCACCGGTCAGGTCACTCGCCGGTGTCGGGCCTGCGCGCCCGGTGGCGCGGGCCCTAGGCTGCGGCGACGATAATGCCGATCACGTGCGGTCGACCGGACCTGGAGGACACGACATGGGACTGCTGCGCAGGAAGCCGAGCGCGGGCGAGCGGGCCGCCGCGGCGACCAGGGAGGCGGCGGTCGACGCGTCGGAGTGGGTCCAGGACGCGGCCGGCAGCACCCGGGACGCGGCCGACCGGGCGACCGAGAAGCTGCACCGCAGGGCCGCGAAGGCGCGCCGCCGGGCGGAGGCCGCGGGCCGCCGGGCCGACAAGGCCGGGCGCCGGGCCGCCCGCACCACCCGCCGGGCCGTCGGCAAGGGCGGCGACCGGGTCGCCTCCGCCGCGCAGGGCCTGCTCAGCGAGGCCGACCTGAAGGCCCGCTCGGCGGACCGCAAGGTCACCAGGGCCGCCGCGAAGGCCGACGCGAGCGCCCGCAAGGCCGAGGCGAAGGCGTCGCTCACCGCGGAGAAGGGCAGGCTCAAGAGCGAGGCACGGGCCGCGAAGCAGGCCGAGCGCGAGCGCGTCGCCCGCGAGTGGAACGCCAAGAAGGTCCAGCGCTACCTGGGCATCGCCAAGCTGCTGGCGCCGCTGCTGGCGCCGTACGCGATGGCGGCCGCCGGCTCGCTGCGGCACCGGCTCGACGACCAGCGCTCGCGCCGGCTCGGGGTCTCCCCGGACGAGCTGGGCGGCTACTCCGGGCCGGGCGGCAAGCTGCACGCGCGGCTGTCCCGGATCTCGCGCACCATCACCGAGCTGCGCGAGGACGGCACCACCGAGTCCGACGCCGCGGCGAAGCGGTTCGCCGACGAGACCGAGCCGCGGCTGCACGATCTCGCGGCCGCCGTCCGGGCCGCGGAGAACATGCCGGTCTCCCGCCGCAAGGCGGCCTACCGCACGATCTCCCGCGACCTGGACCGGATCGAGGTCGAGCTGCTGGACCACCTGGGCGTGCGGTCCTGATCGCCGCTCAGCCCGCCCGGTAGGCCTCCAGCAGCCGCAGCCAGACCTCGCTGACGGTCGGGAACGCGGGCACGGCGTGCCACAGCCGCCGCAGCGGCACCTCGCCGACCACGGCGACGGTCGCGGCGTGCAGCAGATCGGCGACGCCGGGCCCGACGAAGGTGAGGCCGGCCAGCACCTCGCGCTCGGTGTCGACGACGGCGACCACCCGGCCGGACCAGCCGTCCGCGGTGAGCGACGACCCGGCCACCGCGATCTCCATGTCGATCACCCGGACCGGCAGCCCGGCGGCGCGGGCGGCGTCGGCGGTCCGGCCGACCCAGGCCACCTCGGGATCGGTGAACACCACCTGCGGGACGGCCGCGTGGTCGGCGGTGGCGGCGTCCTCACCCCACGGCCCGGCGTCCAGCGGCCGGCCCCCGGCGCGGGCGGCGATCGCGTGCGCGGCGATCCGGGCCTGGTACTTGCCCTGGTGGGTGAGCGGTGCCCGGCCGTTGACGTCGCCGACCGCGTAGAGCCAGTCGCCGCCGCCCTCGACCAGTCCGGAGTCGTCGACCGGGACGGCGCCGCGGTCGGTGGTGCGCACCCCGACCGAGTCCAGCCCGAGATCGCCGGACGCCGGACGCCGGCCGGTCGCCACCAGCAGCCGGTCCACCTCGACGACGTCCCCGCCGCCGTGCAGCCGGACCGCGTCGGTGCCCGGGCCGGCCGGCTCGACCGAGTCCAGGCCGGTGCCGGTCCGCAGGTCGACGCCTGCCTCGCGCAGCCCGTCGGCGACCCGCTCGGAGGCGACCGGCTCGGCGTTCGGCAGCACCCGCGGGCCGTGGTGGAACAGGGTGACCCGGGAGCCGAGCCGGGCGAAGGCCAGCGCCAGCTCGCAGCCGACGACGCCGCCGCCGAGCACCCCGAGCCGGTCCGGGATCTCCTTCGCCGAGGTCGCCCCGCGGGACCCCCAGAACGGCACCGAGTCGAGCCCGCGGACCGTCGGCGTGACCGGGACGCTCCCGGTGGCCAGCACGACGGCGCGCCGCGCGGTGACCGGGGTGAGCGCCCCGTCGTGCCCGGTGACCTGCACCTGACGCTCCCCGGTGAGCCGCCCGCGGCCGCGCAGCACCACCACGCCGGCGCCCCGGGCCCACTCCTCCTGCCCGGAGTCGTCCCAGTTGCCGGTGAAGTACGTGCGCCGCTCCAGCACCGCGGCCGGATCGAACTCGGCGGTGACCCCCGGCAGCCGGCGGGCGTCGGCGACCGCCTGCGGGGTGCGCAGCAGCGCCTTCGACGGGATGCACGCCCAGTACGAGCACTCGCCGCCGATCAGCTCGTCCTCCACCAGGGCGGCGGACAGGCCGGCGGCGGCCGCGTAGCCTGCGGCGTTCTCCCCGACCGGACCCGCCCCGATCACGACGACGTCGTACTCGTGCTCGCTCATGGCCCCAGCATTCCCGCCCGGGCCGGATTTCTCACCCGCCCAGCGCCGCCACCGCGTCGGCCACCGCGATGTCACCCGAGCGCAGCTCCAGGGTGGACCCGATCGTGTGATCGGCGGTGAGCAGCGCGGCCAGCACGGCCGCCGTGTCGTCGCGGGTGATCTCGCCGCGCTCCAGCGGCGGCGGCACCAGCGCCACCTTGCCGGTGCCCGGGTCGTCGGTGAGCCGGTGCGGGCGCAGGATCGTGGCGGCCAGCCTGCGGTCGGCGCGCACGGCCTCCTCGGCGGCCTTCTTCGCCCGGATGTAGGCGGCCCACACCTCGCCGAGCCCGGGATCCGGCTCGGTGTCCACCCCGGTCGAGGAGACCAGCAGGTAGCGCCGGATGCCGGCGGTCGCGGCGGCGTCGGCGAGCAGCGTCGCGCCGTCCCGGTCGACGGTCTCCTTGCGCGCCGCGGTGCTGCCCGGCCCGGCCCCGGCGGCGAACACGACCGCGTCGGCGCCGGTCAGGTGCCCGGCCAGATCGGCGGCGGCGGTCGACTCCAGATCGGCGAGCACGCCGCTCGCACCGGTGGCGCGGACGTCGTCCAGGTGGTCGGGATTGCGCACGATCGAGCGCACCGTGTGCCCCTGCCCGGCGAGCAGGGTGGACAGCCGCAGCGCGATCTGTCCGTGTCCTCCGGCGATGACCACATCCATGACGGCGACGCTAGCGGCCCGGCGCTACCGGTGCGGCTTGAGCGTCCAGACGATCGTCATCGCACCGGTCTGCACGCCGTCCGCGTCGGTGATCGTGACGTCCACGGTGAACTCCGGACGGGTCCCGGCGTCCAGCTCGGCGAGCACCTCACCGGCCGGACGGGTCAGCACGGCCTCGGCCCGCAGGTCGCCCCTGGCGAGCTTGAGGTAGCGGATCTCGGACCGGACGACCAGCGGGACGGCCCGGTCACCGGCCGCCGCGAAGGCGGCCAGCCCGACCGCGCCGGACGCGGTCTCGCCGAGCCCGAACATCACCGCGGCGTGCGGACCGCCGACGTGGTTGTGCTGGTCCGGACGGTCCGGGAGGAAGGCCTCCACCCGATCGGTGCTGATCCGGCCGAAGGAGATCCCGGCGGTGGACACCCACGGGACGGCCTGCGTCATCGCGTCGGCCACCCAGCTCACGTCGTCTGCCATGCCCGCATGCTACTCACCGGTAACCACCTGCGAAAGCGGACCGTTTTGTCCGAATTATCGAATAGCGAGAAGGGACCCTCTTGTCCGCGGTCCGCGGCGGGGTTCTGATCGCTGTGACGGGTGGCACAGAGACCGCGGTCACCGACCGCAGCCGACGGGCCACGACAGGAACGCCGCGTAGTCCCACCACATCCGACGCGCACCGACGCGCGTCCGACCCAGGAGGTACCCGAGTGAAAGCCGTGCGGGTGCACGCGTACCAGCAGGATCCCCAGATCGACGACATCGCCGAACCGAAGATCCAGGGCCCCCTGGACGTCATCGTGAAGATCGGCGGGGCCGGTGTCTGCCGCACCGACCTGCACATCGTCAACGGCGACTGGGCCGAGATCCAGAACCCCGATCTGCCCTACGTGATCGGCCACGAGAACGCCGGCTGGGTGCACGCCGTCGGCGACGCCGTCACGAACGTGAAGGTCGGCGACACCGTCATCCTGCACCCCCAGCCGTCCTGCGGGCTCTGCCTCGCCTGCCGGTCCGGGCGGGACATGCAGTGCACCGGTGACGCGTTCTTCCCCGGCCTGTCCAGCAACGACGGCGGCATGGCCGAGTACCTGCGGACCTCGGCCCGGGCCTGCGTGAAGCTCGACCCGAGCACCAACCCGGCCGACGTCGCCGCGCTCGCCGACGCGGGCATCACCGCCTACCACGCGGTGCGCAAGTCGGTGCCGTTCCTCTACCCGGGCACCACCGCCGTCGTGCAGGGCGCGGGCGGGCTGGGCCACATCGGCATCCAGGCACTCGCCGCGCTGACCGCCACGAAGATCATCGTGGTGGACAAGAACCCGGCCGCGCTGGAGCTCGCCAAGAAGATCGGCGCCGACGAGACCGTGGTCGCCGACGGCAACCACGTCGAGGCCGTCCAGGAGCTCACCGGCGGCGGCGCGACCGTCACCTTCGACTTCGTCGCCGAGGAGGGCGCCGAGCTCGACGCCTGGGCGATGACCGGCCCGGCCGGCTACAACTTCGTGCTCGGCTACGGCGGCGAGTTCAAGGCCCCCACCCTCGACTTCGTCGCGGGCGAGAAGAACGTGATCGGCAACATCGTCGGCACCTACAACGACCTCGCCGAGCTGATGGTCCTGGCCCAGGCCGGGAAGGTCACCCTGCACACCGTGCAGTACCCGCTCGAGCGGGCGATCGACGCGCTGCACGATCTCGACGCGGGCAAGGTCCGCGGCCGGGCGATCCTCGTCCCCTAGGCCCCGATTCACACGTACGTACAAGACGGACGTCTTTCCTGACCACCACCGAACGGCGACGACGCCGGCGCAGGAGGAACCATGTACGAGAAGGATGGCGAGAAGTACTTCGTCGTCGACTCCCACTGCCACTTCTGGGACGCCTCCCGGGAGAACTGGCGCGAGGGTCGCGAGCAGTACGCCAAGGGCTGGATCGACTGCTTCTACGGCTACCACCAGCTGGGCCCGCCGGAGACCCACTGGGACTGGGAGAAGTACCTCAAGGTCTCGGTCGACGACTTCGAGCGGGACATGTTCGTCGAGGGCCACGTCGACTACGCGATCTTCCAGTCGACGTACCTCAAGGAGTGGTACACGAAGGGCTTCAACACCACCGAGCAGAACTCGGCGCTGCTGGAGCGGTTCGGTGACAAGGTCATCGTCAACGGGCGGTTCGACCCGCGCGAGGGTGACGAGGGCCTCAAGCAGCTCGAGGCCGACGCGAAGAAGTTCAACCTCAAGGGCGTGAAGCTCTACACCGCGGAGTGGAACGGCGACTCCCGCGGCTACAAGCTGACCGATCCCGAGGCGTACCGGTTCCTGCAGGCCGCGCAGGAGCTCGGGATCAAGAACATCCACGTGCACAAGGGCCCGACGATCTGGCCGCTGGACAAGGACGCGTTCGACGTCGCCGACGTCGACCACGCCGCGACCGACTTCCAGGGCCTCAACTTCATCGTCGAGCACGTCGGGCTGCCGCGCATCGAGGACTTCTGCTTCATGGCGGTGCAGGAGCCGAACGTCTACGCCGGCCTCTCGGTCGTCATCGGCGGCCTGATGCACGCCCGCCCGAAGTTCTTCGCCAAGGTGATGGGCGAGCTGCTGTTCTGGGTCGGCGAGGACAAGATGACCTTCGGCGGCGACTACAACATCTGGACGCCGAAGTGGCAGGTCGAGGGCTTCGTCGACTGGCAGATGCCCGACGACGACCAGTTCGCCGACTACCCGCGGCTCACCACCGACAGCAAGAAGAAGATCCTCGGCCTGAACGCCGCGAAGCTCTACGACATCCCGGTCCCGGCCGGGCTGGAGCTGCCGGACACCTCGGCCGACGAGGCGATGGCGCCGGGCGAGGAGCTCGTCGACAACAAGGCCGGGGCTCAGGCGTAATGGCCGGCGGACCTGCTGAGACCCTCGACGACACGGGCGCCGTCACCGGCGTCGTCGACCGGCAGGCCGTGTGGTCCGCGCTGGGGACGGTGCTCGATCCGGAGCTGGACGAGCCCATCACGGATCTCGACTTCGTCGAGTCCTGCACCGTCTCGCCCGACGGTCACGGCGGCAGCGTCGTGACCGTCGGGCTCCGGCTGCCGACGTTCTTCTGCGCGCCGAACTTCTCGTTCCTGATGGTGGCCGACGCCTACGACGCGGTCACGGCCGTCCCGGGAGTGAGCAGGGCGCAGGTGACGCTGGCGGACCACCACGCCTCCGACGAGATCAACGGCGGGGTCGCGGCGCACGCCGGTTTCGTGAAGTCGTTCGAGGGCTCGATCAACGGCGAGGCCGCTGCCGAGCTCGACGAGCTGCGGCACACGTTCCTGGCCAAGGCCGCGCTGGCCGGCCAGGACCGGGTGGCCCGGCCGCTGGTCGACGCCGGCCGCACCCCGGAGGAGCTGGCCGCGCTCACCCTCGGCGAGCTCGCCGGGACCGAGGCCGACACCGACGAGCTCACCCGGATGCGGCGCCGCCGGGAGACCATCGGCCTCCCGGCCGCCGACGACGCCCCACTGCTGGTGCACTCCGACGGGTCACCGGTGACGGTCGAACAGGTCCCGCTCCACCTGCGCCGGGCGCGGTTGCAGCGGGTCGGGATCGAGACCAACGGGGAGTACTGCAAGTCGCTGCTCAAGATCCGTTACACGGATCGGGCCCCGGCCGCCGCCGGGAGCTGAGCGGGCCGGCGGAACCGGACCCTGCCGGGACCGCCGACCACGTGGGCCGTGCCCCGCCGCCGGGGGCACGGCCCACGTGCGTGCCGGGCCCGGGGTGAGGCTCAGCCAGGGGTGGCGTCGAGCACCCGGACGGTGTCGACCAACCGGTAGCCCTCCCCCACCCGGAACGGCTCCAGCGCGGCCAGCAGCGCCTCGCGCACGGCCCCCGGCCCGGCCGACCGGGCGGCGTGCCTGCCCGGTCCGGACGCCAGCACCCCGGCGACCAGGTCGTCCGGGTCGGGATGGTCGGTCGGCACCCGGACGACGGCGATCTCCCGCACGACCAGCCCGGCCGTCCCGGCGAGCTTCGCCAGCCGCTCCGGGTCGGTCAGCGGCGGCGCCCCGGTACCGCTGCGGTCGGTTCCCGGGCGGACGACCGGTGCGGCACCGCCCGCCCCGGGGCCCGGTCCCGCACCGGCCCGCGGCGGGTCCTGCCGCGGGGCCGGGGCCGCCGCGGTCAGCGGGGCCAGTGCCGCGCCGATCACGGCCGCGTCGCACTCGTCCGGTGTGCCCCAGACGCTGGCCCGCACCGCCCCACCGGGGGCGCACACCCGCCCGGCCTCGCGCAGCGCCAGCACCGGGTTCGTCAGGTGCTCCAGCACCTGGACCAGGGTGACCAGGTCGAACGCGTCGTCGTCGAACGGGAGCTCGTGCGCGTCGCCGGGACGCAGGTCGGCGGCCGGTGCGGCCCGCTCCGCCATCGCCAGGGCACCGCGCTCGACGTCCACGCCGGACACGGTCAGCCCGGCCGCGAGCCCGGCCAGCAGCAGCTCACCGGCGCCGCAGCCGACGTCGAGCAGCCGGGCGCCGGGCGCGGCCCCGGCCAGTACGCGCTCGTGCAGGGGGGACGGGGTGGTCTCGGTCACGCTCGGACCGTAGCGGGCCTCAGCGTCCGGCCGCCGTCGACGAGCGGGCCGCCGCCGTCGACAGGGCCAGGAGCACGGCGGCCAGCACCGCGCCGCGCAGCAGGTTCCCGCCGAGCTGGGACAGCGGGACCAGCCCGATCAGGTAGACCGGCAGCAGCACCGCGAGCGGGCCCGGCAGCGTCCGCCCGCGCCGGGCCGCGACCGCCAGCCCGAGCAGGCCGACCAGCACCGCCGCGTTGGCGACCACCGCGAGCGGCCCGAAGAACGCCGGGTCCGAGCCGTTCACGTTCGAGACGGTGGTGCCGGACGCGAGCAGCAGGTTGCCCGCGACGAGCGTGCCGCCCGCCCAGCGCGCGCCGGTCAGCGCGCCGAGCCGCCACCACAGCGGGGCGGCGGCGAGCAGGGCGAGCGCGAACAGGGTGAGCACCGCGTGCACCCGGGCGTCGTGCACCCCGCCACCCTGGTCGCTCCGGGTCAGCTGCAGCACACCGACGACGGCTTCGGCGACGGCCGCCGTCGCCGCGGTGACGACGAGCGGCCGGCCGACGGTGCGGGGCGGGGCGGCGGTGGCGGTGGTCATGGGCGGTTCCCCTCGATCGGGCGGCGCCGCACCCGGCGCCGCGGACGACCACGAGCCTGTGCCGCCGCCCGGGGCGCCGGCGTCGGCCGCGGGCCGCGGCCGGGTCCACCGCGCGGCGCCGCCCGGTACGACCTGAGATGGACGACGGCGGGCCCGGACCGCCCTACGGTGATCCCGTGGACCCCGTCACCGCGCTCGCGCGATCGCCGGCCGGGCCCCGGCGCAGCGAGTTCCTGGTGACCGCGGGCCTGCTGCTGTGGGCCGTGCTCGAGGCGGTCGCCGCGCCCCGCCCGCTCCCGCTCGCGCTGGGCCTGGCGGCGGCCTGGTCGCTGCCGACGCTGTGGATGCGGGTGGCCCCGCTGCCGTCGCTGGCCTTCCTGCTCGGGACGTTCCTGGTGGACGCGCTGCTCGCCGGCGCCCCACCGGCCGGGGCGATGCCGTTCCCGACCGTGCTGCTGCTGACGTTCGCCTGCGGCCTGTGGGTGCGCCGGACCGCGGTGTCGGTGGCCGGCGGGGTGGCCGCGTCGGCCACCGTCCTCGTCGTCCAGCTGTTCGGCTACTACACCGAGACGGTCGGACCGCAGCTCGCCGTCGCGGTCTTCTTCGTCGCGGGCGCGTGGACCGCGGGCCGGTTGCTGCGCCGCCGGGCCGAGGACCTGGTCCGCGCCGAGCAGGACCGGGCGCGGGCGAGCGCGCTGGCCGACGCCGCCGAACGCGAGGCCGCCACCGCCGCGCGGGAGGCGGTGGCCCGGGAGCGGGCGGCGATCGCGCGCGAGCTGCACGACGTCGTCGCGCACGCCGTCTCGGTCGTCGCCGTGCAGGCCGGCGCCGCGCAGGACCTGGTCGGCACCGATCCGGAGCGGGCCCGCCTGCACATCGGCAACGCCCGGGACGGCGCGCGCCGGGCGATGGTCGAGATGCGGCGGATGCTGGAGGTCCTCGACCCCTACGACGAGACCCGCGAGGACCTCGCGCCGCTGCCCGGCACCGGCCGGATCGGCGACCTGGTCGCCGCCACCCGGGACGCGGGAACGCCGGTGACGCTGCACGAGACCGGGGACGCCGCACCGCTGCCGCCGGCGGTGGACCTGGCCGCGTACCGGGTGGTGCAGGAGTCGCTCACCAACGCCCGGCGGCACGCGCCCGGGATCGCCGTCACGGTGCTGCTCGAGCACGGCCACGACGCGATCGGGATCGAGATCCGCAACGGACCGGGCGGCCGGCCAAATCCGGTGTCCGGCGGGACCGGGACGACCGGTCGCGGCCTGCCCGGGATGGCCGAACGGGTGCGGGTGTTCGGCGGGACGTTGCGGGCCGGTCCGGACGACGACGGCGGGTTCACCGTCCGCGCGCGGCTCCCGCGCTCGACGACGGCGACCGCACCGTGAGCGCCCCGATCCGGGTACTGCTGGTCGACGACCACGAGCTCATCCGGTCCGGCCTGGCCGGGATGCTCGGCGCCCGGGACGGCATCGAGGTCGTCGGCGAGGCGGCGGACGGCGCGGCCGGGCTGGCCGAGGCGGCCCGGCTGATCCCGGACGTCGTGCTGATGGACGTGCGGATGCCGGTCCTGGACGGGATCGAGGCGACCCGGCGGCTGCGGTCGGCGCCCGGCCGGGCCCCGCGGGTACTGGTGCTGACGACGTTCGACCTCGACGAGTACGTCTACCGGGCGCTGCGCGCGGGCGCCGACGGGTTCCTGCTCAAGGACGCCCCGCCGGACCGGATCGCCGAGGCCGTCCGCACCGTGGCGGCCGGTGAGGCGCTGCTCGCACCGGCCCCGACCCGGCGGCTCATCGAGCGGTTCGTCGCCCGCACCGGCGCCGTGGACGCCGCCCGCGAGCGGCTCGCCGCGCTCACCGACCGGGAGACCGAGGTGCTGCGGCTGGTCGCCCGCGGCCGCTCGAACGCCGAGGTCGGGCTCGCCCTGTTCGTCAGCGAGGCGACGGTGAAGACGCACCTGACCCGGGTCTTCGGCAAGCTCGGCCTGCGCGACCGGGTGCAGGCCGTCGTGTTCGCCTACGAGTCCGGGCTGGTCGAGCCCGGGGGCACGGTCGGCTGAGCCCGGCCGGGCCTCACTTCGGCGGCAGCCCGCGCACGAACCCGACGCCCTCGGCCAGCCAGTCCGCGAGCTCGGGGCCGTCCAGGTCGTCCGGATCGGGCTCGCCGACCACCCGCAGCCAGCCGGTGAGCTCGCGGCCGTTCATCACCATCGGCGACGCCCGGGGCCTGCCCAGCAGCTCACCGGAGCGCCGCGGATCGACCCGCACCATCAGCCCGCCGGATCCGGAGACGGCCACCGCCATGTGCCCGCCGACCAGGAACGCGAGCCCACCGAACATCCGCCGCTCGGCCACCCGGGGCTCCGCGGCCAGGCCGGCGCGGATCCGGGCGGCGAGCCCCTCGTCGTAGGCCATGGCCGGAGTATGGCCCGGACCACCGACAGCGGACCGGATCAGCGGGCCGGGATCAGCGGCCCCAGACCTGCTCGGCGACCGAGACGATCAGCTCCAGCTTGCGCTTCTGGTCGTCCACGGTGAGCGCGTTGCCCTCCACGGTGGAGGAGAAGCCGCACTGCGGGGACAGGCACAGCTGCTCCAGCGGGACGTACTTCGCCGCCTGCTCGATCCGCTGCACGAGCTCGCCGGCGTCCTCCAGCTCACCGGTCTTGGTGGTGACCAGGCCAAGCACCACCTTCTTGCCCGGCGGGACGAACCGCAGCGGCTCGAAGCCGCCGGAGCGCTCGTCGTCGAACTCGCAGAAGAAGCCGTCCACGGCCAGCTCGCCGAACAGCGCCTCGGCGACGTGGTCGTAGCCGCCCTCGGCAGCCCAGGACGACCGGTAGTTCCCCCGGCACATGTGCGTGGTGACCTGCAGGTCGGCCGGCCGGTCGGCGATCGCGGCGTTGATCTGGCGGATGTAGCGCAGGTGCTGGGTCTCCGGGTCGTCGCCCTTCGCGGCGAGCTCGGCCCGGTGGTTCGGGTCGTTGAGGTAGGCCAGCGCGGTGTCGTCGAGCTGCAGGTAGCGGCAGCCGCGCGCGTACACCGCGGACAGCTGGTCGGCGTAGGCCGCCGACAGGTCCGCCCAGAACGCCTCGACCCCGTCGTCGCCGGGATAGACGTCCTGGTCGATGACCGCCCGCCCGCCACGCGCGTAGACCATGCTGGGCGAGGGGATGGTGAGCTTCGGCGTCGCGGTGGTGACCTGCGACGCGAGGTGGTCGAACGCCGTCGCGAAGATCGGCTCGGCGAGGTGCACCCGGCCGTCGACGGCCATCCCGGCGGAGGTGAAGTTGTTCTCCCCGGAGGAGTTGCGCATCTTCACCTCGACCCGGCCGTCGGTCTTGGTGATGCCGCCGAGCGCGTAGATGAAGTCCATGTGCCACGAGGTGCGGCGGAACTCGCCGTCGGTCGCGGAGCGCAGCCCGACCGACTCCTGCAGGGCGACCACGTCGGTGATCGCGGCGTCCTCGGCGGCGCGCAGGCCGGCGTCGTCGAGCGTGCCCGCGGCGTGCTGCTCGCGCGCCGCCAGCAGCTCCGGCGGGCGGAGCAGGCTGCCGACGTGGTCGGCCCGGAACGGCGCGGTGTCGGTGGGTGCCTGCGAGGACTGCGCTGTCTCCGTCATGCCCGCGAACGTATCGCCGGGTGCGCATGCCCGCCGACCCGACTTCCGGAATATGGAAGACCGGTCGACGGGCCGGGGCCCGCCGGGCCGCGGCCCGGTTCAGCCGGACGCCGCCACCCCCGGCGCGGCGGCGAGGTGCCGGGCGAGCGGCCCGGCGGCCTCGCGCACCGCCTGCTCCAGCTCCCAGCGCCGCCCCGCGAAGTCCGCCCGGCTGACCAGCACGGCCAGCGCCGCGGCCCGCTCCGCCGGTACCGCGACCGCCAGCCCGGCGCGCCCGCGGGCGTGCTCCTCCACCTCGACCGCGACCCCGGCCGAGCGCACCCGCAGCAGCTCCCGGTCGAGCAGCCTGCGGTCGACCAGCGTGTGCGGGGTCAGCGGGGCGAGTGGCCCCGGGCCGAGCACCTCGGCGAGCCGGCCCGGCTCCAGCCCGGCGAGCAGCACCTTGCCCGGCGCGGTCGCGTGCGCGGGCAGCGGCTCCCCCGGCATCGCGCCGGGGCCGGGATGGGCCGCGCAGGTCTCGGTGTGCGCGACCACGACGTCGTCGGACCGCAGCACGGTGAGCACCGCCGCCGCGCCGATCCGGGTGTGCAGCTCGGCGAGGATCTCCCGGGCCGGTTCGGGCGGCGCGATCCGGTCGGTGATGCCGCGGTACAGCCCGACCACCCGGTAGCCCAGCCCGTAGCCGCGGGCCGCGTGCAGCCGGACCAGGTAGCCCTCCTCGACCAGCGTCCCGAGCAGCCGGTACGTGGTCGGCAGCGGCAGCTCCAGGCGGCGGGCGAGCGCCTTGGCGGTCACCCCGTCGCCGGCCTCCGCGACGGCCTCCATCACCCGCAGCGCGCGGCGCAGCGCCACCCCGGCCGCGGTGGAGGACTCGGAGACCACCGGCCTAGTCTCGCCGCCGGGACCGATCGGCACCAGCGACCGGGAGGACGAGTGGCGGGTGGCTTCCGCCCGGTGGACCGGACCGGGCTCGCCGGGTACCTGGCGGACCGGCTCACCGACCGTCCCGGACGGCTGCGGGTGCTCCTCGACGGTCCGCCGCCGGCCGGTCCGCTCCCGCTGGCCCGCGCCGTCGCCGAGCTGCTGCGCGCCCGTGGCCGCGACGCGCTCGCCGTGGACGCCGACGACTTCCTCCGCCCGGCCTCGCTCCGGCTCGAACGCGGCCGCACCGACACCGGCATGTTCCTGGACGGCTGGCTGGACGAACCGGCGCTGCGCCGCGAGGTGCTCGGGCCGGGCGGCCCGGACGGCTCGGGCCGGGTGCTGCCGCGGCTGCGGGACCGGGTGCGGGACCGCGCGTTCCGCGCGGAGCCGGTGCCGCTGGCCGACGGCGGCGTCGTGCTGCTGGCCGGCGGGCGGCTGCTCGGCCGCGGCCTGCCCGCCGAGCTGACCGTGCACCTGCGGATGGGCCGGGCGGCGCTGGAGCGGCGGCTGGGTCCCGACGACGCGTGGACGGCACCCGCCTACGCCCGCTACGACGCCGAGGGCGACCCGGGCGGGCAGGCGGACGTGCTCGTGATGGCCGATCATCCGGACCGTCCGGCGCTGCGGGACGCCTGACCGGCGCACGGCGGCACCCGGCCGGACGGGCCGCGGTGACGCAGCGTGGAGCCTGG
The DNA here is from genome assembly GCF_039526905.1 of Pseudonocardia kongjuensis. Lineage (NCBI taxonomy): Bacteria > Bacillati > Actinomycetota > Actinomycetes > Pseudonocardiales > Pseudonocardiaceae > Pseudonocardia > Pseudonocardia kongjuensis. The sequence goes on along the minus strand of NZ_BAAAJK010000018.1, from coordinate 144,786 downwards.
ACCGGACGGAACCGGATCGGGTGAGCTGCGATACCGATCGCGCGATGGCGATCGTGACGCCCGGGGAGGAAGATCTCCACCAGGAGGTGAAAGTGTGGGCGAGGAGGGAGTTGAACCCTCACGTCCTTTCGGACACACGGACCTGAACCGTGCGCGTCTGCCATTCCGCCACTCGCCCTGAGCGACAAGGGAAAGTTAGCACCCCGTCCGGAGGGGCCGTGCAGGGGGGGTCCGCGCGGGGGTCCGCGGATGCGCCGCGCAACCGGCAGGGGTACATCGGAGGGAGGACCGCGGAGACGCCCGCGACCGGTTCGGTCGGGCGCCGCCGGGTCCTCCGGTTAGCACAGATACGATCGGCGACACATCACCGACACGCCGATGCGGACGGAGGAGATCATTTGGGCCGCGTGGATCGCTTCGAGCGCCGTCTTCAGGGGTTCGTGGGCGATGCGTTCGCGCGGGTCTTCGGAGGCAGCGTCGTCCCACAGGAAGTCGCACAGGCGCTGCTGAGGGAAGCCGAGGACAACGTGGAGCAGCTCGCCGGGGGTCGCCTGCTGGCACCCAACCGGTTCACGGTGCTGCTCAGCCCCAGCGATCTCGACCGGATGGCTGGCGACGAGGACGGGGTCGTCCGATCCCTGTCGTCGCACGTGGCGAAAGAACTCACCGACCAGGGATGGGACACCTACGGTGAGGTCGTAGTCTTTCTGGAGCGCTCCGAGGCGCTGCACACGGGACAGTTCCGCACCCGCTCCGCTGTCGACCCCGACGCTTCCCGTCGGGCCGCCACCAGAGCACGCACCGCAGGAGAAGCACCCATGAGCCAGCAACCGGGCCACCCCGAGGACAACGGGCAGTACGGATACGACCGGGGCGCCCCCGGCGGATACGGCCAGCAGACCTACGCGCCTCCGGGGTACGACCAGGAGCAGGGTCAGCAGGGCGGCCAGTACGGCCAGCAGCAGGGCGGGTACGACCAGTACGGCCAGCAGGGCTACGGCCAGCCCCCGCAGCAGGGGTACGACCAGTACCAGCAGCAGGGTGGCGGGCAGTACGGCCAGCAGCAGGGCGGGTACGACCAGTACGGCCAGCCCGGCTACCCCCAGCAGGGCGGCTACCCGCAGCAGGGCGGGTACGCGGACCCGAACCAGGGCTACGGCGGCGGCTACCCGCAGCAGCAGCCCGGCTACCCGCAGCAGGGCTACGAGCAGGGTTACGACGGCTACGGCCAGCCCCAGGGCGGCTACGGCCAGCCGCAGGGCTACGCCCAGCCCGGCTACCCCCAGCAGGGCGGCTACGACCAGGGCTACGACGGCGGCTACGGCCAGCCGGGGTACGGCCAGCAGCCCGGCTACCCGCAGCAGGGCGGCTACGACCAGGGCTACGACGGCGGCTACCCGGCCCAGGGCGGCTGGGGCGCACCGCAGCAGCTGACCGCGATGCTGATCCTGGACGACGGGTCGAACCGCAACTACCAGCTGACCGAGGGCACCCACGTCATCGGGCGCGGCCAGGACTCCAACTTCCGGCTGCCGGACACCGGGGTCTCCCGCCGGCACCTGGAGGTCACCTGGGACGGCCAGGTCGCGACCCTGAACGACCTGGGCTCCACCAACGGCACCACGGTCAACAACTCGCCGGTCCAGTCCTGCCAGCTGACCGACGGCGACGTCGTCCGCGTCGGGCACTCCAGCCTGGTCTTCCGGACCCAGGGCTGAGCGCCCCGCGAGGGCACGTCAGACTGGACGACGGACGGCATCGGCCGCCCGCCCGGCGTTGATCCGGGCGGGCGGTCCGTGCGATAACCGCGAGAAGGGCGAACGGGCGAAGTGCCGGAACTGGTGCTGCAGCTGACCAGAGGTGGCTTCCTGGCTCTCCTCTGGCTGTTCGTGCTGCTCGCGCTGCAGGTGGTCCGTTCGGACCTGTACGCGGCGTCCGGCCTCAAGGCCGCGGTCCCCGGGCGGGGCGGTGGCCGGGGCGGCCGGGTCCGCGGCACCGGCCGCGGCAAGGTCGCCCGCCAGCTGCTGGTCACCCAGGGCCCGCTGGCCGGCAGCCGGATCACCCTGGACTCGCGGCCGATCCTGATCGGCCGCGCCGACGACTCCACGCTCAAGCTGGACGACGACTACGCCTCGACCCGGCACGCCCGCATCTCCCAGCAGGGGGACGACTGGTACGTCGAGGATCTCGGGTCGACGAACGGCACGTATCTGGAGCGGGCTAAGGTCTCCGGGCCCACCCGGGTCCCCCTGGGGACGCCGGTCCGCATCGGCAAGACGGTGATCGAGCTCCGATCGTGACGCGCTCGGACTGCAGATGAGCGAACGACCATGACGAAACCGCCGCGACCCTCCGCTCCCCCGGTGCCGCGGCCGCTCGACCGGTCCCGCGGCGCGGGATCGCCCCGACGTGCCCCGACCGAAGCCGGAGCCGCCCCGTGACACTGGTTCTGCGCTACTCGGCCCGCAGCGACCGCGGACTCGTCCGGCAGAACAACCAGGACGCCGTCTACGCCGGTCCGCGGTTGCTCGCGCTCGCGGACGGCATGGGCGGGCACGCCGCCGGCGAGGTCGCCTCCTCGCTGGTGATCTCCGCGCTCGCCCCGCTCGACGACGACGTGCCCGGCGACGACCTGCTCGCCGATCTGCGCGACGCCACCCACGACGGGAACGACGCGATCTCCCGGCACGTCGCCGAGGCCCCCGACCTGGAGGGCATGGGCACCACGCTGACCGCGATCCTGTTCGCCGGGTCGCGGCTGGGCATGGTGCACGTCGGCGACTCGCGCTGCTACCAGCTGCGCGGCGGCGAGTTCGCCCAGATCACCAAGGACGACACCTTCGTCCAGTCGCTGATCGACGAGGGCCGGATCACCGAGGAGGAGGCGCACACGCACCCGCAGCGCTCGCTGCTGCTGCGCGCCATCACCGGCCAGGACGTCGAGCCCTCGCTGTCGATCCGCGAGGCCCGCGCCGGGGACCGGTTCCTGCTCTGCTCGGACGGCCTGTCCGGGCCGGTCAGCGACGAGACCCTGAAGCAGACCCTCGAGGACTACCCGGACCCGCGCGAGTGCGCCGACCGGTTGATCGAGCTCGCGCTGCGCGGTGGCGGGCCGGACAACATCACGTGCATCGTGGCGGACGTGGTGGACGTGGACTACGCCGACGACGCGCCGATCATCGGCGGCTCGGCCGGTCGCAACCCGCGCGCGGGCGACGGCGACTACCAGCGCGACGAGCGGGTGCCGCACTCCTCCGCGCAGCGCGCCGCGGCGACGACGCTGCCCCGGACCGAGCCGGTCCGGCTGGAGCCCGCCCGCACCGAGGAGCCGCGCCGCCGCCGCGGGCTGCGGACCGTGCTGGCGCTGCTGGCGGTGCTCGCCGTGCTGGTCGCCGGCCTGTTCATCGCCCGGGCGATGGTGCTGCAGCAGTACTACGTCGCCGTCGACCAGGGCCAGGTCGCCATCTACCAGGGCGTGCGCGGGAACGTGCTGGGCGTGCCGCTGCAGCGGGTCGCGGAGCGCTCGGACATCGCGCTCGACGACCTGCCGCAGCCGGTGCGCAGCCAGATCGCCGACGGCATCCTGTCCGACGACGGCGAGGCCGGCGCGCGGGAGACCGTGGACCGGCTGCGCGAGCGGATGCTGCCGCTCTGCTCGACGCTCAACCCGCCGCCCGCGCCGGTGGTCGTCGCACCGCCCCCCGAGCCGGGGGCCCCGCCGGTGACCACCACACCGTTGCCGACCGTGACCCCCGAGCCGGGCCGGAACTGCCGGCTCGACGGCTGATGGCCAGGGAGGGCTCCGTCGCGGAGCCGACCACCCCGACCGGCCGCGGGATCGAGCTGCTCATGCTCGGCCTGGCCGCGGTGCTGACGACCGGCGCGCTGGTGCTCGTCGAGGCCAACCAGGAGCAGTCGCTCACCACCGACCTGCTGTTCGTCGGGCTCGCCTACCTGGTGCTGTTCGCGCTCGCCCATCTCGCGGTGCGCTGGCTCGCCCCGTACGCCGATCCGCTGATCCTGCCCTCGGTCGCGCTGCTCAACGGCATCGGCCTGGTCATGATCCACCGGCTGGACCTGGCCCGGGCGGCCCGCGCCGAGCTGCTCGGCCGGGAGGCCCCGTCCGGGCTGATCGGCGCGCAGATGACCTGGACGGTCGCCGGGCTGAGCCTGTTCGCGCTGGTCCTGTTCTTCCTGCGCGACCACCGCACGCTGGCCCGCTACGGCTACACCGCCGGGTTCGTCGGCCTGGTGCTGCTCGCGCTGCCGGGCATGCTCCCGTCGTCGATCTCCGAGGTCAACGGCGCGAAGCTGTGGATCCGCATCCCGGGCGGCCCCGGCATCCAGCCGGGCGAGTTCGCCAAGATCCTGCTGCTGATCTTCTTCGCGGCCTACCTGGTGCAGAAGCGGAACCTGCTCTCCACCGCGGGCCGCCGGTTCCTCGGCATGGAGCTGCCCCGCGCCCGGGACATGGCGCCGCTGCTCGCCGCCTGGGGGCTGTCGGTCGGCGTGCTGGTGTTCCAGCGCGACCTGGGCAGCTCGCTGCTGATCTTCGGCCTGGTGCTGGTCCTGCTCTACACCGCCACCGAGCGGATCTCCTGGATGGTCATCGGGCTGTCCGCGTTCGCCGTCGGTGCGGCCATCGCGTACCAGCTGTTCGGCCACGTCCGGGTGCGCGTGCAGATCTGGCTGGACCCGTTCGCCGACTACGAGGGCGGCGGGTTCCAGCTGGCCCAGGCGCTGTTCGGGCTCGGGACCGGCGGGGTCGGCGGGACCGGGCTGGGCGCGGGCCGACCGGATCTGGTGCCGTTCGCCGAGTCCGACTTCATCTTCTCCTCGCTGGGCGAGGAGCTGGGCCTGATCGGGCTGGCCGCGATCCTGATCGTCTACCTGGTGCTGATCACCCGCGGCCTGCGCACCGCGCTGGCGGTGCGCGACTCCTACGGCAAGCTGCTGGCGACCGGCCTGTCGTTCTCGATCGCGCTGCAGATCTTCGTGGTGATCGGCGGGGTGACCAAGCTGATCCCGCTGACCGGCCTGACCCTGCCGTTCCTGTCCTACGGCGGGTCGTCGCTGCTGGCGAACTACGCTCTGGTGGCGATCCTGCTGCGCATCTCGCACGTCGCCAGGGCGCCGCTGCCCAAGCGGCCCGCGCAGCCGCGCGCCCCGATCGCCGAGGCCAGCACCGAGCTCGTCCGGCGGCCCGGCGGCAGCGGCGGCGGGAACGGAACCAGCCCGACACCCGCGTCCCCGGAGAGGAACGACCCGTGAACCGCCCGGTCCGCCGCGTCGCCCTCGCCGTGATGGTGATGATCGTCGCGCTGCTCGCGAACATCACCTACGTGCAGGTCGTGATGGCCGGCCAGTACCGCGACGACCCGCGCAACCAGCGCTCGCAGATCGACGAGTACTCGCGCCAGCGCGGCCAGATCACCGCGGGCAGCGAGGTGCTCGCGCAGAGCGTCGAGTCCGGCGGCCGGCTGCGCTACGCCCGCGAGTACCCGGCGGGCCCGGCGTTCGCCCCGATCACCGGCTTCCTCTCGACGGTGTACGGCAAGGGCGCCCTGGAGCGCTCCGCCGACGAGGTGCTCAACGGCACCGACGACCGGCTGTTCGTCCGCCGGATGTCGGACCTGATCACCGGCCGGGACCCGGCCGGCGGGAACGTCGTCACCACGATCGACCCGGACGTCCAGCGGGTCGCCTACGACCGGCTGAACGACCAGGGGTTCACCGGCGCCGTCGTCGCGCTGGAGCCGCAGACCGGGGAGATCATCGCGATGGCGTCCACGCCGTCGTACGACCCGAACCGGCTCGCCGCCGCCGACGCCGACGAGCAGCAGGCCGCGTGGCGCGAGTACAACAACGCCGACCCGAACCCGCTGACCAACCGGGCGATCAACGAGATCGAGCCGCCCGGGTCGACGTTCAAGCTGATCACCACCGCGGCCGCCCTGCAGAACGGCTACACCCCGGAGAGCCGGCTGACCGCGGCCCGCAACATCCAGCTGGCGGACTCGACGACGACGCTGGAGAACTACAACGGCTCGGCCTGCGGCAGCGGCGAGACCGCCTCGCTTGCCGAGGCGCTGGCCCGCTCCTGCAACACCGCGTTCGCCCAGCTCGGCGAGGAGCTCGGCGCCGACGCGCTGCGCGCCCAGGCCGAGGCGTTCGGGATCGGCGGGTCGAACCTGCAGATCCCGATGCCGGTGACCGCCTCGCAGGTCGGGCCGATGGAGGACACGCCGTCCACCCAGCAGTCCGCGATCGGCCAGCGCGACGTCCGGCTGACCCCGATGCAGCTGGCGATGATCGGCGCCTCGATCGCGAACGGCGGCCAGACGATGGCGCCGCACCTGATCCGGGAGATCCAGAGCCAGTCGCTGGACGCCGTCGACACCACCGAGCCGGACCGGCTGGCCCGCGCGGTGCCCGCCGACGTCGCCCGGACGCTGACCGACCTGATGATCGGCTCGGAGGACCGCACGCAGGGTGGCGGCAAGATCACCGGCGTGCAGATCGCCTCCAAGACGGGCACCGCCGAGCACGGCACCGACCCGAAGAACACCCCGCCGCACGCCTGGTACGTGGCGTTCGCCCCGGCCGAGAACCCGCGGGTCGCGGTCGCCGTGCTGGTGGAGAACGGCGGCAACCGGGCGCAGGAGGCCACCGGCGGGTCGATCGCCGCGCCGATCGGCCGGGCCGTGATCGCCGAAGCCCTGCGGGACGCCCAGTGAGCCCGGGTCGCGCCGGGCGCCCGGCACGGCGCAGGCCCCCGGCGGCGCCGTGAGCGCGCTGGCAGCCGGACAGCTGATCTCCGATCGGTACCAGCTGGACCGGCGGATCGCGGTCGGCGGGATGGGCGAGGTCTGGGAGGCCTCGGACACCCGGCTGGGCCGCAGCGTGGCCGTCAAGGTGCTGAAGTCCGACCTGTCCGACGACCCGGAGTTCCTGCACCGGTTCCGGATCGAGGCCCGCACGGTCGCCTCGCTCGACCACGGCGGCATCGCGTCGGTGCACGACTACGGCGAGGACGACGCCCCCGGCGGCGGCGGGCGGACCGCCTACCTGGTGATGGAGCTCGTCCGCGGCGAGCCGCTGTCGACCCGGATCGGCCGCGGGCCGATCCCGGCGGACGAGGCGCTCGACATCCTGGAACAGGCCGCCCGCGCGCTGCACGCCGCGCACGAGCGCGGCTTCGTGCACCGCGACGTCAAGCCCGGCAACATCCTGCTGCGCACCGACGGCATCGTGAAGCTCACCGACTTCGGCATCGCGAAGGCCGCCGACGCCGTCCCGGTCACCCGGTCCGGCATGGTCATGGGCACCGCCCACTACATCGCGCCGGAGCAGGCGTCCGGCGAGGAGGCCGGCCCGTCCGGGGACGTCTACTCGCTCGGCGTCGTCGGGTACGAGTGCCTCGCCGGGGTCCGCCCGTTCCGCGCGGAGAGCGCCGTCGCGGTGGCCATGATGCAGGTCCGCGACGAGCCGCCGCCGCTGCCCGGCGAGATCCCCGAGCGGGTCCGCGAGCTGATCGCGTCGGTACTGGTCAAGGACCCCACCGAGCGCTACGCCGACGGCGCCGAGTTCGCCGACGCGGTCGCCGCGGTGCGCCGCGGGCACCGGCCGCCGCCGGCCGGCATCCCGGCACCCGCCGGCGACGCCCCCGGGTTCCGCCGGGACGACGAACAGCACGATCCGGCGCCCCGGCACGGCAGGCGCGAGCCCGGCCCGGACAGCGGCCGGGTGCCCCGCTCGCCGCGGCACGGCGTCGACCAGGACCCGGGTGCCGCCGCCGAGCGGGACCGGCCGGCCGGCCGGTCCCGGTCCGGTCCGGCCCACCCCGCTCAGGCCGGCTCGGGCCAGGCCGGCTCGGCTCAGACCGGCTCGGGTCAGGCCGGCTCCGGTCAGGCCCAGGCGGGGCAGCCGCCGTCCGGGCCGCAGCAGCGCCCGGTCACCGACCCGTCGGCCCGCCCGCCCGGACCGCCCTCCGGGCCGCAGCAGCGGCCCGGCTCCGGGCCGCTGCCGGTGCCGCCGCCCGCCCAGCCCGGCTCGCCGCCGTACGGGGCGCCGGTCCGCGGGCCGCAGCACGCGGTGCGGCCGGCCGGTCCCGGCCGGCCGGGGTACCCGGGGCACGAGCAGCCGGGCCGGCCCGGCCCGGCGACCCCCGGGCCACAGCGGCCGGTGCCGTCCCGGCCCCCGGTGCGCAGGCACGACGGCGCGGACCGGCCGGTCGAGCAGCACCCGTCGGGCCCGCTGGACCTCACCCCGCGCCGGTCCGGGCGGGCGAAGGCCTGGCTGGCGGTGCTGTTCGTGCTGCTGACGGTCGCCGCCGTGCTGATCGCCGTGATGATCCTGCGCGAGACGTCGCCGGGCGGCGACCGAACCGGCTCGCTGGGCGTCGGCCCGGGTACCGTCGCCGAGGCCGCCGGGCCGGAGGCGGACCGGGCGGGACCGGCGGGCGACCGGGCCCCGCTCGCCGCCGCGCCGTCCCGCGGGAGACCGGAGGTCCCCCGGTGACCCCACGGAACGGACGGTCCGGCGCATGTGACGACCGCACCACGGTGATCCGCTCGACCGACCTGCATGATGAGTACGCCTCCGACGGCTCGATGACTACGGGAACCCTGAACCGATGACGACACCGCGACTGCTCTCCGAGCGCTACGAGCTGGGCGACCCGCTCGGCTACGGCGGCATGTCCGAGGTCCACCGCGGCCTCGACACCCGGCTCGGCCGGGACGTGGCGGTGAAGGTCCTGCGCGCCGACCTCGCCCGCGACCCGCAGTTCCAGCTGCGCTTCCGGCGGGAGGCGCAGAACTCGGCCTCGCTGAACCATCCGGCGATCGTCGCCGTCTACGACACCGGCGAGATCGAGTCCGAGTTCGGCCCGCTGCCCTACATCGTGATGGAGTTCGTCGACGGGCAGACGCTGCGCGAGATCGTCAAGACCACCGGCCCGATGACCCAGCAGCGGGTCGTCGAGGTGATGGCCGACGTGTGCGCCGCGCTCGACTTCTCGCACCGGCACAACATCATCCACCGGGACGTGAAGCCCGCCAACGTCATGATCAACGGCGTCGGCGCCGTGAAGGTCATGGACTTCGGCATCGCCCGCGCGCTGGGCGAGGGGCAGAACGTCACGCAGACCGCCGCGGTGATCGGCACCGCCCAGTACCTGTCCCCCGAGCAGGCCCGCGGCGAGGCCGTGGACGCCCGGTCGGACGTGTACGCCGCGGGCTGCGTGCTGTTCGAGCTGCTGACCGGCGAGCCGCCGTTCACCGGCGACACCCCGGTCGCGGTCGCCTACCAGCACGTCCGGGAGGACCCGCGGGCCCCGTCCGAGCTGAACCCGTCGGTGCCCCCGGCGCTGGACGCGGTGGTGCTGAAGGCGCTCAGCAAGAACCCGGCCAACCGCTACCAGTCGGCCGCCGAGATGCGCGCCGACCTGGTGCGGGTGCGCAACGGCGAGCCGGTGCACGCGCCGCTGGTGATGAGCGAGTACGAGCGCACCCAGATGATGGCGCACGACGACGCCACCGCCGCGATGGCGACCCGGCGGATGGACGGCGGGGGCGGCCCGCCGACCGGCCGGCACGTCATGCCCGGCGGCTACGACGACTACGAGGACGAGCCGCGCTCCGGCCGCGGCCGCAAGATCGCCCTGTGGCTGGTCGTGCTGGCCGTGCTCGGCCTGCTCGGCTTCGTCGGCTACCAGATGTTCTCCAGCTCCGGGCCGGACCAGGTCGCGGTGCCCGACGTGCTCGGCCAGACGCCGGACGAGGCCCGGGTCACGATCACCGGCGCCGGACTGTTGTTCGCCCAGGAGAACCAGCCCTCCGACGTCGAGCAGGTCGGGCGGGTGGTCCGCACCGACCCGGGCGGCGGCAACCAGGTCGCCGAGAACAGCCGGGTCACCGTGTTCGTCGGGACCGGGCCGGCCGAGGTGACCGTGCCGTCGCTGGCCGGGAGCACCCCGGAGGAGGCCGAGGCGCAACTGCGCGAGGCCGGGCTGCAGGTCGGCGGGCGGACCGAGCAGGACACCTCGGACGCGAGCCAGGTCGGGCGGGTCATCTCCTCGGACCCGGGCCCCGGCCAGCGGGTGCCCGGCAACTCGTCGGTGTCGCTGGTGATCGGCCGCGAGCAGCAGACCATCGCGGTGCCGGACGTGTCCGGCAGCTCCGCGGAGGAGGCCAGGTCCGCGCTGCGCAACGCCGGCTTCAGCTCGATCGAGACCAGCGAGGTCGACGGCGGCGGCAACGCCGGCTCGGTGGTGGGCACCGACCCGTCCGCGGGGACCAGGGTGGCCCGCGACCAGACGATCACCATCCAGGTCAGCCGCGGCAACCAGACCCAGATCCCGAACGTCGTCGGCCAGCGGGTGGACAACGCGGTCAACACGCTGCGCGAGGCGGGGCTGTCGTTCTCCATCCAGACCACCGACGTGTCCGACCCGTCGCAGAACGGCGTGGTGCTCAGCCAGGACCCGGCGGGCGGCTCGCAGGCCTCCGACGGCCAGCAGGTGACGCTCACGGTCGGCCGGGCGTCCGGTGGCGACACCGGCGACGGCGGGGACACCGGCGAGACCTCACGCGGTTTCCCGTTCGACTGATCCCGGCACTATCGGAGAGGGTGGGACGGTGCGCGTCCTCGTCGTCGACAACTACGACAGCTTCGTCTACAACCTGGTCCAGTACCTGGCCCAGCTCGGCGCCGATCCGGTGGTCCGGCGCAACGACGAGATCGAGCTCGACGAGCTCGACGAGGTCGGTGCGGTGCTGGTCAGCCCCGGCCCGGGCACCCCGGAACGGGCCGGCCGCAGCGTCGAGGTGATCCGGCGGGCCGCCGGCCGGGGCACCCCGCTGCTCGGCGTCTGCCTGGGCCACCAGGCGCTCGCCACCGCCTGGGGCGGTGTCGTCGAGCGCGCGCCGGAGCTGCTGCACGGCAAGACGTCGCTGGTGTTCCACGACGACGTCGGGGTGCTGCGCGAGCTGCCATCGCCGTTCACCGCGACCCGGTACCACTCGCTGACGATCGCGCCGGACGGCCTGCCGCCCGAGCTACAGGTCACCGGCCGCACCGAGACCGGGCTGATCATGGCGGTGCGGCACCGGGACCTGCCGATCGAGGGCGTGCAGTTCCATCCGGAGTCGGTGCTGACCGAGGGCGGGCACCGGATGCTGGCGAACTGGCTCCGGCAGGCCGGGCACGCCGTGCCGGAGGACGTGGTGCAGCGGCTGTCGGACGAGATGGCCGGGCTGGTCGCCGACGTCTGAGATGCCCGACAGGCATCCGTTCGTTTCGGCCGTGTGACGCAGTCCGGCCGGTATCCGCGCTACCGTGGTGGTGGATCTGTCCGGGTCGGCCGCTCCCCGGTGCGCCGCCCCGTCGCAGGTCCCGCCCCCGGCCGGCGCACCGGCCGGACACTGTTGCCCGACCGACGAACTGCACGAGGTCCGACAATGCCGAAGTCGAAGGTCCGCAAGAAGGCCGCGTACACCCCGCCCCCGGTCAGCCGCACCCCGCAGAAGGTGGCCGGGCCGACGCACCCGGCGTATCTCGCCGTGATGGTCGCGATGTGGATCCTCGGCCTGGGCTGGCTGGTGGTCAACTATCTGGCCGCGCCGTCGATCCCGTTCATGGCCGCGCTGGGGAACGGCAACTTCATCATCGGGTTCTCACTCATCGTGATCGGCCTCCTGATGACCATGCGGTGGCGCTGACCTGCAGAAACACATCGACGTGAGTTATCCTCACTGTGGATGGCGGCTGTGGACAACTCACGTTGAGCACTCTGGGTGATCATCTCGGGCGGCGGTCCTGGTCGACGCCGGCGGGGGTCGTCGCGCTGCTGTGGCTGCTCGCCGCGGCCGCTGCCGGCTGGCTGACCGCGCTCGTCGGCACCGGGGCCGATCCGGCCGGATGGTTGATCGCCGGCGTCGCGGCGCTCGGGTTCGCGCTCGCCGCCGCGTCCGGCACCCGGGCCCGGCCGCGGCTGGAGGCCGGGCCGGAGGGGATCACCGTGCGCCGGCTGACCTGGACCCGGCACGTGCCGTGGGGCCGGGTGGACGAGGTGCGCGTGCTGCGGACCCGCCGGCTCGGCCGCGGGTCCACGGTGCTGGAGCTGGAGCTGCGCGACGCCGACGGGCACGAGCGGCTGGTCGTGCTGGGCCGTCCCGAGCTGGGCGAGGACCCGCAGGAGGTGGCCGACGCGCTGGCCGAGCTGCGGCCGTGACCGGGCGCGGGACCGCGCCGGGTCAGGTCAGGACGGCGCCGAGGGCGATCAGGGCGACAGTGACCAGGGTCAGCCCGGTGACCGCGGCGGCCTGCACCCGGCGCCGGTTCGGCGAGCCGGCACCGAGGTAGAGCAGCGCGGCGGTGACGGCGGCACCGAACACCAGCCCGCCGAAGTGCCCCTGCCAGGAGACGGCCGGGATGACCAGGCTGATCCCGACGTTGACCGCGATCAGGGTCAGTACCTGACCGGCCGGCATCCGGAGCCGGCGCAGCAGCACGACCAGGGCGCCCATCAGCCCGAACACCGCACCCGACGCGCCCGCGGTGAAGCCCATCGGGTTGCTGAGCAGCATCACCGCGGCGGAGCCGCCGAGCAGCGAGACGCCGTAGACGGCGAGGAAGCGGGCCCGGCCGAGCACCGCCTCGACCTCCCGGCCGATGATCCACAGGGCGAACATGTTGAACGCCAGGTGCAGCGGGCCGATGTGCAGGAAGCCGGAGGTGAGGATCCGCCAGATCTCGCCCTGCCCGACCGCGGCCGGGACCAGCGCCCCGGCCCGGAACAGCCAGGAGTCGTAGTTGGCGTTGAGGCTGCCGGCCATCGCCACGGTCAGCGCGAAGATCGCGACGTTGGCGACGATCAGGCCGGGCACCAGCACCGGCCGGCCGGTGCGGCTGGCACCGGCGACGTTGCGGGCCCGCGGCACCGCCCGGGAGGACTGCGCCAGGCAGTCGACGCAGTGCTGGCCGACCGATGCGGGCCGCAGGCACTCCGGGCAGGCCGGCCGGTCGCACCGGGTGCAGCGCAGCCCGGTCGGCCGGTCCGGGTGCCGGGCGCACACCGGCGGACCGCCCCGCGCGGGCGGCGGGGCGCCCGGCGGCGGGGTCGGCCCGGGCGCGCCCGGCCAGGACGGTCCCTGCCCGTGACCGCCCGGGCCCCACTGCGGCTGCGGGTAGCCCGGCGGGGCCGGGTAGTACGGCTGTCCGCCGGTGCCGGCCGGACCCGGGGGCTCGTGCGGCCCCCGGGGCGTACCGGGACCGGGGGACTCAGGTCGCTCGGTCAGGGCGGACTCAGCTCCGCTCGATCTCGACCTTCTCGATGACCACGTCGTTGAGCGGGCGGTCGGCCTGCCCGGTGGTCGTCTGGGCGATCCCGTCCACGACGGCCCGCGACTCGGCGTCGGCGACCTCACCGAAGATGGTGTGGCGCCGGTTGAGGTGCGGGGTCGGGCCCACGGTGATGAAGAACTGCGACCCGTTCGTCCCGGGGCCGGCGTTCGCCATCGCGAGCAGGTAGGGCCGGTCGAACTTGAGCTCCGGGTGGAACTCGTCGCCGAACTGGTAGCCCGGGCCGCCGCGACCGGTACCGGTCGGGTCGCCGCCCTGGATCATGAAGCCGCTGATCACCCGGTGGAAGATCGAACCGTCGTAGAACGGCCCGGAGTCGCCGCCACTGGCGTTCGGCCCCGTGTAGTCCTTGGACCCCTCTGCGAGCCCCACGAAGTTCGCCACCGTCTTGGGGGCGTGGTCGCCGAACAGCTCGACGCGGATGTCGCCCTCGTTGGTGTGCAGGACGGCCGTCGTCTTGGCGTTTCCTGGTTCCGTCACGGCTACCATCGTGCCAGTCCGCAGCCGCATCCGTGGGAAGCAGGTCCGATAATGAGAGCCGACCGCAAGCGGGCCAGGGCCCGGAAGGACGCGGCCGAGGCCGTGCACACCCTCGCGGACGCCGGCCGGATCGCCGGCGGGGCGGCCGTCTCGACGGCCTCGGCGCGGGTCTCCGAGCTGTCCCAGGGCCTGGCTCAGGGCCTGTCGCACAACGTGTCGCACGGGGTGGAGGACGCCCGCCGGGCGCTCGCCGCCGCGATCGACCCGGCGCCGGCCCGCACCCGTCGGGCGCCGTGGATCCTGGCCGTCGTGCTGCTGAGCGGGCTGGCCGCGTACGCCTGGGTGACGCTGCTGCGCCGGGAGCGCCCGGTCGACCCGGGCACCCCGGTCCCGACCGTCCCGCCCGCCGACTCGCAGATCCACGGGAAGCCGATCGGGCAGGGCGGCGGCGCGAGCTGAGCCCGGTCAGAGGGCCTCGCGCAGGAAGCCGGTGACCGCCGCCCGGTAGCCGTCCGGATCGGCGTTCCAGCTGCCGGTGTGCTCGGTGCCGCCGAACTCGCGGTAGGTCACCGGCCAGTCGAGTGCCGGCGCGCCGGCCGCCAGGTCGCGGCTGAGGTCCACCGGGACGGCGGTGTCGCCGTCGCTGTGCAGCAGCAGCGTCGGCGGCCGGACCGCGGGCGGGTGGCGGAGCAGGTCGAAGCGGTCCAGGTCGATCCCGATCCGGCGTTCGGTGAACCGGGCCGCCACCCCGGCCAGGGACGGCGGGAGGGCCCGGTTGCGGGCCTGCCGGCGCAGGGTGCGGCGCCAGTCGAGCAGCGGCGCGTCCCACACGACGGCGGCCACCGCGGCGGCATGCCCGGAGCGGTCCAGGAAGGCCCCGCCGACGGCCGCGCCCATCGACCAGCCGACCAGCACCAGCCGGGTGGCGCCCGCGGCGAGCGCGTGCGCGGCGGCCGCGGCGACGTCGTGCCACTCGGTGTCGCCCAGATGGGACCGGCCGTCCGGGGAGGGTGGCGCGGTGCCGTCGCCCCGGTAGCTGATCACCAGCGCGCGCAGCCCGGCGGCGTGCAGCGCGGGCAGCGCGCGCAGCGCCTCCCGCCGGGCCCCGCCGCGGCCGTGCACGCAGATCGCCCAGGTCCGGCCGTCGGACCAGGCCGGGGCGGGGACGTCCCAGGCCGGGGCGGGGCCGACCGGGGTCCGCACGACGACGTCGTCGAACGGGAGGTCGCGGGCACCCGGATCGGGATCGAACGGGCCGGCGTCGAGGACGGCGGGCCCGGTCTGCGGCACCGGGCCGTCCCGCAGCTCGCGGGTCACCCGCCTGCGGCCCCGGTCCAACACCGGCCCGACGACGCTCAGCCCGGCCGGCCCGCGCAGGCCCCACACCCCGGGCTGGCAGGTCAGCCGGTTCGCGGCCAGCTCGACGACGCCGGGGCCGGTCGCGAGCACCCGCTCGGGCCGGCCCGGGTGCACCGAGGGGTGCAGCAGCAGCGTCGAGTAGTGCCAGCTGACGGCGGCGGCCGCGCCCCCGGCCCCGCCGAGGACGCCGGCCAGCACGGAGGCCGATGCGTAACCGGAAACCGGACGGCGGGTCGGGGACGGGTGCACGGAGCCATCCTGCTCCTCCGCTCCGGCCACCCGCACGCCGAGCGGAGAGGGCACGCACCGTCACCGCCGGACTGGCCCGTACGTGCGAGAGCACTCTCAGGTTGTCACTCCTTCGGGTGATTCATCGGATCAAGATCGCTCCGTTACGCAACCGGGTCCCGGGGCTCTCGTTGCGCCATCGGAGGGTCAGCCCTTCGCTCCCCAACACTCTGTACGGAAGGACGTGCGAATGAACTCGCTCGCCCGCAACGCGCTCCGGCTCTCCATGGCCGGTGCGGGCATCGCGGTCCTGGGTGCCGGCGTCGCCGGTCAGGCCTCGGCCGCCGAGCTCCCCGACCTGCCCGGTGTCCCCGACGCCTCGTCGCTGACCGACGCCCTGCCGACGCCCGACGGGGACGGCACCGTCTCCAGCGGATCGGCCCACGTGACGTTCGGCCAGCTGCAGGGTCCGGAGCTGCAGGCGTCCGGGCTGCCGGAGCTGCCCTCCACCGACTCGATCACGAGTCTGCTGGAGCTGCCGTCCACCGACGGCCTGCCGGAGGCCCCGTCCGCCGACGCACTCCCCGAGCTGCCCGGCACCGACGCGCTCCCGGCGATCCCGGGCGCCGACGCCCTGCCCTCGGCCGACGCCCTGCCCTCCGCAGACGCCCTGCCCTCCGCCGACGCGCTGTCGCTGGACGCGGTGTCCACCGACGCCCTGCCGTCGGCCGACGCGCTGCCGTCGCTGGACGCGCTGCCGGGCACCGACGCGCTCCCGGCGATCCCGGGTGCCGACGCGCTGCCCGAACTGCCGACCGCGTCGACGCTGCCCGCCCCCTCGCTGGACGCCCTGCCGCTGGACGGCCTGCCGACCGACGGCCTGCCGACCGACGCGCTCCCCCTGGACGCCCCGCTCGACGCCCTGCCGCTGGACGCCCCGCTGGACGCCCTGCCGCTGGACGCCCTGCCGACCGACGGCCTGCCGCTGGACGCGCTCCCGCTGGACGCCCCGCTCGACGGCCTGCCGCTGGACGCGCTGCCCTCGGCCGACGCGCTGCCGCTGCCGAACACCGAGGCCCTCCCGACGCTCGACATCCCGGGCGTCATGTACATCGAGGCCCCCGGCATCACCATCTGACCGTCGGCGTCCCCCGACCGTCGGTCGCCGGGCTCCCCGACCGGCACCCGTGGCCGTCCGCACCGACCGTCCCACCCCCTCGGGACGGCGGCGCGGGCGGCCGCGGCCGTTCCCACCCGGCCCAGCCAGAATCGGCCCAGCCCGGGCCGGCGCTGACCTGGACGGCGCAGCCCAGGTCGGCGCAGCCCAGGTCGGCCCAGCCCAGGTCGGCCCAGCCCAGGTCGGCGCAGCCCAGGTCGGCGCAATCCAGGTCGGCGCAATCCGGTCGGCACCGCCCGGGCCGGCGCGTCCGGGTCAGCGCCGTCCGGGTCAGCGCCGTCCGGGCCAGCGCCGTCCGGGCCAGCGCCGTCCGGGCCAGCGCCGTCCGGGCCGGCGCCGTCCGGGTCAGCGCCGTCCGTGCCGGGGCAACGGCGGCGGGGCGGGCACCACCGGGGCACGGACCACCAGCTCGTACCGGTCGAAGTCGCCCTCGTCGTCGACCACGTGCCGGACGAACCGGAAACCCGCCCGGCGCGCCACCCCGATCGACGGGACGTTGGCCGGATCGACGTCGATCGAGATCCCGTGCACGTCACCGCGTTCGGCGAGATACCGGGACGCCAGCCGCACCGCGCGCGTCGCCAGCCCCCGGCGGCGGAAGGCCGGGTAGATCCCGTACGCCAGCCCGGCCCGGCCGGCGTCCCGGTCGAGCTCGGCGTCGATCGTCCCGGCGAGCACCGAGCCGCCGTCCACCCGGATGCCGAAGCTGAGCTTGGGCCCGTCGTCGGCCCACCGCTCGATCGCCCGCCGGACGTGCGCCCGGACCGTCGCCCTGGTCCCCCGGCCGCCGTTCAGCCAGCGGACCAGCTCGGCGTCCTCCCCGGCGAGGTACGGCTCCACGTCGTCCCAGCCGAGCGGGCTGAGGACGACCACGCCGTCCGCCAACGTGTTCGAGGGCCGGGCCACGAATCCATCTTGCAGCACCCGTCGCCGTCCGTGACCGGCGATCCCCGGCCGGTGACCCGATCGGCGGCGTGCTAGCGGGCCGGGGGCTCCGCGACCTCGTACCGAATGAGCAGCGTGTCGTCCCCCGTGACGACGCTGACCAGGCTCAACCGCGCCGGGTCCATGCCGGCACCGCGGGCGATCCGGCCCGCCGCGCCGGACACCAGGAACGGCGCCAGGGTCAGGCGCAGCTCGTCGACCAGGCCGGCCTCGGCGAGGCTGCCGAACAGGCCGGGACCACCCATGCAGTTGATCCGGCGCAGTCCGCGCCGGTCGAGCTCGGCGAGCGCCGCGGCCAGGTCCACCGTCCCGTCGCCGGTGAGGACGACCTCCGCGCCCGCGTCGCTCCAGCCCGCCCGCACGTCCTCGGGCACCGCCGCGCAGGTGAGCACGATCGTCGGGACCAGCACGTCGGTGAGCACCGGCGCGGACGGCGGCAGCGAGCGCCCCGATCCGGTGACGACCGCCGTCGACGGCACCTCGGACAGCCCGAACCGGCGCCGCCGCTGCGCCATCCGCTCCCCCGGCCGGACCCCGGTGAAACCCTCGGCGACCGCGGTCCCGGCCGCGACCAGCACGACGTCGGCGAGATCGGTGCCCAGGCCGAGCACCACCCGGTCCGGCGGGGTCGACAGGCCGGCCGAGCGGCCCTCCACCTCCAGCGCACCGTCCGCGCTGGAGACGAAGTTGACGCACACCCGCAGCCGGCCGTCGTCGGGATAGGCGTAGAGCCGCTCGAGTGCCTCGGTGCTCAGCGGGCCGGCGTCGGCGGCCGGGAAGATCTGGTGGATCGCGCTCACGCGAGGAGTCTCACCGCACGGGCCGGGTTCCGCTCGCCGCGCACCGTCGCGACCATCTCGCAGGTCTCCCGGGTGGCCCGGGCCTGGTGGGCGCGGACCATCGCGACGCCCCGGTCCGCGGCGAGCGCGGTCGCGGCGAGGGTGCCGGTGAGCCGCTCCTCCAGCGGGACGTCCAGCGACTCCCCGACCACGGTCTTGTTCGACATCGCCAGGAGCACCGGCCACCCGGTCGCGACCATCTCGTCGATGCCACGCAGCACCTGCAGGCTGTGCAGGGTGTTCTTGGAGAAGTCGATCGCCGGGTCGATCAGGATCCCGGCGGCCGGGACCCCGGCGGCGACCGCCTTCTCGGCGAGCGCCACCGTCTGCCCGATCACCGACGCCAGGACGTCCGGGTAGCGCGGCCGGTGCGGCTCGGTGCGCGGCGTGACGTGGTCGGTGTGCGCGCTGACGTACCCGGCGCCGTAGCGGGCGGCGACGTCCAGGATCGCCGGATCGGCGGCGGCCCAGTTGTCGTTGACGAGATCGGCCCCGGCCGCGCAGACGGCCTCGGCCGGCCCGGCCCGGAAGGTGTCGACGCTGATCACCACGTCCGGGAACGCCTGACGGGCCCACTCCACGGTGGGGACAACCCGGTCGATCTCCTCCTGCTCGGTGACCTCGGTCCCGGGGCTGGCCGGGACCCCGCCGATGTCGATCACGTCGGCGCCCTCCCGGACCACCGCGGCGATCCGGTCCCGGGCCGCCTGCTCGGCGAAGGTGATCCCGTGGTCGTAGAACGAGTCCGGCGTCCGGTTCACGATCGCCATCACCATCGCTCGGTCACGGTTCCAGGTGCGCCCGCGGAACGTCAGGCTCGGCACTCGTCCTCCTCGCGGCACGGCCGGGCACCTCGTGGGCCCGGCTCGTGCACCATCTTGACCAGCCCACCGCGGACCCGGCCACCCGGCAACGGGGTTCGCGCCGGTGCGCCGGGTGACTATCCTGCCCGGGTGGGGGTCCCCGGGCCGGTGCGCGACGTCTACGCCGGGCTCAGCACCGGTTACGCGCAGCGGCGGCGGCCCGACCCGCGGATCGCGGAGCGCATCGAGGCAGCCCTGGGCACCGCCCGGACCGTGGTGAACGTCGGCGCCGGGGCCGGCTCGTACGAGCCGCCCGGGCGGCGGGTGCTCGCGGTCGATCCGTCGCCGAGCATGCTCGCGCAGCGTCCCGCGGGCGCCGCACCGGCCGTCCGGGCGAGCGCGGAGGCGCTGCCGGTCGCGGACGACGCCGCCGACGCGGCACTCGCCGTCCTCACCGTGCACCACTGGCCGGACGCCGGCGCCGGGCTCGCCGAGCTGCGCCGGATCGCACCCCGGCAGGTCGTCCTGACCTGGGACCCGGACGTCATGGCCCGGTTCTGGCTGATCGCGGACCACCTCCCCGGGATCGCGGCCGCCGAGGCCGGCCTCGCCACCGTCGACCGGGTCGTCGCCGGGCTCAGCACCCCCGGCGGGTCGGTGACGGTCGAGACCGTTCCGGTGCCCGCCGACTGCACCGACGGCTTCCTCGGCGCCTACTGGAACCGGCCGGAGTGCTATCTGGCCCCGGACCGGCGGGCGGCGATCTCGGCGTTCGCCCGGCTGCCCGCCACAGCGGTGCGCGACGCGATGCGACGGCTGTCCGACGACCTGGCCGGCGGCCGGTGGGACGCGCGGCACGGGCAGCTGCGCGGCCTCGCGTCGATCGACCTGGGCTACCGGCTGGTGACGGCCACCCGCGGCGCCCCCCCGGCACCGCCCTGACCTCAGGACAGGTGCATCCCGGAGATCGCCCGGGCGATGACCAGCTGCTGGATCTGCTCGGTGCCCTCGAAGATGTCGTAGATCTTGGCGTCCCGGTGCATCCGCTCCACCGGGTGCTCGCGCGAGTACCCGGCACCACCGAGGATCTGGATCGCCCGCTCGGTCGACCAGACCGCGACCCGGCCGGCCTTCAGCTTGGACATCGATCCCTCGCCCGCGGTGAACGGCACCCCGTTGCGGCCCATCCAGGCGGCCCGGTGCACGAGCAGCCGGGCGGCGTCGATCTCGGTCTTCATGTCGGCGAGGGTGAACGAGATCGACTGGTTGGCGATGATCGGCCTGCCGAAGGCGACCCGGTCCTTCGCATAGTCCAGGGCGTACTCGTAGGCGGCACGGGCGATCCCGATCGCCTGCGCGCCGACCGTCGGGCGGGACAGCTCGAAGGTCTGCATCGCCGCGGAGCCCTTCGAACTCGCACCGGACCGGGCACGGGCGAGCCGCTCGTCGAGCTTCTCCTTGCCGCCGAGCAGGCAGGATCCGGGCAGGCGCACGTCGTCGAGGAAGACGTCCGCGGTGTGCGACGCCCGCAGCCCCATCTTCTTGATCTTCCGGGTGGACTCCAGCCCGGGCGTCCCCGGCGGGACGACGAAGGCCGCCTGGCCCTTGCTCCCCAGCTCGGGATCGACGACGGCCTGCACCACGTGGATGTTCGCGATCCCGCCGTTGGTGGCCCACGCCTTCTGGCCAGTCAGCGTCCACTCGTCGCGCGCCTCGTCGTACACCGCGCGGGTGCGCATCGCCGCGACGTCGGAGCCGGCCTCCGGCTCGGACGAGCAGAACGCGCCGACCTTCGGGTCGGACGCGTCGCCGTAGCACTGCGGGATGAACTCGACCATCTGCTCCGGGGTGCCGGAGGCGAAGATCCCGGCCACCGCGAGGGTGGTGCCGAAGATCGCCATGCCGATGCCGCCGTCGCCCCAGAAGAGCTCCTCGTTGACCAGCGGCATCGACAGTCCGGTCTCGTCACCCCAGAACGACGCGAGCGTCTCGAAGTTGTAGAGCTCGATCTTCGCGGCCTCGGCCAGGATCGGCCACGGGGTCTCCTCGCGCTCGTCCCACTCGGCGGCGGCCGGGCGGACCACCTCGGCGGCGAACCCGTGCACCCACTCCTGCAGCTCGCGGTGTTCGGTGGAGAGTTCGAATGAGGTCATGTCACTGCTCCCTGGTCCGGTGTCACGCCGACGGGATCTGGAACATCTTCTGCAGGGCGGTGGCGAAACCGACGTCGCCGGCGACCTTGAGCTTGCGGGTCATGAACAGGGTGACCGGGTTGGCGTTGTTCGTGACGATCTTCAGGAACTCGGTACCCGGCATGGTCAGCGCCGTCCGCGGCTCCTCGCTGGTGCCCTCGGTGACGGTGCAGGTGCCGCCGTGCAGGACGGTCTCGAAGCTGTCCACGACGTCGCCGTCCTTGATGTGCCAGTGCACGACCTGGCGGTTCCCGCCGGCGCCCTTTGACGAGTAGAACTCGCTCATCCGGCCGAAGATCGCCGCCAGCACCGGGCCGCGCACGTCGGAGGCCATGACCGTGGCCAGCTGCTGCTTCGACGCCCCCTTGACCAGGCGGGCGAACAGCGACGGATCGACGTCGGCCGGGTCGCCGTCGCGCAGGGCGGTGCCCAGCGTGGCGAGCAGCTGCTCGTCGGACAGGCTCTTCGGGTCGATGCTGCGACCCAGCTCGTTGATGTCGACCGTGTCGGCCATCGGTCACTCCACCTCGTCGTGGTCGGAAGTGCCCGGTACTCGAAGTACCCGGTTCATGTGGGCGGTACTTTACGCAGCAGTAGCTAAGCTGTCGAGCGTGGTCCCCCCGACGAGCGCGACCGGCCGGCGCCGGCTCCCGCCGGAGCAGCGCGAGCGCCAGGTGCTCGACGCCGCTGTGCGGGTGTTCTCCCGGGTCGGCTTCCACGACGCCTCGATGGACGACGTCGCCGAGCAGGCCGGCCTGTCGAAGCCGATGGTCTACACGCACGGCGGCGGATCCAAGGAGGAGCTGCTGCGCCGCTGCATCCGGCGCGAGGCCGATCGGCTGCTGACGTCGGTGTCGCTGGCCGCGGGGGCGGACCGGACGACCGAGGACCGGCTGCGCCGCGGCCTGCGCGCGTTCTTCGCGACCCTCACCACCCACCGCGACGGCTGGTCGGTGCTCTACCGGCAGGCCCGCACCGGGACCCTCGCCGACGAGGTGCACGACGCGCGGGCGCGGATCGTCGGCCGGGTGGCCGATCTCCTGGCGGCCGAACTGCCCGGCCCGGACCCGGCCGCCGCCCGCGCCCTCGCGGCTCCGCTGGCCGCCGGACTGGTCGGCGCCGCCGAGGGGCTCGCCGACTGGTCCGCGGCCGGCGGCACGGAGGACCCGGACGCGCTCACCGAGCTACTGCTCGGCCTCGTCTGGACCGGCCTCGACCGGCTCCGCGAACGCTGACACGAACGCCTGCCCGGCGTGTCGAATATCGTCGGATCTTTTCGCCGAACGGCCGTAACCAGCTATTTCTCGGTGTAACACGACGTAACTTCGACGCACTCCGGCTCGCGGATGTCACTCCATCGTGTGCTGTTTTCCAGACACCCCGCCGAACAGCGGCGATGACTAAGCGCGACCATCGTGAACTGGCGATAATGCGATATCTTCACTCGTTCGGGATCGACTTCGCAGCACTCTGCGTATCGGTTCACCGGTTCGCGTGCCGCACATGTCACCCCATCTCGCCGCGCATTTCGGTTCGATTACCACTACCTTTCTCGACAGCGCGCCAGCCGCATTGGCGGGCGCGCACGACAGCAGGAACTCAGGAAGGGAACGCGCTTGATGCGTAAGTCCGTGCGCACTCTGGCCGCCGCCGCGCTGGCCGTGCCGATGACCCTCGGCGCCGCCGGGATGGCCTTCGCCGACGACACCTTCGAGCAGAACCAGGGCTCGGACGCGACGGCGGGCGCCGAGCAGGGTGCCGGCACCGACCAGGGCAACGCCTCGTTCGCCCCGGTCACCCAGGCGAACCCGGCGATCAACGTGAGCGACGTGCTGGGGCTCAGCGACTTCGCCAACGAGGACGTCTACGAGGGCGAGGGCTCCGGCCAGTCCATCGTGCAGGACAACTCGATCGACTCGTCGACCGACCAGGGCAACGCCGCCGAGACCGAGCAGGCCCAGAAGACCATCGTGGAGCAGCTGACCAGCCTCGCCGGCTGATCCCGCTACGCCGACACGCTCCATCACGTTCCATCCCGCGCCGGCTCCCCCGAGCAGGACGGTGCGGGTCCTTCCCCGAGAGGAATCGCTTCCCCATGCGCAAGTCCATCCGTATCGCCGCGGCGTCCGCGCTGGCGCTCCCGCTGGCCCTCGGCGTCTCCGGCGTCGCGTTCGCCGACGACACCACGATCACCCAGGACACCGCCGGTTCCGCGACCGGCGCCCAGGGCGCCGACGTCTCGCAGGGCAACGGCTCCGCCGCCCCGGTCACCCAGGTGAACCCGGCCGCGAACGCCGAGGGCATCGCCGGGCTGAGCAACTTCGCCAACGAGGACGTGCGCGGCGGCTCCGGCCAGTCCGTCGTCCAGGACAACTCGATCGAGTCCTCCACCGAGCAGGGCAACGCCGCCTCGGTCGAGCAGGCCCAGAAGACCGTTCTCGACCAGACCGCCGGCCTGGGCTGAGAACACGGGTACCCCGGAAGCACAGCCGGGCTTCTCCGGCGAACGGGCCGGTCCGCGATCTGCGGGCCGGCCCGTTCGTTGTGTACCGGTCATGATCGCCGTCGTGGTGCGTCCGGCCACGCGGATCGCGGTCCCGGGCACCGGGACGGTGATCTTCGGTCAGCTCTCCGGGGCCGGACGCGTGACGAGCCGGCGGGTCCGGTCCGGCAGCCGGTCGACGATCCGCCCGATCCGCTCGGTGGTCCCCTGCAGCGGGGCCAGCGCGTCGGCGAGCACGCCGATCTGCCGGTCGAGCGCGTCGATCCGGGCGGCGACCGAGCGCAGGTCCGGGGCGACGGTGGTGAGCTGGTCGGCGGCCTGGGCGAGGTTCGCGTCGAGCGCGGCGAGCCGGGGTGTGCGGTCGCCGTCCCCGCCGGCCGGATCGGCGACGACGGACGCGAGCCGGTACACCGCGCCGTTCTCGTCGATCGAGGCGGCGAGCGCGGCCAGATCGGCGCGGACGGTCGCGAGCGCGCGGAGCGGTTCGACCGCGCCGGACAGCGCCGCGAGGTCCTCCCGGGTCCGCGCCAACTCCCGCAACGGCTCCACCGCACCGGCGAGCGCCGCCAGGTCCTCGCGGGTCAGCGCCAGCTCCCGCAACGGCTCCACCGCACCCGACAACGCCGCCAGGTCCTCGCGGGTCAGTGCGAGCTCGCGCAGCGGTTCGACCGCGCCGGCCAGCGCCGCGAGATCCTCCCGGGTCCGCGCCAACTCCCGCAGCGGCTCCACCGCACCCGACAACGCCGCGAGATCCTCGCGGGTCCGCGCGAGCTCGCGCAGCGGTTCGACCGCGCCCGACAACGCCGCGAGATCCTCGCGGGTCCGCGCGAGCTCGCGCAGCGGTTCGACCGCACCGGCGAGCGCCGCGAGATCCTCGCTGGTCTCGGACAGGGCCTGCAGCGGGCCGACGGCCTCGGCGAGCCGGGCGAGATCGTCGCGGGCGGCGGCCAGGGCCTGCACCGCGGGGACCGCCCCGGTCAGCGACTCCAGGTGCTCCCCCGCGCTCGCCAGGTCACGCAGCGGGCCGACGGCACCGGCCAGCTCGCCCAGGTCCTCCCGGGTGCGGGCGAGCTCCTCGAGCGGGCCGACGGCGTCGGCGAGCCGGTGCAGCGCGGTCACCGCTCCGGCCAGCGCCGCCAGGTCCTCGACGGCCGGGGCGAGGGCGCGCAGCGGCTCGGCGGCGCCGGCGAGCAGGTGCAGGTCGTCGCGCACCGCGGCGAGCTCGCGCAGTGGTCCCACCGCGGCGCTCAGCTCGCGCAGCGACTCCACCGCCGTGGCCAGCTCGGCCAGCGGTGCCGCGGCACCGGACAGCGCACGCAGCGGCTCCACCGCGGCCGACAGCTCCCGCAGCGGGCCGACCGCCGCGGCGAGCTCGTGCAGGTCCCCGCGCACCAGCGCCAGCTCGTGCAGGTCCCCGCGCACCGCCGCCAGCTCGTGCAGGTCCTCCCGCACCGCCGCCAGCTCGTGCAGGTCCTCCCGAACGGCCGCCAGCTCGGTCAGCGGCCCGACCGCGGCCGACAGCTCGGTCAGCGGCCCGACCGCCGAAGACAGCTCATGAAGCGGCCCCACCGCCGAGGACAGCTCCCGCAACGGCCCGACCGCGGCCGACAGCTCGCGCAGCGACTCCACGGCACCACCCAGCTCCCGCAGCGGCCCCACCGCACCGGCCAGGGTGCCGAGGTCCCGGCGCGCCCCGGCCAGCTCGGTCAGCGGGCCGGCGGCGGCCGACAGCTCCACGACGGCCGAGGTCAGCCGGTCGATCCGGTCCACGGTGCCCGGGTCGTCCCACAGCGTGACGACCCGGCCGAGGACGTCGTCGAGCACCGGCGCGAGACCGGTCAGCGCCGCGTCGACGCCGCCGATCCGGCGGGGCAGCGCGGCCACGTCCGCGGCCAGCTGCGGCATCGCCTCCACGGCGCGGGGCGCCTCGGCGAGCCAGCCGGGGAGCCTGCGACCGATCTCGACCACGGCGCCGACGGTTCCGAGCGCGGCGCCGATCAGCGTCCCGGTGACACCGGCGGGCGACCACGGGGACGGGCGGGGCTGCTCTGCCATCGGTCTCCTCCGGTTCACGGGGCGGTCGCCGGGTCAGCCTCCCAGATCGGGCGGCGCCGGGTACCGGTCAGTAGGAGGTGTCGTCCACCCGGGCCCCGGCGGATCCGCCGGCGTCCCGGTCGGCGGCGTCGGACAGGATCGTCGCCGTCCCGCTGGTGCCGAACCGGGTCACCCCGGCGGCGTGGAACGCGAGCACGGTGTCCAGGTCGCGCACCCCGCCGGACGCCTTCACCTGGACCGACGGTCCGACGCTGCGCCGCATCAGCGCGATGTGCTCCGGTGTGGCGCCGCCGCCCGCGAAGCCGGTGGAGGTCTTCACGAACGCCGCACCGGCGCGCTCGGCGGCCACGCAGCCGGCGACGATCTCGTCGTCGGACAGCAGCGCCGTCTCCAGGATGACCTTCACGATCCGCCCGCCCGCGGCGTCGACGACGGCCCGGATATCGGCCTCGACGTCGTCGAGCAGGCCGCTGCGCAGCCGTCCCACGTTGATCACCATGTCCAGCTCGGCCGCGCCGTCGGCGATCGCCTGCCCGGACTCCGCGACCTTGGCCGCGGTGCTGGTCGTGCCGTGCGGGAAGCCGATGACGGTCCCGACCGCGACGCCGGTGCCGTCCAGCCGGGCGACCGCGTGCGCGACGTCGCTCGGCCGGACACACACGCTGAAGATCCGATGGCGGGCGGCGGTCTCCAGCTGGGCGTCGACGTCGGTCCGGGTCAGCTCCGGCCGCAGGATCGCGTGGTCGATCATCCCGGCGATCTCGGCGGCGGTCAGGGTGGTGGCCACGGGGCCGAGGCTACGCGGCACCGGGCGACGGTCCCGGGGGCGATCCACAGCGCATGCGGTCACCGGCGGTCACTGCGATGCTGGCCCCGGCGCCGGGCGTACCGGCTCCGGAAGGGAACGCCTGCGATGGAGGACGAGAAGCGGCCCCTGCCGTCGCCCGAGCCCGCCGAGCAGCTGGGTGACCGTCCTGAGCTGCGGTCCGGGCCGGCACTGCGGTTCGAGACCTCCCGGCACCCGTCCGGGGCGGCCGTGCTGCACGCGATCGGCGCGATCGACGACGACACCTCCGCCGATCTGTGGATCGAGCTCGGCATCTGGTCCGAGGAGAGCTCCGACCTGATCCTGGACCTGTCCGGTGTGGACTTCCTCGGCACCGCGGGCCTGACGTCGCTGCTGGAGGCGCGGGACGTGATCGGCGCCGAGGGCAAGCGGCTGCGGGTGCTCTGCGGCGGCAGCCAGGCCGCCCGGCGGGCCCTGCAGGTCACCGGCGCGATCGAGGAGTTCGACGTCCTCGACCGGGTACCGGACGAGCCGCTCGGTTCGCGGGAGACCGTCTTCGCCGTGCCGGACCCGGGCGTCCGGCTCGACGGCAGCGTGCGCGCCACCGGCGACTGAGCTGATCCGGGGGCCGATCCGGGAGCCGATCCGGCTCCCCCCGACGCCCCCCGGCGCGGGGGAGGAGAACGCCGTCCGGGATTCCTACGGTCGAGATCGCCGCCCACGAAAGGTGCGTGATGACCGAGAACCGGACTCCGCTGGTCCTGCCCGCATCCGGTACGCCCCCGGACCCGGTGGACCGGGGCCCCGCCGTCGATCTCGCCGTCGATCTCACTGTCGATCTCGACGAGCTCGCCGCCCACACGATCCGGCTGCTGTCGGTCGACGCCGTCGAACGGGCCGGCAGCGGACACCCCGGCCTGCCGCTCGGCGCGGCCCTCCCGGCGTGGGTGCTGTGGTCGAGGCACCTGCGCCACGATCCCGCCGACCCGGACTGGCCGGACCGGGACCGCTTCGTCCTGTCCGCCGGGCACGGCTCGATGCTGCTCTACGCGCTGCTGCACCTGACCGGGTACGAGCTCGGCCTGGACGACCTGCGCCGGTTCCGCACGACCGGCTCGCGCACCCCGGGCCATCCCGAGCACGGGATCACCCCCGGCGTGGAGACCACCACCGGTCCGCTCGGCCAGGGCATCGGCACCGCGGTCGGGATGGCGCTCGCCGAGCGGATGCTGGCCGAGCGCTGCAACACCGACGAGCACCCGGTGGTCGGCCACCGCACCTGGGTGCTGGCCGGCGACGGCTGCCTGATGGAGGGGATCAGCCACGAGGCGGCGTCGCTGGCCGGGCGGCTCGCCCTCGACCGGCTCACCGTGGTGTTCGACGACAACGACGTCACCATCGACGGGCCCGCCCGCAACAGCTGCACCGACGACGTCGAGGCGCGGTTCCGCGCCTACGGCTGGCACACGGTGCGGGTCGACGACGCCGGCGACCCCGCGGCCCTCGACCGCGCCTACGCGGCGGCCCGGGCCGAGACCGGGCGACCGACGCTGGTGTCGGTCCGCACCACGATCGGGCTCGGCGCCCCCGGGGTGGAGGGCACGCCGAAGGCGCACGGGAGCCCGGTCGGCCCGGCCGCCGTCGCGGCGATGCGGGCCGCCGCCGGCCTGCCGGACGCCCCGTTCCACGTCCCCGCCGAGCTGCGCCGGGCGGTCACCGGGCTGCGCGCGGGATGGTCGGCGGCCCGGCGCGACTGGACGGATCTGCACGAGCGCTGGCGGACCGCGCATCCGGCGACCGCCGCCGCGTTCCCGCTGCACCGGACGCCCGCCCTCGACGACCCGGCCGGTCTGCGCCGGCTCGCCCGCGCCGCGGACGAGGCGGGTGCCGCCGCAGCGGTGGCGACCCGGCGCGCCTCGGCGGCCGCCCTGTGTGCGGTCGCCGACGCCTGCCCGGGGCTGGTCGGCGGCTCCGCCGACCTGGCCTCGTCGACCGGGACCACGCTGCCCGGCGGCGACGTCGGACCCGGCTCGTTCGCCCCGCGCACCGTGCCGTTCGGCGTCCGCGAGCACGGGATGGCCGCCGCCCTCAACGGCATCGCCCTGCACGGCGGGCTGCGGCCGTTCGGCAGCACCTTCCTGGTGTTCGCCGACTACCTCCGTCCGGCGCTGCGGTTGTCGGCCCTGATGCGGCTCCCGGTGACCTACCTGTTCACCCACGACTCGGTGCACGTCGGCGAGGACGGACCGACCCACCAGCCGGTGGAGCAGCTGGAGTCGCTGCGGCTGGTCCCCGGGCTGACCGTGCTGCGCCCGGCGGACTCCGCGGAGACCGCGCTCGCCTGGGAGATCGCCGCCACCGCCACCGACCGGCCGACCGCGCTCGTCCTGAGCAGGCAGGACCTCCCCGAGCTCGGCGCCGCCGAGCTGGACCGGGTCCGCCAGCACGGCTACCGGGTGGTCGGCACCGATCCGGACCGGCCGGACGTCGTGCTCGCCGCCAGCGGCTCGGAGGTCGGACCGGCCTGCAAGGCCGCCGAGCTGCTGCGCGCCCGGGGCGCCGCCGTCCGGGTGCTGTCGGTGCCGTGGCGGGAACGGTTCGACCGGGCGCTGGACACCGGCCTCGTCCCGCGGCCCGCGGTGCCGGTGGTGTGGATCGAGGCCGGTGTCCGGACCGGCTGGCGGGCGCTCGCCGGGCCGGGCGACGCGGTGATCGGGATCGACTCCTTCGGGCACAGCGGACCGGGCCCCGAGATCGCCGCACAGCTCGGCCTCACCGTCCGGGCGATCGCCGCGGCGGCGCTGCGCGCGATCGGCCGCACCCCGCACGAGCCCTGATCCGGTCCCCGCCCCGGACCCGCCGGCTCAGCGGGACGCCGGGGCGGGGGCGAGCAGCCCGGGATCGACCCCCGCCCGGACGGTCACCGAGGTGACCGCCGCGTCGACGACCAGGGCCGCGTCCGCGGCGCCGCCGGCACCGAGCACGACGGCGGCGCTGTCCGGGTGCTCGCGGTGCGCCATCAGGAAGTCGTAGAGCAACCAGTCCACCGCGCAGGCGACGGTCAGCGGATCGGCGGCCGGATCGGCGGCCGCGTCGACCACCGAGCGCAGCGCCTCGCGGTGTTCCCGGCGGGCGGCGTCCTTGTTCACCCCCGAGCTGTCGAACAGCAGCGTGGACAGCGTCAGCGGCAGCCTCCGGCCGTCCTCGGTCCGGACGATCCACCGGCCGCCCGCCCACGGCCGCGCCGGGTCGGCCCGGCACATCTCGCCGAACCCGCCGACCACCCCGGGGCCGGGCCGGTCCAGCTCGTCGTCCAGCGGGGCCGGCCCGAGCAGCCCGAGCGGCTCGCGGGCCCGCACCGAGACCAGCGTGCTGGTGCCGACGATCTGCCCGGTGCGCACGTCCGGCTCGATGCCCAGCTCGCGGGCCGCCAGCACGACGTCGTGCACCAGCCGGTCGAACACCCGGTAGAGGGTGGACAGCGACTCCCGTTCGGCGGGGTCCGGGCGGCGGCCGCCGCCGAGCAGCTCGCCGTACCGCTGGGCGGCGTCGATCAGGGCGTCGTCCAGCGCGGCGAGGTGGGTGGCGACCAGGCGGTCCGGTTCGTCGTCGGTGGCGACCAGTGCGCGCAGCGTCGTCGGTGATCCGTCGGGGTTCGCCCAGCCGAAGCCGGCCCGGTCGTCGGTCTGCAGGATCCGCGGTCTCACGGCGCGCTCCGTCCCTGGCCGTCGGGCGTCCGGCGCAGCAGCCGCCGGTTGGTCCGGTCGAGCTGGCGCAGCGTGCTCGACCGCAGCTCGTGCAGCCGGCCCCGTTCCAGCCGGCCGCAGATCCGGCCCCAGTGCAGCGCGACCGCGTCGTCGGCGGTCAGCCCCGGGGCCGGGTCGTGGCCCTGCACGAGGACCGGGATCCGGGCGACCACCGGATCGGCGAGCCGCAGCGCGCCGCCGGCCAGGCGCAACGGCCGGTACCGGACGTCGACGTCGTCGCCGTGGCGGGCGAGCACCGTCCCCCAGGTGATCCGGCAGCTGTCGAGGACGTGCAGCGGCTGCCGGTCGGCGCCGCGGCCGAGCAGCCGGGTCCAGGGGTAGACGCCGAACACGTGGAAGGCGTGGTTCCCGGCGGCCTCGTCGAGCAGGTCGTCGGTGAGATGGGCCCAGTAGTGCCCGGCCTGCGGGCCGATCACCGCCAGCAGCCGGGCGCCGAACTCGCGCGGGTCCAGCCGCTCCCCCACCCCGCCGCCGAGCCAGTAGGACGCGACGACCCGCGGATCCAGCGGATCGTCGATCCCGCTCATCGCGGACAGCACCTGCAGGTAGGGCCAGGCGCCGGAGAACCGGCGCGCCGCCGCCCTGACCTGCGCCGCCGTCCCGGTGCGCAGCACGTCGCCGGCGGGCGGCCCGCAGTAGCCGAGGTGGTTCGGGGCGTAGGCGTAGCGGGCGAACAGCTCCGCGCCCGCGTCGGTGGCCGCCGCCGTCACCCCCGGCCGACCAGCTGGGCGGCGTCGCGGTGCATCCGCCCGAAGTTGTAGTAGGCCGCGCACGCCCCCTCCGGGGAGACCATGCAGGTCCCGATCGGGGTCTCCGGGGTGCAGGCGGTGCCGAACACCTTGCACTCCCACGGCTTGAGCACGCCCTTGAGCACCTCGCCGCACTGGCAGGACTTGGGATCGGCGACCCGGACCCCGGGCAGGTCGGCGTGCCGCTCGGCGTCGAACTCGGCGAACTCCGGACGGATCGCGAGCGCGCTCTGCGCGATGAACCCGAGGCCGCGCCACTCGAAGTGCGGGCGCAGCGTGAACACCCGGCCCAGCAGCTCCAGCGCCGCCGGGTTGCCGTGCTCGTCGACGACCCGGGAGTACTGGTTCTCGACCTCGCAGCGGCCCTCCCGGATCTGGGTGAGCAGCATCGCGACCGAGGCCAGGATGTCCAGCGGCTCGAAGCCGGCGACCACCAGCGGGCGGCGGTAGACCTCGGGGACGAAGTGGTACGGCGTCGTCCCGACGACGGTCGAGACGTGTCCCGGCCCGAGGAAGCCGGACAGCCGCAGGTCCGGCGAGTCGAGGATGGCCTTGATCGGCGGCACGATCGTCACGTGGTTGCAGAACACCTTGAAGTTCCGCACCCCGAGCTCGCGCGCCCGGACCAGGGTGACCGCGGTGGACGGCGCGGTCGTCTCGAACCCGATCGCGTAGAACACGACCTCGCGTTCCGGGTTGTCGACGGCGACCTTCAGCGCGTCCAGCGGCGAGTACACGAACCGCACGTCGGCGCCGCGGGCGCGGGCGTCGAGCAGGCTGCCGTTCGAGCCGGGGACGCGCATCATGTCGCCGAAGCAGGTCAGGATCACCCCGGGCTGCTCGGCCAGCCAGATGGCGTCGTCGACCCGGCCCATCGGGATGACGCAGACCGGGCACCCGGGGCCGTGCACCAGCTCGACGTTGCCGGGCAGCAGGTGCTCGATGCCGTGCCGGTAGATGGTGTGGGTGTGCCCGCCGCACACCTCCATGAACGCGAAGTGCTCACCCTCGCTGCGCGGCTCGGCGAGCCGTCCGATCGCGCCGAGCAGGGCTCTGGCGGCGGCGGGGTCGCGGAACTCGTCGACGAATCGCATGGCTGCTCCGTGGTCGCGAAATGGGTCAGACGATCGACGACGAATCGAGTGCGTCGATCTCGTCCTGGTAGCTCTCGCCCATCTTCTGGACGGCGTCGAGGGTCAGCAGGGCCTCCTTCTCGTCGATCCGCGCCATGGCGAAGCCGACGTGCACGAGGACCCAGTCGTCGACGTCCGGGAGGTCGCGTTCGAGCAGCCGGACGCTGATCGTCCGCTGCACGCCGCTCACGTCGACCCTGGCGAGACAGTTGGCCCGGTCGGTGATCTCCACGATCCGTCCGGGGATGCCGAGGCACATGGGAACTCCTCTCAGCAGATCCGGGGCAGCGGGTCGCCGACCAGGGTGTCGACGATCCGGGTCCCGCCGAAGCCGGTCCGGAGCACGACGGTCCCCGCGGGCTCGGTGGTGACGCTCCCGATCTCCACGGCCCGGGTGCCGAGCGGATGCGCGTGCAGCGCCGCCAGCCCGGCGTCCACCTCGTCCGGGGGGAGCACGGCCAGGAACTTGCCCTCGTTGGCGACGTAGAGCGGGTCGATGCCGAGCATCTCGCAGGCGCCGGCGACCACCGGCCGCACCGGCAGGCTGTCCTCCTCCAGGACGACGCCCAGCCCGGCGGCCCTGGCCAGCTCGTTGCAGACGGTGCCGACCCCGCCCCTGGTCGGGTCGCGCAGCCAGCGGGTGCCGGGTGCGGCGGCCAGCAGGTCGGCGACGGCACCGGCGACGGACGCGGTGTCCGACCGGACGTCGGCCTCGATGGCCAGGTCGCCGCGGGCGAGCATGACCGCCGTCCCGTGGTCGCCCATGAACCCGGAGAGCAGCACCCGGTCGCCGGGCCGGACGGCGGCCGCGGACAGCGCCCGCCCGTCGGGCACCAGCCCGATCCCGGTCGTCGTGATGTAGAGGCCGTCGGCCGCGCCCTGCGGGACGACCTTCGTGTCACCGGCGACGATCGTCACGCCCGCGTCGGCGGCGGCCGCGGCCATGTCGGCGACGATCTCCTTCAGCTCGGCGACCTCCAGTCCCTCGGCGAGCACGAACGCCGCGGTCAGCCAGGACGGGACGGCGCCGGCCATCGCGAGATCGTTGACGGTGCCGTGCACGGCGAGGTGCCCGATCGACCCGCCGGGGAAGCGCCGGGGCGACACCACGAAGGAGTCGGTGGACACCGCGATCCGCTGCCCGCCCGGCGGGGACAGCACCGCGCCGTCCCCGAGCTCGGCCAGCTCCGGGTTCCGGAACGCCTCCAGGAACACGGCGTCGACCAGCGCCTCCGACGACTTGCCGCCCGCGCCGTGCGCGAGCGTGATGCGTTCCTCCCGCAGCCGTGGCCTGCGCCGCCGGAACGCCTCGATCCGGTCGATCACCTCCCCCTCGGCGAAGCCCGGACCGGACTCCCGGTACCGCTGCACGGTCCCGCTCATCGTTCCCCCTCCCGTAGCCGGTGCACGGCGGACCACAGCCGGTGGCCGAGCAGTGCCTGTGCCTCCTGGATCCGGTGCACGCTCTGCGACCGGACCACGAGACAGACGTCGAGATCGGAGCCGGTGGCGAACGATCCGCCGTCGTGGCCGGCGAAACCGATCGTGTACATCCCCAGCCGCCGTGCCTCGGCCAGCGCCGCCGTGAGGTCCCGCGAGCTGCCGCTGGTGGACATCGCGACGGCGACGTCACCGGCCGCGCCCCGGGCGATCAGCTGCCGGGCGAACACCAGGTCGAACCCGACGTCGTTGCCCAGCGCGGTGAGGATCGCCTGGTCGGCGGTCAGCGACCAGGCCGGCAGCGGGCGGGCGCCGGCGGGCGGACGGGCGAACAGCGCGGCGAGGGTGGCGGCGTCGGTCGAGCTGCCGCCGTTGCCGAAGGTGAACAGCCGGCCGCCCGCGGCGAACCGGCGGGCCGTCTCGGCGGCGGCCCGCTCGACGTCGGCCGCGCAGGCCTCCGCGGTGGTGCGGCGCAGCCGGGCGCTCTCGATCGACTTGGCGACCGCGGAGGCGGCGAGATCGGCCAGCAGCGGGCCCGGGTCGCGCTCCCGGGCGTCCAGGAACGGATAGAGGAAACCGGAGCTCATCGGGGGGCCTCCGCGCGCAGCACGCGCAGCGCCGTCCCGGCGTGCACCAGCAGCAGGTCGTCGCGGTGGACCGGGCCGACCAGGTCGACGGCCACCTCCTGCTCGCCGTCCGGGGTGCGGACCAGCGCGGTCGGTCCGGTGCCGGGATCGGTCACCTCGACCACCCGTCCCTCGTCGCTGCAGGTCACGCACACCTCGTCGGTGCAGTCGCCGTCGGCGGCGAGCAGCCCGGGGTGCTCGAAGCAGATGTGCGTGAGCTCCCACAGCAGGTGGTAGAGCAGCACGAAGCCGCCGGTCGCCGGCAGCGCCGGGTCCGGGTCGTCGTGCCACAGGACGTGATCGGCGGAGCCCGCCGGCGGGCGGGTGCCGTGCCCGATCAGGATCGTGGTCGCCCCCCAGGCCGGGGCGCGGCGGGTGATCTCCCGGACCTCGGGATCGGTGGCGTCGGCGACGGCGAGCACGACGTCGCCGGCGCGCACCGACAGCCGCGCGGCGCCGACCAGGTCCCGGTCGGCCAGCGCCACCGCGGGCAGCGCACGGGCGCCGACCACCACCGGGTGCACGAACTCGACCGCGACGTGCTGGGCGTGCGGCTCCCGGCCGGGGGCCACGCACCACAGGGTCGCCCCGGCGGAGAACCGGCGGGCCAGTGCCAGCGCGGCGGACGCGAGGTCGTCGGCGAGCGCGGGTGCGAGGCCCCGGTCGGTGCCGGTCTCCGGTGCGGCGGTCACGGGGCCACCCCCGGCTCCTCGAGGACGCCGTACTCGACCATGGTCCGCAGCGTCGCCTCGGCCGTCGCCCGGTCGACGTGGCTGAGTGCGAACCCGGCGTGCGCGATCGTGTACTCCCCGGCCTGCAGGTCCGGGACGTAGGCGAGGCAGAGGTCCCGCTCGCCGTCCGGGAAGCGGACCCGGGCCATCCGGGCGCCGGTCCCGGCGTCCCAGACCCGGAGCACCTGCCCGGGGATTCCTAGGCACATGGGCTGGACCCTCCTGGTCGTGCGTGGTGGTGGTCGGCCGACGGTCCGCCCGGGCCGGGTGGCTCGGCCAGGGCCGTCAGTACCGCGATCGCGGCCTGGCCGAGCGCCAGGCCGCCGTCGTTCGGGGGGACCACGCGGTGGGTGAGCACCTCGTGGCCGGCCGCCCGCAGCCGCCGCCGGGTCTCCCGCAGCAGCAGCACGTTCTGGAACACCCCGCCGGTCAGGCCGACGGTGCGCGGGCCGGGGGCGACCACGCCGATCACCCGGACGACGGCGTCGGCCAGCGACCGGTGGAACGCGGCGGCCAGCTCGGCGGGCCGGGTCCCGTCGCGCAGGCCCGCCACGATCCCGCGGACGACCGGCCCGGGATCGAGCACGCCGTCGGCGCCGACGGCGAACCCGGGCAGCGGCGGCCGGGACCGCCGGTCCGGGTCCGGTCCCGGCGGCACGGTCGCGGCGAGCGCCTCCAGCTCGATCGCGGCCTGGCCCTCGTACCCGATCCGGTGCCGGACGTCGAGCAGCGAGGCGACGGCGTCGAACAGGCGCCCCACGCTGCTGGTCGGCACGCAGCCCAGGCCACTGTCCAGCTGGGACTCCAGCGCGGCCAGCTCGGCCGCGGTGACGGCCCGCACCGGGGCGAGATCGCGGGTCCGGGCCAGCCCGGCGGCGCGGGCGTGCACCAGCGCCATCCGCCACGGGTTGCGGACCGCGGCGTCGCCGCCGGGCAGCGGCACCGGTGCGAGGTGACCGGCCCGGGTGAACCGGTGGCCGTCCGGCCCGACCAGCAGGATCTCCCCGCCCCACACGGTGCCGTCGGTGCCGTACCCGGTCCCGTCGAACGCGACGCCGACGACCGGGCTGCCGAGCCGGCCGTGCTCGGCGAGCAGCGACATCACGTGCGCGTGGTGGTGCTGCACGAGATCGGGTGGCCGGTCCCCGGCGAGCCGCTCGGCCCGGTCCCGGGTGAGGTAGCCGGGGTGCAGGTCGGCGACCACCCGGTCCGGGTGCCCGCGCAGCGCGGTGAGCCGGGCGACGGCCCGGTCGAACGCGACGGTGGTCTCCAGCGACCCCATGTCCCCGACGTGCGCCGAGCAGAACGCGTGCCGGCCCTCGGTCAGGCAGAAGGTGTTCTTGAGCTCGCCGCCGACGGCGAGCACCCGCGGCCCGGCGACGCCCAGGTCGACCGGCAGCGGGGCGAAGCCGCGGGAGCGCCGGACCGGCAGCTGCTCGCCGTCGACGACCCGGACCACCGAGTCGTCGCACGGCACCTCGATCGGCCGGTCGTGGTCGAGCACCGCGTCGCACAGCCCGGGCAGCCGGTCGCGGGCGTCGGCGTCGGTGTGGCACAGCGGCTCGTCGCTGAGGTTCGCGCTGGTCAGCACGATCGCGTCCGGGCAGGGCGCCGGATCGCCCGGTACCGGGGCGAGCAGCAGATGGTGCACCGGGGTGTAGGGCAGCAGCAGCCCGAGCAGCGGGTTCCCCGGTGCGACCTGCTCCGCGACCGGCGCTGCGGGCAGCCGGTCGAGCAGCACCACCGGCCGCTGCGCCGAGCCGAGCACGGCCGCCTCGCCGGGCGAGATCCGGGCGTAGCGGGCGGCGGCGTCGAGATCGCGGACCAGCAGCGCGAACGGCTTGCCGGTGCGGGCCTTGCGCCGGCGCAGCTCGGCCACCGCGTCCGCCCGGTCGGCGGCGCAGGCCAGGTGGTAGCCGCCGAGGCCCTTGACCGCGACGATCCGCCCGGCGGCGAGCGCCCGCTGCGCGGCGGCGAGCGCGGCGTCCCCGCTGCGCTGCCCGTCCCGGCCGCGGTAGCCGAGCGTCGGGCCGCAGTCCGGGCAGGCGATCGGCTGGGCGTGGAAGCGCCGGTCGGCCGGATCGGCGTACTCGGCGGCGCAGCGCGCGCACATCCCGAACCCGGCCATCGTGGTGGCCGGCCGGTCGTAGGGCAGGCCGCGGATGATGGTGTACCGCGGCCCGCAGTCGGTGCAGGTGACGAACGGGTGCCGGTACCGGCGGTCGGCCGGGTCGAACAGCTCGCGGACGCAGGCGGCGCAGGTGGCGACGTCCGGGGGCACCGTGGTCGCCGCTCCCCCGGCGGCCCGGCTGCCGTCGATCCGGAAGGTGCCCGCCGCCGGGCCGGTCGCGCGGAGACCGGTCCAGTGCACCGACTCGATCCGGGCCAGTGGCGGTGCCTCGGCGCGCAGCCTGCGGTCGAACTCGTCGAGGGCCGCGGC
This sequence comes from Pseudonocardia kongjuensis, assembly GCF_039526905.1. Classification (NCBI taxonomy): domain Bacteria; kingdom Bacillati; phylum Actinomycetota; class Actinomycetes; order Pseudonocardiales; family Pseudonocardiaceae; genus Pseudonocardia; species Pseudonocardia kongjuensis. The sequence continues at coordinate 107,167 of NZ_BAAAJK010000018.1, read as the reverse complement.
CGGACCCTCGATCTCCAGGAACACCGCCGCCGAGTCGTTGCCGACCAGCCCGTCCAGACCCAGCTCGGTGGCCAGCCGGTGCACGAACGGCCGGAACCCGACGCCCTGGACGACGCCGGTCACCACCGCCCGGCGGCGCAGCGCACCGGCTGCCGGGGCGCTCACGGCCGCGGCTCCGTGCGGTGCCACAGCACGACCCGGTTGTTGCCCGAGTCGCACACCGCCATCCGGTCGCCGTGCAGGGACAGCCCGTAGGGCCAGCACAGCGTGTCGGCCAGTACCGCGGCCCACCGGTTCTCCCCGTTCCCGGCGAAGTCGGGCTGGGCGAGCACGTGCCGGGCGCCGCGGCCGTCGACCGGCACCGTGTCCCACAGCAGCACCCGGTTGTTGGCGGTGTCGGCCACCGCGAGCCGGTCGCCGGTGGGATCGAGGCAGGCCGAGTAGGGGAAGCGCAGCCCGGCGGCGGTCTGCGGGGCGTAGGGCCACTCGTCGCCGGTGTCCAGGCCCGGCTGGCCGATCGCGAAGGACGCGGGCCGGTCGGCGTCCGGGGCGGGTGCCCAGCCCAGCAGCCGGTGGTTCCCGGCGTCGGCGACCAGCAGCAGTCCGTCCCGGCCGGTGATCGCGTGCGGCCAGCGGAAGCTCGCCGGCCCGACGCCCTCGCCGCGGTTCTCCTCGCGGGCGGACGGATCGGGCTGGCCGAGCACGACGTCCGCGGGGCGCCCGGGCCCGGGGATCCCGCCGTCCCAGCCGAGCACCCGGCGGTTCCCGGTGTCGGCGACCCAGAACCGGCCGTCCACGATCCCGATGCCGAACGGCCAGTAGAAGGTGGCCGCCGAGCAGGCGCCGCCCGCGTTCGGCTCGACGCCGGCCGGGTCCGGCTGCCCGAGCACCAGGTCGGGGGCGACGTCGTCGGAGCGCGGGACGGAGTCCCAGACCAGGATCCGGTGGTGCCACGCGTCGGCGACGACCAGCCTGCCGTCGTGCACCAGCACCCCGGTGGGCAGGCTCATCCCGTTCTCCGGGCCGCGTCCACCGGCCGCGCGGCCCTCGGTGACCGCGTCCGGCTGGCCGAGGACGACGTCGGCCGGCTGCTCGTCGGTGTCCGGCAGGCCGTGCCAGAGCAGCACCCGGTGGTTGCCGGTGTCGGCGACGGCGAGCAGCCCGGGATCCAGGTGCACGCCGCGCGGCGAGTACAGCCAGGACCGCGACGGCGTCGCCGACGGCAGCGCCAGCCCGCCGGTCGCGGGTGCGCCCAGCCGGGCGCCGGGCGCCCAGCCACCGGCCAGCGCCGGATCGGTGCCGGGATCGGTCCGCACCGGTCGGCCCGCGACGGTGTGCCGCACGGTCAGCCTGCTCACGGGTCGGCCCGGACCCAGACGGTGTCGAGCTCGACCCGCATCGGGAGCCGTTCGAGCTGGGCGCCGGGTGCGCTCAGGCACTCCCCGGACCCGGCGTCGAAGCAGAAGCCGTGCCACGGGCAGGTGAGCGTGCCGCCGGTGACGTCGAGGATCGCGTCGTCGAGCGGGAGCCCCTCGTGCGCGCAGGCGTTGCGGAACGCGGCCAGCCCGTTGTCGACGTTCACCACGATCAGCGAGGTCCGCCCGCCCGCGGTGTCCACCTCGACCGGGTGCACCGTGCCCACCGGGAACTGTGCGGTGGATCCGGCCCGCGACCAGCCCCGGGTCGCCGGGTCCGGTCCGATCCGCAGCTCGTCGAGCGGGATCAGGGTCGGGGACGGCCGGTTCGGCAGCACCTCGACCGCGGTGATCTCCGGTACGCCGTCGAGCAGGCTGGACTCGACGAGATCGCGCAGCGTCACCGACGACATCGAGCAGCCGTTGCAGGCGCCCTCCAGCCGGATGTAGGCGGTCGCGCCCTCGACCCGGTCCAGCAGCACGTTCCCGCCGTGGCTCGCCAGCTGCGGGCGCACCCCGGCCAGTGCCCGCTCGGCCCGGACCGACGGGGGCTCGCGCACGATCCCGTGCAACGACAGCAGCATCCGCACCACCGGCTCGTCGGCCAGCTCGAACAGGGCGGGCCGGGTCGCCGGGTCGTCCTTGAGACGGCGGACGATCTGCACCAGCCCGGCCCGGTGCACCGCCTCCAGCGCCGACCGGAGCTCGTCGGCCGCGGTCCTGGCGGCCGGGTCGAGATCGGCCAGCGCACGCACGGCACGGTCGACGCGGTCGGCGAGCTCCTCGAAGGTCGGTTCGGTGCCCGGCTCCGTCACCGGGGCCGTCGGGGTTGCCGAGGTCGTCATGGCCGTTCCTCGCTCGGTGGGGGGTGGGTGGGTGATCGGTGGGGCTCAGCCGGGTGCGGGTGCCGGTGCGTCGTGCTCGGCGGTGCGGGCCAGCGCGACCTGCCGGGCGATCTCGTCGAGCACGCCGCGCACCGCCCGCACCGACGCCTCGTCGGTGTGCTCCTCGAACAGGAAGCGGGCCTCGTAGAGCCGGGCCTTGGCGTCGTCGAAGGCACCGAGGTGGGCGAGCACCGTCCCCTGGTTGCTGAGCACCCTGGCCCGGCCGAGCGGATCGCTGTGCCGGTCCCTGGTCTCCAGCACCGCCTGGTAGATCTCGACCGCGTCGACCAGGTTCTCCTCGCGGTGCGCGGTCGGGCCGTAGACCAGCGAGTTGGCCAGGTTCAGCTGCAGGCTGGCCCACTCGGCGGGGTGGTCGGCCCGGGTGTAGACGGTCAGCGCGGCCCGCAGCGACTGGGCCGCGATCCCCAGCCGGAGCTGCCCGGACGCCTCGACCATCGGCATCGTCAGGTAGGCGGTGGCCAGCCCGGCGTGCGCCGCGGCCCAGGTCAGCGCGGCGTCCTCCCGGCGCACCAGCTGCAGCGCGGCGTGATAGTGCGGGACCGCGCGGTTCAGCAGGTCGGGCCGGTCGTCGGCCTGCTCGTGCAGCGCCCCGGCCAGCTCCAGGTGCACCTCGGCCCGGCCGACCCGCAGGCCGTCGGCGTCCTCGAGCAGGGCCAGCGCCCGTTCGAAGCGGGGCACGCAGTCGACGTCGCCGCGCTCGCGCAGGATCCCCGCGGCGGCGGCCAGCAGCAGCCCCTCCAGCGGCGGTGACACCGGCGCGGCCTGCTCGGCCGCCCGCTCCAGCAGGGCCACGGCCGCGCCGGCGCCGTCGGTGCCCAGCACGTGGGTGGCCCGGGCGGACAGCACGAGCGCGCCGATCTCGCCGCCGGGCCGTCCGGCCGGGTCACCGGGTGGCAGGTCGGTCCGGCCGAGCGCGAACAGCACCAGATCGACCAGGACGCCGAGCTCGCCCAGCTCCCGGCGGAGCCGGTCCGGGTCGGTGCCGTGGCGGGCCGCCCCGTCCGGGTCGAGGACGAAGCGGTTGTACCGGGTGACCGGTCCGGGCGCGGGTTCGGCGTCCAGGGCGGCGAGCGCCCCGGCCCGGTCCCCGGCCAGCGCGAGCCGGTGCGCGCGCATCCGGTCCGGCCAGCTCGCCGGGATCCGCCCGGCGAGCAGGTCGAGGCGGGCCGGGTCGGTGTCCTCCCCCGCGGGCACCAGCAGGTACCCGAGCGGCAGCGGCAGGACGCCGAGCGGCTGCGGGCGGGTGGGCGGTGCGGACGGGTCGGGTTCGTGCGGTCGGTCGGCCATCTGGGGGTCCCCCGTGTTCATCGCAGGTCTCGCGTGTCTCGTTCGGCGGCCCGCCGGATCAGCCGGGCGGAGATCCTGGCTCGTGCCTCGGTCGGGTGGGAGCTGATGCGCCTGCGGACGACGCCGTCGGCGAAGACGACGACGATCTCGACGATCCACCGGCCGCGTTCGTGCACGACCTCGGTGTGCACGTCCAGCGCCTCGTCCACCGAGCCGGCCGGACGGGGTGCGGTCCCGGGGTGCTCGTCCGGTGTCCCGCTCATCGCCGGTCACGCCTCCCGGAGCGGGATCCGCAACGCCTTCTGCTCGTCGTCCCATGCGGTCGGGCGGGGTCCGCTGACCACCCGCTCGCCCAGCACCTCGCGGACGAGCACCGATCGGTCCCCGGCCGGGTTGCGCTGCTTGAGCAGCAGGCCACCGCTGCGCGGGCCGGTCAGCGGGACCAGCCAGAGGTCGTCGTCGCGCACCGCGGCGATCGCGGCGTCCGACGGGAACCGGCCGGCGGCGAGCCGGGCGGGCAGCCGGAGGTAGCCGTCCGCGGTGAACTCGACCGGGTCGTCCGCCGCGCCGATGTCGGGCCGCAGCGCTGCGAGGTAGTCCCGCTCCACCATCTCGATCACCTGTTCCATCCCCCGCAGCACCGGCTCGGACAGCTCGGCGCCGAACTCCACGCCCGCCACCTCGACCAGGAAGACCGTGATGTCGTCCGGGCAGGCGTCCCCCAGCGCCCACCGGGCCAGCGCGATCGCATGGTCCCAGCGGAACGAGTGGGTGTGCACCCCCTCGAGCGGCGGGAGGTCGGCCAGCTCGGCGCCCGGGACGCGGAACACGGTCCCCGGCTCCGAGCCGGTCGCCGCCGCGTCGACGACGACGACCCGGCCGGCGCCGCGCATCTGGAACGCGACGTCCATCCCGGCGGTGCCGCCGTCGACCAGCCGGGCGCCGTCCGGCACCCCGCGTTCCCAGAGGTGCCGGACCAGCACCGGGCCGATCCCGTCGTCGCCGCGCAGCAGGTTCCCGCAGCCGATCACCAGCACGGCGCAGCCGGGCGGTTCCAGGTCCGGTGGTTCGGTGGCGGACGTCGGACTCACACCATTCCGTTGACGACGAACTTCGACAGCTCGCGCCCGGTCCTTCCGTCGTAGGCGTGCACCGTGCACACCAGGCAGGAGTCGAAGCTGCGGGCGACGTGGCCGAGCTCCACCGGATCGTCGGCGTCCACGATCGGCGAGCCGACCAGCGCGGACTCGATCGGCCCGGCCAGCTCGGCACCGTCGCGCGGACCGATGTTCCAGGCCGTCGGCGTGACCACCTGATAGTTCTTGATCTTGCCGTCCTCGATCACGATCCAGTCGGAGAGCGAGCCGCGGGCGGCCTCGGTGGAGCCGAATCCCCGGCCCTCGCTGTGCTCGGTGGGCTTGGTGTAGAAGCTCTCCTTCAGGTCGAGCCGGTCCAGCCAGCTCCGCACCCAGGAGTAGTACTTGGGCGCCTCGTGCATCCGGGCCAGCTGGCGGACGAACACGCTCGGGCCCATCCGGTCCACGATGTCGACGAACAGCGGATCGTCGTCCTGGTGGGCGGCGGCGCCCGGTCCGCCCGCCGCCATCCGGCGGGCCAGCGGCCCGGCCTCCAGCGGGACCTGCCCCAGGCCCGGGACGTCGTAGCGCGGTGACTTCGCCCAGCTGTACTTGCCCTGCCGGGCGCCGACGGCCGGGTCGATCGGGTTCGTCTCGCCCTCGAACGGGTGCAGCGATCCGGTGCCCTCGTAGAACGAGTGCGTGACGTCCTCGCTGACCCGGGCCTGGTCGAAGGGGTGCCAGCTGCCGCCGGCGTAGATGCCGGAGCGGCCGATCAGCGCGTCGTTGCGGCCGTCGATGGTCGGGTTCTCGTACAGCGACGGCTCGAAGTAGGTGCCGGTCGCCAGGTAGTTCCCGACCCCGCGGCCGTAGCGGTCGAGCCCGATGTCGAGCGAGTAGCGGATGAAGAACCCGCAGTCGCTGTCGTGCTGCGACTCGTTCTCGTCGACCCAGGCCAGCACGTCCTCCCAGGTCCGGTTCTCCAGCCAGCGCTCGACCGAGCAGCCCAGCCACTGCTTCTCGAGCCAGTTGTCCTTCCAGTGCTCGAAGATCGCGATGGACCGGGTGACGTCGGCCAGCGTCGGCGCGCTCATCACCCCGCCGGGCACCATGAAGCTGGAGTGCGGCCACTGCCCGCCGAAGATCGCGTAGACCTCGACCGGCTTGGCCGAGAGGACCACGCCCGGCTGGTAGCTGGTGCCGACGTAGGGGGCGAACCGGCGGACGGCCTCCTCGTACAGCGGGGACTTCGCGTAGTTCTTGTTCGTGAAGTCGATCGCGAACAGCGCGTAGAAGTAGCGCGGGATCGACTGGAGGGTCTCGGCGGCCTGGCAGATGTTGCGGATCAGGGTGGCGTTCTGCGGCATGTGCGTGCGCCACGCGGTGTCCAGCGCGTAGGCCGACTTGTAGAGGTGGCTGCCACCGCAGATCCCGCAGATCCGCGGGGTGACGATCAGGCCGGCCTGCGGGTCCTTGCCGCGCAGGATCATCTCGAAGCCGCGGAACATCGCGGCCTCGGTCCAGGCCGAGGTGACGATCCCGTCCTCGACGGTCACCCGGACGTCGAGGTCGCCCTCGACCCGGCCGAGCGGGCTGACGTGGAGATCGAGTGTGCTCATGGTGGTGGGGGTCCTTTCGGGAACACCGGCGTGCGAGGCGGCTCAGACGACGAACATGTCCTCCTTGGACCACTGCGGCGCCGCGATCTTCGCCGCGGCCGCGTGCGCCATGTAGGTCAGGTGGTCGCTGCCCTCCGGGACCTCCTTCGGGATGGCACCGCTGACCTTCTGGGTCTTGAAGACCGTCCCCGGAGCGAGGTCGAAGTGCGGGAACTCGGGCTCGGTGCAGCCGAGGCAGGGCATGCCGGCCCTGGTCTTCGACGACTGCCGGTTCCACAGGATGCGGTTGCACGGCGAGTGCGTCATCGGCCCACGGCAGCCGAGCTCGTAGAACAGGCAGCCGGTGCGGGTGCCCTCGCCGAACGAGTAGGTCGACTGCTTGTACTCGAAGAACTGGACCCTGGTGCAGCCGGTCTGGGTGAAGGACTTGAAGAAGGTCTCCGGCCGGTGCATGTCGTCGAGCGTGATGTCGCCCGCCCGGCCGGTGGCGAGCGCGACCAGGATCTGGGTGATCCAGTCCGGGTGTGCGGGACAGCCCGGGACGTTGATCACCGGCAGTCCCATCTTCGACGTGAAGTCCGGGCCGAGGAAGCCGCCCTTGGCCCGCTTGTGGAACTGCAGGCCGGTCGAGCCGGACGGGTTGGGCTCCATCGCCGGGATCCCGCCGAAGCAGGCGCAGTCGCCGATGGCGACGACGATCTGCGCGGCGGCGGCCAGGTCGGTGACCCAGTCCTTCATCGGGCGGTCGGCGAACATGTCCATCCGGCCGGAACCGTCCGGGGCCTCGATGACGGTGCCCTCGAACACGAAGATGTCCAGCGGGCGTTCGCCGTTCACGCAGTCCCAGAAGACCTTCTGGGCGTTCTTCCCCAGCTCCAGCCCCAGCGACGGGTGCCAGACCAGGTCCAGCCCGAAGTCGACGATCAGGTCGACGACGTTCGGTTCCTCCGCGTTGAGGAACGACATCGTGTTCCCGCTGCACGCTCCGCCCTGGAACCACAGCACGGATGCCATGGGGACTCCTCTCGGCAGGCTCCGCCCCGCGGCGGGCCGTGGTGGGCCGGTGGCCGGAGCCGCCGGTGCGATCTGTTCGGACGTGGTGTGGTGGTGGGTGGTGTGCGCTCAGCCGACCCGGCGGCCGAGCGCCCGCGCGGTCTCGAGCAGGACGGCGAGGCCGCGGGCGACGTCGTCGTCGCGCCGCGTGCGCAGCAGGCCGAACACGCCGGACGGTGGCGCGGCCCCGGCGGACGCCCGCTCCCGGCCCTCGACCAGCGCCTCGCCGAACAGCACCAGCGTGTCCGCCGTCCGCGGGTCGGTGAGCAGCGACGAGGTGAGCAGGGTCTGCAGCTGCGGGGTCGCACCGGCGACCCCGCCGGACAGCGTGACGAGGCTGCCGAGCAGCCCGCGCAGGTCGAGATCGGCGAGCTCCGCCGGGAGCCCCCCGGACCGGAGGTCGCGGATCCCGCCGGCGACGGCCTCGGTGATGGCGTCGCCGCGCCGGATGACGCCGTCCAGCGACTCGACCAGCAGGGCGAGCAGGTCGGCGTGCTCGAGGATGTCGCCGAGCGCGGCGGCGACCTCCGGGTCGTCCAGCCGTTCCACGAGCCCGTCGGCAGGCGACCGCGCGGCGAGCTGACCGTTGACGGTCACGGGTTCCTCCTCGGTGGTGGGCGAGCGTGTGAGGTGAGGCACAAGGCTAGGCCCGCGGATCGGCCCGGCCTATCTCTTCTGCGCAGCGACTGTCGCGATCGCGCGGACCTTGTGACGGTCATGCGCTGTTCTGCGAGACGAACTTGCGTGCAGGGTGGAGGATTCCGCACGGATCACGGAGTTGTGAGCGGCTCATGTCTCGTCTGTCCCGACTGCGCTCGATCGACATCCGGCGAACCCGGGGGCCCGTCCGACGGAAGATCCGGTCCCGCGGCGTCCCGCCGGCGTTGGCCGAGCACGAGATCTTCTACTCGGAGGAGCTGTGGGAAGCGGCTTTCATGGTCGGCAAGGTGCTGTCGGCCGCGACGCTCGACCTGCGCCACCCGCAGGACCCGGGATTCGCGGCGAGCCTGTTCGGGGTGCAGCTCCGCGACATCAGCCTGCTGTACCTGGACCTGACGGTGGCCGCCACGCTGGACATCCCGGCGCTCGGGCCGTACTTCACGGTCTGCATGCCGACGAACGGCCGGGTGGTCTGCGAGCACGGCTCCGGGGTCGCCTTCGAGGCGAACACGGTGCGCGCCCTGGTCACCAGCCCGGGCACCGCGCTCACCATGCACTTCGACCACGACTCGCCGATCCTGCTGCTCCGGATCGAGGAGCAGGCGCTGCTGGCCTACCTGACCCGGCTGCTGGGGCGGCGGCTCCCGCACCCGATCAGCTTCGAGCCGGAGTTCGACCTGGCCGCGGAGCCCGCGATGCGCTGGAACACCGCGGTGCAGCTGCTGCACGCCGAGGTGTACTACCCGGACTCGCTGGTCCAGCACGGGCACGGCATCGGGGCGGTGGAGGAGCTGCTGATGTCCAGCCTGCTGTTCCTGCAGCCCTCGAACTACCACGCCGACATCACCCGGCCCACGAGCTCCACCGGGCGCCGGGTCGTGCGCGAGGCGACCGAGTTCATCGAGGCGCACCTGGGCGAGCGGATCACGATGGACCTGCTCGCCCGCAGCGTGCACATGAGCGTCCGGTCGATCCAGCAGGCGTTCCGCGACGAGCTCGGGACGTCCCCGGTCGCCTACATCCGGGAGCGCAGGCTGAACCGGATCCGCGACGAGCTGACCGATGCGATGCCACGCGACGGGATCACCGTCACGGCGGTCGCCGAGCGGTGGGGCTTCCACCATCTCGGCAGCTTCTCGGTCGAGTACCGCAAGCGCTGGGGCGAGTCGCCGTCGGAGACGCTGCGCCGCTGACATGTGCCGCTGACATGCGCCGCTGACCGTGCCCACCATCCGGAAGGAGCCGCCGTGCACGAGCTGTCCCTCTGCCGCTCGATCGTCGGGGTCGTCGAGCGGCACGCCGACACCGCACGCGTCCGCCGGGTGAACCTGCAGGTGGGGCAGCTGCGGCAGGTGGTGCCCGCGACGCTGACCTACTGCTGGTCGCTGGTGAACGCCGACACCCCGCTCGGCGGGTCGGAGCTGTGCATCGAGTCGGTGCCCGCCCGGATCCGCTGCACCGGCTGCGCGGGCACCACCGAGCTCGACGCCCCTGTCCTGGTGTGCGCACACTGCGGCGGGACCGCGGTGCAGGTCGTCGCCGGGGAGGAGTTCCTCATCACCTCACTCGAACTCACGGAGGCCTGACCATGGGTCGATTCCACCGGCACGACGAGCACGGCCACTCCCACGGGCACGGCCACACCCACGAGCACGGCCAGGCGCACGGGCACGGGCACGGGCACGGCGCGGATCTCGGCGACCACTCCGGCTACGACACCGGGCCGGAGCGGGTGAGCGTGCTCGAGCGCATCTTCGACGAGAACGACGCCACCGCCGCCGCGAACCGGGCCGACTTCGAGGCCGCGGGCGTGACCGTGGTGAACCTGATGTCGTCACCCGGCGCCGGCAAGACCTCGCTGCTGCGGGCCACCCTGCAACGCCTGGCCGGCGGGCCGCGGATCGGGATCGTCGAGGGCGACATCGAGACCAGCATCGACGCCGACCGGCTCGCCGGTCTCGGCGCCGCGGTCACCCTGGTGAACACCGGCAACGGGTTCGGCGGCGAGTGCCACCTGGACGCCCCGATGGTGCGCTCGGCGCTGCCCCGGCTGCCGCTGCACGAGCTCGACCTGGTGATCATCGAGAACGTCGGCAACCTGGTGTGCCCGGCCGAGTTCGCCGTCGGGGAGCACTCCCGGGCGATGGTCTACTCGGTGACCGAGGGCGAGGACAAACCGCTCAAGTACCCGGTGATGTTCCGGTCCGCCGATCTGGTCGTGGTGAACAAGATCGACCTGCTGCCGCACCTCCCGTTCGAGCTCGACGCGTTCTACCGCAACCTGCGCGCGGTCAACCCGGACGCCGCCGTCGTCGAGACGAGCGTCCTCACCGGCGCCGGGATCGACCGCTGGTGCGACTGGCTCACCGGCGTCCGGCGATGACCGGCGGCTACCCCGCCGGATCCTCCGTTGCGGGGAGGCGACCGGCCGCCGGCCGGTCCTAGCGTCGCGGCACGACCGCGACGCGGTGTCGCCGGTCGCCGAGGAGGTGTCCATGCACGGGATGCGGGCGACGGCGGGTGCTCTCGTCGGCCACCCCCGGGGGATCCTCGCGCTCGACGCGGGCCCCGACGGCCCGGACGAGCGCGGGTTCCGGCAGCTGGTCCTCACGATCCCCGGGCTGCCGGAGTACGTGAGCGGGCTGGTGCTCCCTGCGGCGGCCCTGCGCCGCGGGCCCGACCGGCCGTGGGCCGACGCCGGGATCCTCCCGGGTGTCCGGGCCGATCCCGGCCGGATCCCGCTGCCCGGCGCACCCGGTGAGACCGTCCTCGGCGGGACGGACGACCTGCCGGCCCGGATGGCGGAGCACGCCGGGGCGGGCGCCCGGTTCGTCAGCTGCCGGGCCCGGACCGTCGCCGGGGCGTCCACCTGGTCGATCCGGTCCAACGCCAACGTGCTCGCCCGGTACGCCCGGGCCGCCCAGGACGCCGGGCTCGTCCCGCTGCTGCACTGCGGCATCGCCCGCGACGGCGGGCACCCGGCCGACGCGGCGGCGACCACCCTGGCGGCGCTGCTGACCCGGCTGGCCGGGGAGCTCGACGACGCCGGGGTCGATCCGCGGGCGACCGTGCTCGGCCCGGGCGCGGCGCTGCCCGGGACCGGGTCCGGGCAGCCGGTCGACCCGGCCGGCCACGGCGCCCTGACCCGGGAGGTGCTGCGCTGCGTGGTGCCGCCGGAGTTCGCCGGCGTCGCGCTGCACACCGGATCCGTCCGGCCGGACGACGGCGCCGGCCTGCTCGCCGCCGCCCAGGCACCGGACCTGCGCTGGCCGTTGACGTTCTGCACCGGCCGGAGCCTGACCGGCCCGGCCGCACGCGCCCTCCGGGGCCCCGGCGGGAGCCCGCAGCGCGCGCAGGCGGAGCTGCGGCACGGGCTGGGCCGGGCGTCCGGGGTCCTGCGGCCCGTCCGGCCCCGGCTGCGGATCGCCTGATCCACCGGCGCGGCGCCGGCGCCGGTCCCGGCACCCGGGTGGGAAGCTGCTCCCATGCGCAGGCCCTCCCCCGGCACCGGGTGACCCGAGGTGCAGCCGATCCTGCTCGGCCTCGGCGGCCTCGCGCTGCTGCTGGTCGGCGCCGAGCTGCTGGTCCGGGCCGGTTCCCGGCTCGCGAGCCGGCTCGGGCTGTCCCCGATGGTCATCGGGCTGACCGTGGTCTCGGTCGGCACGAGCCTGCCCGAGCTCGCCATCGGCATCGACGCCGCCCGCTCGGGCAGCGCCGGCCTGGCCACCGGCAACATCGTCGGCACCAACCTGGTCAACCTGCTGTTCGTGCTCGGCCTGGGTGCGCTGCTGCGGCCGGTGCTGTTCAGCGGCCGGACGCTGCGGTTCGACCTGCCCGCGATGGTCGTCGCGACGCTGGTGTTCTTCCTGCTCGCCCGGGACGGGTCGCTCGGCCCGCTGGACGGTGCGCTGCTGCTCACCGGCGCCGTCGCCTACACCGTGCTGATCTTCCGGACGAGCCGCCGGGAGGACGTCACGGCGGAGGCCGACACCGGCGGCAGCGGCGGGCCGGTGGTGCAGCTGCTGGTGCTCGCCGCGTCGATCGTGCTGGTCGTCGTCGGGGCGGAGCTGCTGGTCGACGGCGCCGTGCAGGGGGCGCGGGCGTTCGGTGTGGACGAGGCGGTGATCGGGCTGACCGTCGTCGCGATCGGCACGTCGGCGCCGGAGCTGGTGACGATGCTCGTCGCGATCGCCCGCGGGGAGACCGGGCTGGCCGTGGGCAACCTGGTCGGCTCCAGCGTCTACAACATCGCGCTGGTCCTCGGCATCACCGTGCTCGCGGCGCCCGGCGCGTCGATCGACGTCCCGCCCGACGTGGTCGACGCCGACCTGGTGCTGCTCGCGGTCGCGACGGTCGGGACCGCGATCGCGATGCGGACCGGGGCGAGGCTGACCCGGTTCGAGGGCGGCGTGCTCGTCGCCACCTACCTCACCTACCTGGTCTGGCTGATCCTCACCCGCACGTAGCGGGCCGCGGTCCACCCGGGACCGCGGCCCGCCGGTGCGGGGAGCCGGTTCAGGCCGGGACGCTCCGGTCCCCGGCCGGGGCGACCGGCGCGGCGTCGGACCCGCGCCCGAGCACCACGTAGAGCCCGCCGTAGACGACGACGCCGAACACCGCGAGCGCCACCGCGACCGTCCCGGCGAACTGCTGGTAGCCGCCGGTGAGCAGCAGCAGCGCCGGAAGCCACGCCGTCACCCAGCCCTGGATCGCGCAGACCGCGCCGGTGTAGCGGCCGATCCGGTCCTGTTTGAGCCCGAGCAGCACGAAGAACAGCAGCCACAGGAACGCCCAGTGCAGCCAGATCACGCCGAACCCCGGATCGGCGAAGCGGGTGAAGTTCAGCCAGGAGAACACCAGCGCGGACAGGAACACGAACAGGCAGAAGTAGCCGAGCCCGCTGCTGTCCAGGCCGAGCGTGATGTTCAGCGCGACGTAGAGATAGGTGAAGGAGAACAGGTACAGCCCGGACGCGGCCAGGATGACGTTCGGGTCGCCGCCCGCGGTGAAGATCAGATAGGTGGGCGTGATGATCTGCAGGCCGCCGACGAAGAAGTTCATCGGTGCCGCGGACCGCGCGTCCACCCATCCCAGCAGCATCACGCCGTTGATGAACAGGACGGCGCCGACGAACAGCAGTCCGACGGATCCCATCGCCGGTTCCTCAGGCCCGCGCCACCGGGACGCCCTGTCCCGGGTCGATCGTCGCCGGGCCGTCCTTGCCCGGCCGGACGTCGAAGTCGAAGATCTCGGTCGGCAGGTAGACCGTGGAGCACGAGTTCGGGATGTCGACGACGCCGGACAGCCTGCCCTCGATCGGCGCCGCCCCGAGGATCATGTACGCCTGGATGTCGGAGTACCCGAACTGCGTCAGGTACTCGATCGCGTGCAGGCAGGCCCGCTGGTACGACAGGTGCGAGTCGAGGTAGCGCTGCTCGCCGGACAGCGTCACCGAGGTGCCGGAGAACGCCAGCCACTCGCTGTACTGCGGATCGGTCCGGCCGGGCATGAAGATCGCGTTCTCGGAGACGCCGTACTTGTCCATCCCGCCCTTGATGACGTCGACGTGCAGGTCCATGAACCCGCCCATCTCGATCGCCCCGCAGAAGGTGATCTCGCCGTCGCCCTGGGAGAAGTGCAGGTCGCCCATGGACAGCTTCGCCCCGTCGACGAACACCGGGTAGAACACCCGGCTGCCCTTCGTGAGGTTCTTGATGTCCTGGTTGCCGCCGTTCTCCCGGGGCGGCGCGGTCCGGGCGGCCTCGGCCGCGGCCCGGTCGAAGTCGGCCCCGGTCAGCGAGCCGAGGATCGCCGAGTCCGGGTTCGGCGGCAGCGCCAGCGGCGGGACACGCTGCGGATCGGTGTCGATCAGGGCCTGCTCGCGGGCGTTCCAGGTGCGCAGCAGGTCGTGCGACGGCGCGGTGCCCATCAGTCCGGGATGGACGATGCCGGTGAACGACACGTGCGGGACGTGCCGGGAGGTGGCGACGCCGCCGCGGAAGTCCCAGATCACCTTGTAGGCGTCCGGGAACTGCTCGGTCAGGAAGCCGCCGCCGTTGCGGGTGGCGAACACGCCGGTGTAGCCCCAGCCCTGCCCGGCGAGCGGGCCGGAGTCCTCCTGCGGGATCGGGCCGACGTCGAGGATGTCGACGATCAGCAGGTCGCCGGGCTGCACGCCCTCGACGTGGATCGGCCCGGAGAGCACGTGCACGCCGGCCAGCGGCGCGTTGAGGATGTCGTCGGCGGAGTCGTCGTTGCGGATGGCCCCGTCGAACCACTCGCGACAGTCGACCCGGAAGCTGTCGCCGGGGCGTACCCGGACCTGGGCGGGGACGTCGGGATGCCACCGGTTGTGGCCGACGATCTGCTGTTCGGTGAACTTCTTGCGGGAGTCGAGCGGGAACACGACCTCGGGCATGACGAACACACCTTCCATCTCATCGGGGACCGCCCGGAGGGGCGGGGCAGGCGGGATCGCACGACGGGCCGGTGGCCCGTCGTGGGTGGGGCCGGCCGGGCCCGGTACGCGGGACGGCCGGTGACGTCAGCGGGTCAGGGGCGCGGGAGGCCCCGGGTCCGGGGATCGATGCGGGCGTTCGGGCGCGGCGCGCCGGCCGCCGACGGCAGCGAGGTGACGACCTGCGGCTCGGTCCGGCTCGCCTCGGCCCGGTCGATCAGCCCCATCCGGCCCCGGTCGGCGAGCCCGAGCATCGGCGGCGTGATCAGCCGGGCCGCCTCGGCGCCGCAGGCCGGGCAGGCCAGGGTGGCGGGGGCGGTGCCGATCGGCCGGCGGACGTCGACCGGGCCGTCGGTGCCGCACCGGTACGTGTAGGTCGCCATGCCATCCTCGCTCGTCCTAGGAAATAATTTCCTAGGAAAGCTATAGCGGAAGGCGCATGGTGTCAACGGTCACAGCTGCTGGAGGACGTCCCAGCTCAGGCCGTCCGCCGCGGCCAGGAACACCCGTTGCCGCAGGTGCCGGTCCCGCAGCTCGACGGTGCCGCGCGGGCTCTCGTAGGACAGCCCGTCGGACACCGAGACCATCGACCGGACGTCGGTGGCCCCGGCCCGGCGCATCAGCGCGGTCAGCAGCCGGACCCCCTCGTAGCAGGACTCGCCGAGGCTGTTCAGCACCGGGGCCTCCGGCCCGAAACGGCGCGCGTACCAGGCGGCGAAGTCCAGGCCGGAGGCCGTGGCGAGGTCCTCGAAGTAGCCGGCCGAGGTCATCAGGCCGCGGGTGCTCTCCGCCCCGGAGGCGAGCAGCACGTTCTCGTCGATCAGCGAGCTGAACCGCAGGATGTCGCGGTCCATCCCGGCCGCGGTGAACGCCCGGTTGAACGCGACGGCGTCGTCGCCGATCAGCAGCATCAGCACGGCCTCGCAGCCGCTGCGCTCGACCCGCCGCAGCACGTCGTCGAACCGGGTGGTGCCCAGCGGCACGTACATCTCGTCGCAGACGGTGCCGCCGATCCGGCGCAGGAACCGGCGGGCCGCGTCGGCCGAGCGGCGCGGCCAGACGTAGTCGTCGCCGACGATCGTCCAGCGCCGGACGCCGGCCGTCCCGGCGAACCAGTCCAGGGTCGGGCCGAGCTGCAGGTCCGGCGTCTCGCCGGTGAGGAAGACCCCCGGCCGGGACTCGCCGCCCTCGTAGAGCGCGGTGTAGGCGTAGGGCACCCGGCCGTCGATCGCCGGCGCGACCGCCTCGCGGACCGCCGAGATGTGCCAGCCGGTCACCGCCTGCACCGCACCCGCGGTGACCAGCGCGGCGACCTCGCGGGCGACCTCCTCCGGGGCGGCGCCGCCGTCCACCGGGAGCAGCCGCAGCTCGCGGCCCAGCACGCCGCCCTCGTCGTTGGTCTCCTCCATGGCGAGCGTCCCGCAGCTCTCGCAGGACGGGCCGAAGATCCCGGCCGGGCCCTGCAGCGGCACCACGAGCGCCATCGTGAGCACGTCCCGGCGGGACGCGGGCGGCACGGTGAGACGCGGGGGCGTCATGCGGCTACGCTAAAGGTCTTCCACCTGCGTGTCCTGCTCTGTTCGGGGGGATGGTCGAGGATGATGTCCGCCCGGGGTGCGTTCGGGTGAGCGACGAGACGCTGCGCCTGCTCTCGATGGCCGAGCGTGCCGCGACACAACGGCTGGACGACGCGCTGCGGTCGGCCGGTGCCGATCTCGACCAGTGGCGGGTGCTGTCGCTGCTCGCCGACCGGGGCGGCTGCCCGATGAACGTGGTCGCCGAGCACGCGCTGATGCTCGCCCCCAAGTGCTCCAAGCTGGTCGACCGCATGGTCTCGGCCAACCTGGTGCTGCGCAGGCCCGACGAGCACGACCGGCGCCGGGTGCTGATCTTCGCCTCGGCCCGTGGCCGGGCGGCGCTGGCCCGCTGGGACGCCGCCGTGGCCGGGGTCCGGGAGCGGTTCACCGAGATCGTCGGGCCCGACGTGGCCGTCCTGGACGAGCTGCTGCGCAGGCTCGCCACCGGGATGGAGCGGTCCCCCGAGCCGGATCCCGCCGCCGGCTGAGTCCCGTCCCACTTGCGCTCCGGGCCGGTACTGGTCCACCCTCTGGACGAACGAACATTCGGTCGCTGGAAGGTGGATCGTGACGACGGCTGACCCGCACACGCCGGAGAGCCTGCAGGCCCGGTTCGACGCGACGATCGCGGCGGACCAGCGGATCGAGCCGCGGGACTGGATGCCCGAGGCGTACCGCAGGACCCTGATCCGCCAGATCGCCCAGCACGCGCACTCCGAGATCATCGGCATGCAGCCGGAGGGCAACTGGCTGCTGCGCGCCCCCTCGCTGCGCCGCCGCGCGATCCTGCTCGCCAAGGTGCAGGACGAGGCAGGCCACGGCATGTACCTCTACGCCGCCGCCGAGACCCTCGGGGTGGACCGCGAGGAGCTGACCGAGAAGCTGATCGACGCGAAGCAGAAGTACTCGTCGATCTTCAACTACCCGACGCTGTCCTGGGCCGACATCGGCGTCATCGGCTGGCTGGTGGACGGCGCCGCGATCGCCAACCAGGTCCCGCTGTGCCGCTGCTCCTACGGTCCCTACGCCCGGGCCATGATCCGGATCTGCAAGGAGGAGTCGTTCCACCAGCGGCAGGGCTACGAGTCGCTGCTGGCGATGGTGAACGGCACCGACGCGCAGCGCGCGATGGTGCAGGAGTCGGTGGACCGCTGGTGGTGGCCGTCGCTGATGATGTTCGGCCCGGCCGACGGGAACTCCCCGAACACCCGGCAGTCGATGGAGTGGGGCATCAAGCGGCACACCAACGACGAGCTGCGCCAGCGGTTCGTCGACATGACCGTCCCGCAGGCCGCCACGCTCGGCGTCACGCTGCCGGACCCGGACCTGCGCTGGAACGAGGAGCGGCAGGCGCACGACTTCGGCGAGCCGGACTGGTCGGAGTTCACCGCCGTCGTCTCCGGGGCCGGCCCGGCCAACCGGCAGCGGCTGGCGCACCGGCGCCGGGCGCACGAGAGCGGCGCCTGGGTGCGCGAGGCCGCCCGGGCCTACGCGGACAAGCGGGCGGCACGGGCGGAGGCGGGCGCATGACCACCCCGGACACCGGCAGCGGCGGCACCGCCGAGGCCACCACCCCGGCCACCACCCCGACCACCACCCCGACCACCGCCCCGAGCGCCGGCACGCCGGCCCGCCGGTCCTGGCCGCTCTACGAGGTGTTCGTCCGCGGCAAGCGCGGCCTCAACCACGTGCACGTCGGCTCGCTGCACGCCGCCGACGACGAGATGGCCCTGCACAACGCCCGCGACGTCTACACCCGGCGCAACGAGGGCGTCTCCATCTGGGTGGTGCGCGCCGACCTGATCACCGCGTCCAGCCCGGACGAGAAGGACCCGTTCTTCGCGCCGTCCGCGGACAAGGTCTACCGGCACCCGACGTTCTACGAGATCCCGGAGGAGGTGCCGCACCTGTGAGCGGGAACGTCTACGACGCGCTGACCGAGGCCGACGACCCCCGCTGGGCGTTCGGCTCCGGCTTCTCCGAGGCCGGTGCGGAGATCGCCGCGCCGGTCCCGGACGGCGCCGATCCGGCCGATCTCGCCGAGTACTGCCTGATGCTCGGCGACGACGCGCTGGTCTACAGCCACCGGCTCACCGAGTGGGTGTCGAACGCCCCCGAGCTGGAGGAGGAGGTCGCGCTCGCCAACACCGCGCTCGACCTGCTCGGCCAGGCCCGGGTGCTGCTGTCCCGGGCCGGGCACGTCGAGGGGCTCCTCGACGGGCGCACCGCCCGCACCGAGGACGATCTCGCGCACTGGCGCGAGGTCGCGGAGTTCCGCTGCGTCGCGCTCACCGAGCCGTCCGACGAGCTGGACTTCGCCCGCGCCGTCGCCCGGCTGCTGGTGTTCTCCGCCTGGCGGCTCGCGCTGCTCGACCGGCTGCGGGACTCGGCCGATCCGGTGCTCGCCGCGGTCGCCGCGAAGGGGGTCAAGGAGGTCGCCTACCACCGCGACCACGCCGCACGCTGGGTGCTGCGGCTCGGCGACGGGACCCCGGAGTCGCACGCGCGCATGCAGGACGCGCTGCAGTGGGTGTGGCCCTACCTCGGCGAGCTGTTCCGCACCTCCGACGTCGAACGCAGGCTGGTCGCCGCCGGGATCGCCGCCGACCCGGCGCAGACCCGCGACGAGGTCGACGCCGTGCTGGACCGGGTGCTCGACCGCGCCACGCTGACCCGCCCGGACGTGCCCGCGGCCGGCACCATCGGCGGCCGCGGCGGCCGCCAGGGCGTGCACACCGAGAAGCTCGAGCAGGCACTCGTCGTGCTGCAGAGCCTCGCCCGCCGGCACCCGGGGGCGACGTGGTGACCGGCCTGCTGCCGGGCCTGGGCGCCCGCGACGTGGTGGCGGCCGTGGTCGATCCGGAGATGCCGATGCTCACCCTGGACGATCTCGGGGTGATCCGGTCGGTGACCGAGGACGGCGGCCGGGTCGCCGTCACGATCACCCCGACCTACTCGGGCTGCCCGGCGATCGAGGAGATGCGCGCCGACATCGCCGGTGCGCTGACCGCCGCCGGCTACGGCCCGGTCGAGGTGACGACCGTCCTGTCCCCCGCCTGGAGCACGGACTGGATCAGCGAGGCCGGCCGGCGCAAGCTCGCCGACGCCGGCGTCGCCCCGCCGGGCGCGGCCACCGCGGCCGGGCCCGGCCCGGTCCCGCTGGTCCTGGACCCGCCGTCGTCGGTGGTGCGCTGCCCGCAGTGCGGGTCGCCGGCGACCGAGGAACTCTCCCGGTTCGGCCCGACCGCGTGCACCGCGCTGCGCCGGTGCACGGCCTGCCGCGAGCCGTTCGAGCACATGAAGGAACTCTGATGCTGCTCACCGAACCCGGCACGGTCGACGCACCGGCGGACCTCCCGGCGGGCTTCCACCGGCTGCGGGTGGCCGACGTCGATCGGCTGTGCGAGGACGCCGTCGCGGTCACCTTCGACGTGCCGGAACACCTGCGCGCGCACTACGCGTTCCGGCCCGGCCAGTACCTGACGCTGCGCACGGTGACCGCCGACGGGGAGGAGCGCCGGTCGTACTCGATCTGCTCCCCGGCCGGCGCCGCCCCGCGGATCGGGGTCCGCCGGGTCGACGGCGGGCTGTTCTCCGGCTGGCTGGTCGACCGGCTCGCCGCGGGCGACCTGGTGGAGGTCGGCCCGCCGGGCGGGTCGTTCACGCCGGTGCAGGCCGCGGGCGCCCATCACGCGCTCGTCGCCGCGGGCTCGGGGATCACGCCGATGCTGTCGATCGCCGCGTCCGTGCTCGCCGCGCACGACGACACGCAGGTCACCCTGGTCTACGGCAACCGGCGCACCGACACGGTGATGTTCACCGAGGAGATCGCCGACCTGAAGAACGCCTACGGCCCGCGGCTGCACCTGATCAACGTGCTGTCCCGGGAGCCCACCGAGGCGGAGATCGTCAACGGCAGCCTCGACGCCGACCGCCTCCGCAGGCTGCTCACCGGGCTGGTGGACGTCCCCGGCGTGGACCACTGGTGGCTGTGCGGCC
Source organism: Pseudonocardia kongjuensis (assembly GCF_039526905.1). Lineage (NCBI taxonomy): Bacteria > Bacillati > Actinomycetota > Actinomycetes > Pseudonocardiales > Pseudonocardiaceae > Pseudonocardia > Pseudonocardia kongjuensis. Next base: position 87,119 of record NZ_BAAAJK010000018.1, on the reverse strand, counting down.
CGCTCGGGATGACCGAGGACGCCGTCACCGTGCTGACCGAGCACGGCGTGGACCGGGCGCGGGTGCACCGCGAGCTGTTCTACGTCGGCGAGCCGCCGCCGGAGCCGCACCGCGCCGAGGACGATCCGGCGCCCGGCGGCACCGGCAGCGCGGTCACGATCGTCCTCAACGGACGGTCGACCACACTGGACCTGCCGCGCACCGAGTCCGTGCTGGACGCCGCGCAGAAGGTCCGCGGTGACATGCCGTTCGCCTGCAAGGGCGGCGTGTGCGGCACCTGCCGGGCCAGGGTCACCGCGGGCGAGGTCGAGATGCGCCGCAACTTCGCCCTGGAGGACGACGAGGTCGCCGCCGGTTTCGTGCTCACCTGCCAGAGCCGGCCGGTGTCCGCCACCGCGACGGTCGACTTCGACGCCTGAGCGGTGCGGCCGCACCGCCCGGCCGGGTGCCCGGCCGCTGCTCAGCCGCGCAGCCGGGTGTTGAGCCGCGCGGCCTGCCGGACCAGGTGGTCGCGCTCGCCGAGGTCGGTCGCCGCCGCGGCGGCCCGTGCGTACAGCGCGGCCGCGGTCGCCGGGTCCCCGGCGCGCTCGGTCAGGTAGGCCATCGCGGCGGTGTGCCGGGGCAGCGATCCGTCCAGCTCGGCGAGCGCGGCGAGCCCGGCCCGCGGGCCGTCGGCCTCGCCGAGCGCCACCGCCCGGTTCAGCCGGACCACCGGGCTGCCGGTGAGCGCGACGAGCTCGTCGTACCACTCCACGATCTGCACCCAGTCGGTCCCGGCCGCGGTGCGGGCGTCGGCGTGCAGCGCGGCGACGGCGGCCTGCGCCTGGTACTCCCCGAGCCGGTCGCGGGCCAGCGCGGCCTGCAGCACCCGCACCCCGTCGGCGATCATCGCGGTGTCCCACCGGCCGCGGTCCTGCTCGGCGAGCGGCACCAGGCTCCCGTCGGGCGCGGTGCGGGCCGCGCGCCGCGCGTGGTGCAGCAGCATCAGCGCGAGCAGCCCGGCCACCTCCGGATGGTCGATCCCGGCCGCGAGCCGGCGGGTGAGCCGGATCGCCTCGACGGCCAGGTCGACCTCCCCGGTCGCCCGGTACCCCTCGTTGAACACCAGGTACAGCACCCGCAGCACGACGGCGACGTCCCCGGGCCGGTCGAACCGCACGTCCGCCACGGTGCGCTTGGCCCGGCTGATCCGCTGGGCCATGGTGGCCTCCGGAACCAGGTACGCCTGCGCGATCTGCCGGGTGGTCAGCCCGCCGACCGCGCGCAGGGTGAGCGCCACCGCCGACGACGGCGGCAGGGACGGATGGGCGCACAGGAAGTACAGCTGGAGCGCGTCGTCCGTCCCGGCCGCCGGGCCCGGTGCCGGCTCGGCCTCGACCAGCTCCTCACGCCTGCGGCGGGCCGACTCCGCCCGGGCCCCGTCCAGGAACCGCCGCCAGGCCGTGGTGACCAGCCAGCCCTTCGGGTCCCGCGGCGGATCGGACGGCCAGACCCGGACCGCCTCGACCAGCGCCTCCTGCACGGCGTCCTCGGCGGTGGCGAAGTCGGCACCGCGGCGGACCAGGATCGCGGTCACCGCCGGGGTGAGCGTCCGCAGCAGGGCGCCGTCCATCGCCGGTCACTCCTGGATGGTCGGCGGCGCGGTCAGGAACGGGCGCAGCTCCAGCCACTCGTGGATCGGCTCCCCGCCGGCCCCGGGTGCGGCGGACAGCTCCCCGGCGAGCTCGACGGCCCGGTCGTAGCTGTCGACGTCGATCACCATCCAGCCGGCGATCAGGTCCTTGGTCTCGGCGAACGGGCCGTCGGTGACCGGCGGGCGGCCCTCGCCGTCGTACCGGACGAACGTCCCCTCGGGGGCGAGCGCCTGCCCGTCGACGTACTCACCGGTCTGCTCCAGCCGGTCCGCGAAGTCCTGCATGTACCGGACGTGGTCGGTGATCTCCTGCGGGGTCCACTTCTCCATCGGGACGTCGTTCACCGATGCCGGGGCGCCGCGGTAGTGCTTGAGCAGCAGGTACTTGGCCATCGTGGCCCTCCTCCGTACGGCCGTGACCCATTCTGGTCACGTTCACGCCGGGGACGGAGCCGGTCGGGCGTTCTCGACAGCACCTGACAGGAAATGAGTGTGACCCGCACCACACGATCGGCAGCGGGCCACGAACGACGACGGCGGTGGTGCCCCTCCGAGGAGGGACACCACCGCCGGTGTGCCGAGGAACGTCAGATGGTGACGTTCGAGGCCTGCGGGCCCTTGGCGCCCTGGGTGACCTCGTAGGTCACGGACTGGTTCTCGGAGAGCTCACGGAAGCCCGAGGCGTCGATCGCCGAGTAGTGCACGAACACGTCGGCGCCGCCGTCGTCGGGGGCGATGAAGCCGAAGCCCTTTTCGGCGTTGAACCACTTCACGGTGCCGGTAGCCATGTGGATGCTCCTTCGTTGCCTAGCTTTGTGGACGGAACAACCACGTCCTGCGGCTGCCCGGGTCACTGCGATTCCCAGACGGCAGCCAGCTACAGCTACACCACAGACAGCGAATCCGCCCGCATCATCATTCCGCGAGCGCGCTCAGAGAAACGAACTTCAGAACTTACGGTGACCGATCATCACGCTACACCCACCCACCCGAGCGTCCAACAACGATCACCGGGGAGGGGTGTCGCGGGTCGTCCGCGGCCGGGCCGCCGCGGCCGTCGAGAGTGGACCGGCGCCCCGCCGACCGGTGATCGACCTGCGATGCACCGGCCCCGCCCGCCAGCCGGTCACGACCCGGGGTGATCTGCACCATAGTGCGCCGGGACCGCTCCGGCGATCACCGCGATCCGGCGGAACCGGCGCGGAGGGCTTGACGCGATCTGCAGCGCTGACTATAGATATGGGCATCGAACGAAGGCAGTCCTGACGCCACAGGGACGGCGACCGGGTCGAGAGGTTGGGGAGGGCGATTCATCAGAACAGCACCCGATCATCTGGATCATTGAGTACGCAGTAGCCGACGAATGCGGGGCCCGGCCGACACGGCCGGGCCCCGCTTTCCGTTCGGACCTACGGTGGGCGGGTGTTCCTGGAGAACCTGGTGTTCGACGCCGTCCACCCGGCCCGGCTGGGCCGGTTCTGGGAGGCGGTGGTCGGCGGCGAGCGGCTCACCGACGAGCCCGGGATCTTCGAGACCCGGCTCGCCGTCGAGGGCGGGCCGGTGCTGGACCTGTGTCTGCAGCGCGTCGCCGAGCCGCCGTCCGAGCCGCTGCGGCTGCACGCCGACCTGTTCGGCGGCGACCGGCGGGACGAGGTGGTCGACCGGCTGCTCGGTCTGGGCGCGCGACCGCTCGACATCGGTCAGCGGGACGTGCCCTGGGTGGTGCTCGCCGATCCGGAGGGCAACCCGTTCTGCGTGATGGAGGAGCGCCCGGCCTACGTCGACACCGGTCCGATCGCGGCGCTCCCGCTGGACTCCGCCGATCCGGACCGCGACGCCGAGTTCTGGTCCCGGCTCACCGGATGGACCGACGCACCCGGGGTGGCGCCCCGCACCCTGCGGCATCCCTCGCGGCGCGGCCCGCTGCTCGAGATGTGCCCGGAGCCGGCCGCCAAGCGGGCCGGGAAGAACCGGATGCACCTCGACGTCCGGCTGGAGGCGGGCGACGACCCCGACGAGGTCGCCGCGCAGATCGCCGGGCTCGGCGGGCGGGAGCTGCACCCTGGGTGGGGCGCGCTGCCCTGGCGGGTGTACGCCGACCCGTCGGGCAACGAGCTGTGCGTGCTGCCGGAACGCCCCTGACCCGGCCGGTCCGGCGGCGGCCGCCCGCTCGATGACGTGACCCTTGACACACGATAGTCGATTATCGATACTCGATGAACGGCTTCCGGCGAGGTGCGACGCCCGGCCCCACAGCAGTACCGGCGCGGTCCACCGCTTCGCACACCGAGGAGCCCCGATGGCCGGTCTCACGCGATCCGTCCTCAGCGACCAGCTCCGGGAGAAGATCCTCCAGCGGATCCTGGACGGTGACTTCCAGCCCGGCGAACGCATCGTCGAGAGCCGGCTGATGAAGGAGTACGGGGTCAGCCAGGCCCCGATCCGCGAGGCGCTGCGCGGGCTGGAGGCCATGCGGTTCGTCGAGAGCCAGGCGCACCGTGGGGTCCGGGTGCGGGCGATCTCCCGGAAGGAGATGGGCGAGATGTACCCGGTGCGGGCGGCGCTCGAGGAGGTCGCCGGCCGCACCGCCGCACCGCTGATGACCGACCGCGTCCTGGACCTGCTCGACGCGGAGATCGGCGCGATGCGCGCCGCCACCGAGGACGGTGACCTGCACGCCCAGCTGGTGCACGACGCCCGGTTCCACGAACTGATCTTCGAGACCGCCGGGAACACCCTGCTGCTCGAGGTGTGGCGCTCGCTGCACGCCGAGATCCGCACGTTGATCACCTACGCCAGCCTGCGGACCGAGCTCCGCGAGATCGTCGACTCCCACCAGCCGATCCTGGCCGCGCTGCGCATGCGCGATCCGGTCCTCGCCGGCAAGGAGATGCGCCACCACATCGAGCACTTCGGTGCGCTCGTGATGGGCGACACCGACTAGCGACCGTCCGGTCGCCCCCTTCCCCGCACATGGAGGTGTGGAGTTGAAACCTGCCGCGTTCGCCTACCTGGCGCCCAGCAGCGTCGAGGAAGCAGTCGCCCGGCTCGCCGAGCACGGGCCCGAGGCCCGGGTGCTCGCCGGCGGCCAGAGCCTGGTCCGGCTGATGAACACCCGCCTCTCCACCCCGTCGGTGATCATCGACATCAACCGCATCCCCGAGCTCGGAACGATCTCGGTCACCGACGGGGTGATCACCGTCGGCGCGATCGTCCGGCAACGTTCCTGCGAGATCGATCCGCGGATCGCCGCGGGTGTCCCGCTGTTCAGCGAGGCGGGCGGGCACGTCGCGCACGTCTCGGTACGGCAGCGCGGAACCGTGGTCGGCAGCGTCGCCTTCGCCGATCCCTCGGCCGAGCTGCCGGCCGCGCTGCTCGCCCTCGACGGGCAGGTCGTCGTGCGGAGCAGCTCGGGGGAACGGCTCGTCGACGCCGACGACTTCTTCGTCGGGCCGTTCCGCACCAGCCTCGCCGACGACGAGCTGGCGGTGGCGGTCCGCATCCCCGGCACCCGGCCGGAGCGGACCGGCTCGGCCTTCGTCGAGGTCTCCCGGCGGCACGGTGACCTGCCGATGTGCGGCGTCGGCTCGGTCCTCACGCTCACCCCGGACGGCGCCGTCGAGACCGCCCGGATCGCCCTGTGCGCGGTGGACCGGCGCCCGGTGCGGGCCCGCGACGCCGAGGCGTCGCTGCTCGGCGCCGTCCCCGGGACCGACCGGATCGCCGAGGCAGCCGCGCTGGCGGCGGCCGCGGTCGAGCCGATCGGCGACTGCCACGGCTCCGCGTCGTTCCGCCGCCATCTCGCCGGCGTGCTGACCCGGCGATCCCTGCAGACCGCCGTCACCCGAGCCGGCCAGGAGAACCCCGATGCCCGATAAGGTCCGCATCCGTCTCGTCGTGAACGACGTCGCGCACGACACCCTCGTCGAACCGCGCACGCTGCTGGTCGACTTCCTGCGCGACGAGCTCGCCCTGACCGGCACCCACGCCGGGTGCGAGCAGGGGGTCTGCGGCGCGTGCACGGTGCTGCTCGACGGCCGGACCACCCGGTCCTGCCTGCTGTTCGCCGCGCAGCTGGACGGCACGTCGATCCGCACCGTGGAGTCGCTGGCCGCGCCGGACGGCACGCTGCACCCCATCCAGCGGGCGTTCGTCGAGAACCACGGCCTGCAGTGCGGCTTCTGCACCTCCGGGATGCTGATGTCGGCCTGCGAACTGCTCGACCGGACACCGCTGCCCGAACCCGCCGACGTGCGCGAGTCGATCTCCGGGAACCTGTGCCGCTGCACCGGCTACCAGAACATCGTCCGATCGGTGTGCGCGGCAGGCCGGCTCGTCGCCGCCGAGAACCCGAACGCCACCACCGGAGCGGACGCATGAGCATCGCCGAGCACACACCGGACACCGCCGCCCCGGACCGGACCGGCTACCGCTGGGTCGGCCGGAGCGTGCCCCGCAAGGAGGACCCGCGGCTGCTCGCCGGGCGCGGCGGCTACATCGGCGACGTCACCGTCCCCGGGATGCTGCACGCCGCGGTGCTCCGCAGCCCGCACGCGCACGCCCGGATCGTCTCGATCGACACCAGCGCGGCGCGGGCGCTGCCCGGCGTGGTCGCCGTGCTGACCGGGGCGGAGGCGCTCGCCCACGTCAACCCGATGACCTCGTTCTGCGCCGAGCCGGTCCCCCAGCACGCGGTGGCGGTCGACAAGGTGCGCTATCCCGGGGAGGCGGTCGCCTCGGTCGCGGCCACCGACCGGTACGTCGCCGAGGACGCCTGCGCGCTCATCCGGGTCGAGTACGAGCTGCTGCCGCCCGTCGTCGATCCGGTGCAGGCGATGGGCCCGGACGCCGGACGGGTGCACGACACCCTGGACAGCAACGTGGTGTTCCAGCGGTCGCTGGACTTCGGCGACGTCGAGGGTGACCTCGCCCGTGCCCACACCGTCGTCCGCCGTACGGCCCGCTGGCACCGGATGGGCGCCCAGCCGATCGAGACCGCCGGCGCGATCTGCTCGTACGACCCGTACGCGAAGGACATGACCGTCTGGTCCAACACGAACTTCCACAACTTCCTGCCGTGGTCGTTCGCCGGGATGCTCGGCGTGCCCAACAACCGGCTCCGGATGATCCCGTGCGCGGCCGGCGGCAGCTTCGGCAGCAAGCACCTGATCAACAAGGTGATCGCGATCGCCGGCGCGCTGAGCAGGGCCGCCGGCCGTCCGGTGAAGTTCCTGGAGGACCGGATCGACAACATCTCGGCCAACGACAACGTCGGCTGCGACCGGATCTACGACGCCGAGCTCGCCGTCTCCGCCGACGGCGAGTTCACCGGGCTCACCCTGAAGATCATCGACGACTACGGCGCCTACTTCCAGTTCGCGCACGGCCAGCACGGCAACGCGATGGCCCAGCCGACCGGGCCGTACCGGATCGGCAGCCTGCGCTACGACGTCTCCTGCGTGCTCACCAACAAGGTGCAGCAGGGCTTCTTCCGCGGCGCGGGCGCCGATCCGGGCAACTTCATCCTGGAACGCCTGGTCGACGCCGCCGCCGACGAGCTCGGCATCGACCGGGCCGAGCTGCGGCGGCGCAACTTCATCCGGCCCGACGAGTTCCCCTACAAGGTCCCCACCGGCAACGTCTACGACAGCGGCGACTACGAGGCCGTCCTGGACCGCGCGCTGGAGATCGCCGACCTCGGGTACTGGGAGAAGGAGAAGGAACGGCTGCGGGCCGAGGGCCGCTACCTCGGGATCGGGCTGGCCAGCTGCCAGGAGCGCACCGGCTACAACGCCAGCGAGTGGTGGTTCCTCTACGACAATCCCCCGCTGGGCGCCACCAGCACCCCGGAGAGCATCAAGCTCAACGTCGACGCCACCGGCGGCGTCCGGGTCGAGCTCGGCTGTCCGCTCTGGGGCAACAGCCCGGAGACGGTCGTCAGCCAGGTCGTCGCCGAGGAGTTCGGCATCGACCCGGCGGACGTCTCGGTCGGGTACGCGGACTCGACCACCGGCGCGCCGTCCGCGGGCCCGGGCGGCAGCCGGTTGACGATCATGCTGTCCGGCGCGACCCGCGGCGCCTCCCGCTCGATCCGCGCCAAGATGATCCGGATCGCCGCGAACGCGATGGAGATGGCGCCCGAGGACGTCGAGTGCGTGGACGGCACCTTCCGCGCCAAGGGGGCGCCGCACACGTCGATGTCGATGTCCGACGTCGCGATGCGCGCCCACCTGTTCAAGCACGACAACCCCGAGGAGGAGAAGAGCGGGCTGGTCGAGACCTTCACCTACGACCACCCGTACTCCACCCCGCCGGCCGCGGACCGCACGGACATGGGCGCCTTCTACCCGATGGTGTCGCACGCCTGCCACATCCCGATCGTCGAGGTGGACCCGGAGACCGGCGTCGTGACGGTGCTGAAGTACTACGCGGTCAACGACTGCGGCACCCTGATGAACCCGGCGCTGGTCGAGGGCCAGGTGGTCGGCGGCATCGTGCAGGGCATCGGCGCCGCGCTGATGGAGGAGTACAGCTACGGCGCGGACGGCACGCTCGGCACGCCCACCTTCCGCGAGTACCTGCTGCCCAGCGTGCACGAGGCGCCCGAGATCGTGCTGGAGCACCGCGAGACGCCCTCGCCGTTCACCGAGTACGGCGTCAAGGGGGCCGGCGAGGGCGGCCGGCTGGTCGCCCCGACGGCGATCGCCAGCGCGATCGGCGACGCGCTCAAGCCGCTCGGCGTGTGGATCGACGAGCTGCCCATGACGCCGGAACGCGTCGTCGCGGCGGTGGCGGCCGCCCGGGAGGCCCGGTGACCGGACACGCCGGTCCGGCGGGCGAGGTCCCCGCCGCGCAACGGGTCGCCGCCGCCGGTCTGGTGCGCACCGGCCGGCAGTACTCGCTGGCGGCCACCCGGTTCCCGGGGATGCCGCTGTTCCCCGGCCACCCGCCGTTCCAGGTGCAGTCCTACCGGACCCCGCGCGGCCTGCGGGTCGCCGGGGACGACCTGTGGCCGCACACGCCGAACGAGGTCGGCCTCGCCTGCATGACCGAGGTGATCACCTCGACCGTGCACTCCGGCGCGCACATCGACGCGCTCGCGCACATCACCGTCGGCGACGACGACCACTGGTTCGGCGGCGCCAACGCCGCCGAGCACCTCGGCGACTTCGGCCCCACCGTCGGCGACGCGGCGACCATCCCGCCGCTGTTCACCCGCGGCGTGCTGCTCGACGTCGCCGGGCACCGCGGGGTGGACTGCCTCCCGGCGGGCGCCCCGGTCGACGCCGCCGAGGTGCAGGCGATCGCCGCGGCGCAGGGGACCGCGATCGGCCGGTGGGACGTCGTGCTGTTCCGCACCGGCTACATGGGCCTGTGGCCGGACGCCGAACGGATGGCCCGGCACGTGTCCCCCGGCCCCGACCTGTCGGCGGCCGAGCTGCTCGCCGAGCGCGGCGTGATCGCGGTGGGCAGCGACACCGAGACCTTCGAGGTGCAGCCCGCACCGGATCCCGGCGTGCCGTCCAATCCGCAGCCGGTGCACACCCGGCTGCTCGTCGAGGGCGGGATCTACATCCTGGAGAGCCTCGATCTGGAGGAGCTCGCCGCCGCCGGGGTGCACGAGTTCCTGTTCGTCGCGCTGCCGCTCAAGATCGCCGGGGCGACCGGGTCGATGCTGGATCCGCTCGCCGTCGTCTGAGCGCGGGCGGGCGGATCCGCGATCACGGCCGGTGCCGGAACTCGACGCGCATCAGCCGGCTCTCCGCCCAGTCCTCCGGCCGGGTCGGCCGGATGGTGCCGGGATCGTGCGGCTGGTTGAGATCCGCGACGATCTCGGCCAGCACGGCCCGGCGTTCGGCCGGGTCGGTGACCGGCGTGGCCCGGGCGGGCAGATCGGCACGGATCCCGTTCCTGAGGTGGAAGGTGAACTCGGGATCAGCGAGCAGGTTCGCGTGCCAGCCGGTCGCGCCGCCGCCGGCGCCGCTGCACAGGTAGACGGCGCCGGCGGCACGGTAGAAGAAGATCTCGATGCGGCGTGGCCGCCCGGTGCGGCGCCCCCGCGTGGTGATGTCGATGATCCGTTCGCGGGTGCCCGCGGCCGGGGTGATCTCGACGGCGCGCCGGATGTGGTCGGGCAGGTGCGCCGTGCCGGACGGGTCCGGGGTGCTCATGCGGCCTCGGCCGGGAGGGCCGGGCCGAGCAGCAGCCCACCGTCGACGACGTACTCCGATCCGGTGATGAACGACGCCTCCGACGAGGTGAGGAACAGCAGGAGCCGGGTGACGTCGGTCGGCTCCCCGAGCCGGGGGACGGCGAACGGCTCGGGCGAGTAGAAGTCGGCGATCGCCGCGGTGGCGCCGGCCGCCGGTTCGTGGATGAACGGGGTCGCGATCACGCCGGGATGGATGGTGTTCACCCGGATCCGGTCGCGGCCGAGTTCGAGCGCCGCCGTCCGGGTCAGGCCGCGCACCGCCCACTTGCCGGCGACGTAGGGCGCGTAGTGCGCCGTGCCGCCCATGGCCATGATCGAGGCGATGTTGACGATGCTGCCCCCGCCCGCGCGGCGCAGCGCCGGGATCGCGGCCCTGATCCCGAGGAAGGTCCCGGTGAGGTTGACGTCGAGGATGCGCGACCAGGTGGCCCGGTCGGTGTGCTCGATCGGGGCCGGCGGGTTCTGCACACCCGCGTTGTTGACCAGCACGTCCAGCGAACCGAAGGCACGCTCGGCGGCCGGCACGGCGGCGGCCCACGAGCTCTCCTCGGTGACGTCGAGGTGGACGAAGTGCGCGCGGGGCCCGAGCTCGTCGGCGAGCGCGGCGCCGCGTTCGGCGTCCAGGCCGCCGATCACCACGTTCGCCCCCTCCGCGTGGAAGGCGCGCACGTGGCTCGTTCCCTGGCCGCCGGTGCCACCGGTGACGAGCACGGTCTGGTTGTCGAAGCGGGGCATCGGATGTGTCCTCCGGGAGGTGGGTGGATCGCCGACGGTGGGCGACGACCGGTGGTGAGCCGATCGACTCACCATCCCCCCGGACACTAGGTCGGCAACGATAGCGAGTCAAGCCACTCACCTCGTATGCTCGGCCCATGAGCGGTGACGTGACGACGTACCACCAGCGCGTCGCCCGGGAGAAGCGCGCGCTGATCGTGACGGCCGCGACCGCGCTGTTCCTGGAGCAGGGCTACGACCGGACGTCGCTGGCGCGGATCGCGGAGTCCTCGGGCGTGTCCCGGGCCACCCTGTTCAAGCAGTTCCCGAGCAAGGCCGCCCTGTTCGACGCCATCGTGACCGAGTCGTGGTCGTCCGCCGACGAGGCCGATCCGCCGCCCGCGGGCGACATCGTCGAAGGGCTCGGCACCCTCGGCCGGCGCTACGCCGAGCTGCTGGGCCGCCCCCGGATGACCGACCTGTTCCGGATCGTGATCGCCGAGCTCCCGCGGTTCCCCGAGCTGGCCCATGCGCAGTTCGCGCACGGCAAGATGCCCTACTTCGAGGCCCTGCGCAGCTACCTCGTGGCCGAGCACGAGCAGGGAACGGTGCGGATCGACGACGTCGACCTCGCCGCCACCCAGTTCCTCGGGATGATCTCCAACTACGTCTTCTGGCCCACCCTGCTGGTGCCCGGCTGGGAGGTGAGCGCCGAACGCGCCGCCGAGGTGGTCGACGAGGCCGTCCGCACCACCGCCGCCCGGTACGCCACGACCGGGGGGCGCCCGGGTCCCGCTGCCGGCGGGAGCTGATACCCCAGCGATCGACGGTCGAACGCCGGCAGACGATCACGACCGACCCGATCCCGGTCCAGCAGCCGTCCACGCCGGGCGGGGTGTCCGCGCACCGCGCCCAGTACTCGTCCTGCGCGGCGGCCTCCCCGGCGTTGATCTCCGCGTCCTGCTCCGGGGAGCAGCCGTACCCGATGCGGCCGACGTCGATCCGGGTCTGCTCGACGAGACGTCCGAAGTGGTGCTGCGCTACGCCGGGCGGTCGTCGTCCGGCGGCTTCCGGAGCAGGCGCTCCAGTTCGATCGCCACCTGCCGGTAGCGGCTGACGGGGACGAAGTGCACGCCGTCGCAGGCCCCGCTGTCCCGCAGCGCGACGACCTGCTCGCACGCGGCGGCCACCCCGGCATCGGGATCGGCGGCGACCCGGTCGACCAGCGCATCCGGGATCTCGATGTCCGGGACGCTCGCCCGCAGCCGGGCCGCCATCCCGGCGCTCGCCAGCACCATGACGCCGGCGTGGACGGGCTGGTCGGTCGGGTTCTCCTCGCGCCACCGCACGACCTCGTCCACCGAGAAGCCGACCTGCAGGAACACGAAGTCGGCCGCCCGCTTCCACGGGGCGAGCCGGCGGCGGCTGCCCGACGTGACGCCGATCCCGAACGGCTGCACCCCGGCGAACTCCGGCCGCCCGGTGATGGCCCGGGCCTCCTCGATCATCGTCCGCACGGTGAGCCCGCCGGCCCGGTCGCCGGCCGTCGGCTTGTCGCCGGCGACGAACAGGAAGCGGTCGACCCCGTACGCGGCCGCCGTGAGCAGGTCGCGCCGGAGGCCGAGCAGGTTGCGGTCCCGGGAGTTGAGGCAGGCGATGCTCCGCCGTCCCATCGCGTGCACCTCGTTCGCGACCGCGATGCTCGACACCGTCGCCCGGCCGATGTGGTTGTCCGGGATCAGGAAGTCGTCGACGACCGGGGCGAGCATGCCGATCTGGTGCCGGGCGCGCGTCAGGTCCGGCCTGGTGGGGGGCTCGATCTCACAGACGACGGAGAAGCTGCGGCTCACCGCGCAACGGTAGCGACGGGATGGGCGGAGGGGCACGCGATGACACGTCTGGTGGAGGACCGGCAGACAGGTCGTCGCTACCGGTCGTCGGCCGGCGAACGTCCGTCGAGAGCTTCGGTCGCGAATCCGACCACCTCGCGCAGTCCGGGAGTGGGATCGTCGCCGTAGCGGTGAACGACCTGCCGATAGGCCGCGGCGGCCTCGTCGTCCCGACCGAGCGCCCCGAGCACCGCGGCCATGTTGAACAGTGCCGTCGCCGTCTGCTCCCGCAGCACCGCGGACGCATCGTCGCCGTACCGGTCCACCACCTCCCGGCAGGCCGCAAGCGCCTCATCCGGCCGATCGAGCACCCCGAGCACGGCACCCGTGTTCACCAGCGCCTTCGCAGCCTGCTCCCGCAGCGCAGGATCGTCCGCGTAGCGGTCCACCACCTGTCGATAGGCCGCGAGCGCCTCATCCGACCGACCGAGCACCCCGAGCAGGGCGCCCATGTTGAACAACGCCTTCGCCGTCTGCTCCCGCAGCACCGCGGACGCATCGTCGCCGTACCGGTCCACCACCTGCCGGCAGGCCGCAAGCGCCTCCTCCGACCGACCGAGCACCCCGAGTACCGCACCCGTGTTCACCAGCGCCTTCGCAGCCTGCTCCCGCAACACCGGCGCAGGATCGTCCGCATAGCGGTCCACCACCTGCCAATATGCCGCTACCGCCTCCTCCGGCCGGCCGAGTACCCCGAACACCGCACCCGTGTTCACCAGCGCGGTGGCCGCCTGTTCCCGCAGCGCAGGGGCGGAGTCGTCGCCGTAGCGGTCGACGACCTGCCGATAGACGCTGACGGCCTCCTCGGGCCGGCCGAGCACCGCCAGACGCACGCCCGTTGCGTACAACGCGGTGGCGGTCTGCTCCCGCAGCGCGGGGGTGGAATCCTCTCCGTAGCGGTCCACCACCTGCTGATAGACGGCCACCGCCTCCTCGGAGCGACCGAGCGCCCCGAGGTCGACACCCAGGTTGACGAGCGTGCCGGCGACCTGCTCGCGCATGGCCGGGGCGGGGTCGTCGCCGTTGCGGTCCACGACCTGCCGGTAGACCGCGACCGCTTCCTCGGGCCGGCCGAGCTTGCTGAGCACGACACCGAGGTTGCCGCCGGCGAGCGCGGCGGCCGCCGGATCCGATGATCTGTGAGCGACCCGGAACGACGCAGCCGCGTCCTCCAGCCGGTGCGCCCGGTAGGCGGCCTCCCCGACCGCCGTGGCGGTGTCCGGCTCCGCCGTATCGACCGCGGCCCGCCAGGTCGCGTCGGGTGGCCCGGTCGCTCCGGGACGATCCCGGATCAGGCGCACCACGTAGTCGTAGGCGAGGTAGCTGCCCGCCCGGTAGAGCAGTGCCACCGATCCGGCGACCGGCTGCAACGCCCACTCGATCCCGCGGGTGAACCCGTCGTCGGAGGCGACGGTGCCGGGCGGCAGGTAGCTGGTCCAGACGTGCCGCAGGATCTCGTCGGTGATCGGGTCGGTCCGCCCGCACCGCGCCCAGTCCACCGCGGCCCGGACCACCGCGACGCCCTCCACGCACGGCACGGCCCCTGGTGCATGACGGGCGGTACCGAGCTTGCGTTGCAGGGCCGGCCCGGCCACCAGGAACGCCGCCAGCCCGAACCTGGCCACCAGGGTCCGCTCGTCGGAGGGCATGGCCCGCCGGCTGACCAGCGCACCGAGCTCGGACTCGCTGGTGGCGATGAGGTGGATCTCCCGGGCCTGCTGGAGCAGCAGGCCGGCCGCGGTGGTGAGCTTGTCCGTCGCTCCGGCCTCGGCGACCAGATCGGAGCCCTTGCCGCCGTAGGTGGCGACCACGATCCGGCCGCGCCCGCCGCTCGTCCAGGCCCGCAGGGTCTGCCACGTCACGGCCTGGTTGAGGAACGGTTCGAGATCGTCGAGCCACAACACCGCCGGCCGGGCCCCGAGCCGGGGTTCCTGTCCGGGGAGCAGCAGCGCGCGCAACCCATCGCCGTCGATCGGCGCGACGACGTGCAGATCTTTCGCCGACGGGCAGACCTCCGTGCACGCGAGCAGGGCCTGGAACAGCGTGCGGGACTTCCCCACCTTCGACGGGCCGACGACCACCACCAGGCGGCTTCCACGTCCCTCGATCGCCTCGACCAGTGCGTCGACGAGCTCGGCGTCGCGATCCCGCGGGAGGTACCGCGGCAGCCGGCCCCCCTCGATCAGGTCCTGTGCGGCGGGATCGACACCGATCACCGTCTGATCCACGTGGGTGACGGCAGTGATCGGGACGCGCAGCCTCCGGGCGGACTCGACCCGTTCCCGGCGCCGTTCCAGCCGGTTGCGCGCCCACCCGACCCCCAGACGGGCCGACGCCCCAACCGCCGCGACGACCAGCCCCACCGTCGCCAGCCACGGCAGGTTCAACGGCACCGACAGCGCGGCCAGCGCGGCCGCCGATCCCAGGGCTGCGGTCAGACCCGCCTCGCGGCGGGTCCACGCACTCACGGTCGTCGACCACCGCACAGCAACACACTATCGAGCCACCGTGTGGACCTTCACCCTTCCATCGCGGCGAACGAGATCGCGCAAGGACTCGTCACCGCGCCTCACCGGGCGGTCGGGTCGATGACTCTCCACCCTCCGCAAGTTCCTCAGCTCAGCGACCGAATCCATGAGCACTCTGGGATCGATTCCACCCAACAGCGTACTCGCCATAAGAAAATGTGGATCCAGGAAACGTGCTACTCAATCGATCGACATACTCGCCTGCCTCACGCGACGAGGAGAAGACACCCACCACCTGATTATCAGCTACATCCTCCTCGAGAACGATCCACACTGATTCCAGATCAGTAGCCACGGCGCAAGTCTACCTTCGCCGTGGTCACGGCTGCGTAGTAGATCCGCCCTGGCTCTACGCTCGCACCGCTTGTCTCCTACTGAGGCCCAGAGATACTCTTTGTTCGCGCACCAGTATTCGACATCTCGTGGGACCAGACACCTGGAGCCCCGGTTCGGAACGGACTTACCGTCTGCCTTCTCATAGAATGCGCCTACCCACTCTACGATATGTAGGGTAGTGAACTGTGAAATAGAGGTAGGCGCCCCTGCTTCACATCGCGTATGACGCCGGGTCTGGGAGCTCGACAGCAAGACCGTGTGCAGCGCTCACTCCGGCTCCGGGGAAGTGGACAGCCGGATGCACCTGGCGCCGTCCACGAGGTGGCGGGAATGCACACACCTGCGAGGATGGTGACGCGGCCGGCGCTCGTCGACCGGATCGGAGTCGGGTCATGCAGCGACCGCATCAGGTGGTGGTCCTCGTGCTCGACGGGGCGCTCCCGCTGGACGTCGGGATCCCGGCAGAGGTGTTTCATCCGGAGTCGGGGTTCCCCTACGAGGTGTCGGCCTGCGGGGTCACCGCCGGAACGGTGCCGTCACACGGAAGCTTCGGCTACGCGGTCCCGCGCGGCCTGGACGCGCTGACCGACGCGGACACGATCGTCGTACCGGGGTACGCCCCGGCGGGTAGGCCGATTCCGGTGCAGGTGTGCGAGGCGCTCCGGAGCGCCGCATCGCGCGGGACACGCATCGCGTCGATCTGCTACGGCGCCTTCGCCCTCGCGGACGCCGGCCTGCTCGACGGTCTGCGGGCGACGACGCATTGGGATGCGGCGGGGAAGCTCGCGGAACGGCATCCGCGGGTCACGGTCGAGCCGAACGTGCTCTTCGTCGACGAGGGATCCGTCCTCACCTCGGCGGGGGCGGCCGCCGGTCTCGACCTGTGCCTGCACATCGTCCGGCGCGACCTCGGCGTGAGCGCGGCGAACGAGATCGCACGAGGACTCGTCACCGCCCCCTACCGGACCGGGGGGCAGGCCCAGTACCTGCCGAGGACCAGCTCGGCTACCCACGGCGAAACCCTCGCCGCGACACGTGAGTGGGCCATGACGCAGCTCGACCAGCCGCTCACGATCGCCGGACTCGCCGCACACGCACGGATGTCGCCACGGACGTTCCTGCGCCGTTTCGCCGAGGAGACCGGCACCACCCCACTGCAGTGGATCCTCCGGGCGCGGGTGGACACCGCCCGCGAACTCCTGGAGAGCACGAGGCTCTCGGTCGACCGCATCGCGGACCAGGTCGGCCTGGGAACCGGATCGAACCTCCGGCTGCACTTCCGCCGGCTCCTGGACGTGTCCCCCTCCGAGTACCGCGCCACGTTCTCCGGGCGGAGCTGATCCGCTACGGGACGCGAGGGGGCAGCGCGACGGTGTCGCCCGCCACATCGATCGCGACCTTGCCGCGGAGTGCGTACGACTGCCTGTTCTCCAGCAGTTCGTGAGCCTCGCCCGTTCGAGCGAGCGGAAGGGTCGCGCCGATGACCGGCTTCACGAGACCGCGCTCGACCAGCGCGGTCAGCGCGTCCAGCTTTCCCCGGTTCTGCCGGGTGAAGACGAAGTGATAGGCGGCGTTCCGGCCCCACGCCTCGATGAGATTCTGCGGCTGCGCGATGTCGACGACGCTGACGACGCGACCGAAGTCGGCGAGCGTCAGCGGGCTGCGGGTGAGCGTGTCACCGCCGATCGTGTCGAGGACGACATCGACCCCGCTGCCCCTGGTCAACTCGGCCACGGCATCGACGTAGTCCGCCGTGGTGAAGTCGATCGCCGCATCCGCCCCGAGAGAGCGCACGAAATCGTGGTCGCGGGCTCTCGCGGTGGTGATCACCCGGGCGCGGATCGAATCGCGTCACCGATCGAGCGTGACGGGAAGGACACCAGCCAGGTCCTCGGAGTCCAGGCGGCCGTCCTCGTCGACGCCGGGCATCGCGTACCCAACGACCGGGCCGACCTCGAACCGGTACTCCTGGCGACGCGCCTCGACCCGCACGAGCTCGTCGAGCGCCGCGACCGCGGCGGCCCGCGCGGCCGGCCAGTCCGGCTCGACGCCGCTGCCGACCCAGTCGGTGTTCTCCGCTCCGGGCCGCAGGACGCCCACCCGCCACGCCGTCTCATCCATGTCGGCGAGCCTGGCGAGGTCAGCCCGCACACGCCAGCGTCCGGGCCGACCCGTCCACAGTCAGACCGCCTCCGGGTCGTTCGCGGCCAGGATGTGCATCGCGGTCCGCCACCCCCGCAGTAGAGCGGTGTAGGACGCGCCGTCGTAGATCTCCCACGTGACCGGCCCGACCTCCATCCGCAGCACCGACGGAAACTCCGAGCCCGGCCGGGCCTCCAACAGGTAGGTCCGCACCTTCGGCGCCCCGCCGAGCCGGACCAGCGCGGTCGCCGACCACGGCCCGTCGGTCGCCAGCACCCCGCGGCGGCGACCAGTCAGCACCGGCACGAGCGCCGAGGCCAGCGGCGCGGCCTGCGCCCACGCCTCGTGGATCGCCCGAGCGGTGTAGTGCGAGCGCAGGTAGACCAGCACCGCGCCCAGCGTGAGCCCGAGCTGCTGTTCCGAGGTGCCCGCGTTGCGCAGGTCCACCCGGGTCGGCACGGGCCCGGCGACCCGCAGCACCATGCTCACCACCGCCGCCGCAGCGACGCCTAGAGCCGGGTCGCCCGGCTTCCACGCCCCGGCCGGGGCGATGGGGTTGATCTCCGCCGTGGTGCTGCGCGTCCGCCTGGTCCTGCTCGCCATGCTGGCCTCCCGATGACGTCGGGCCTGTCGGCCCGGGTACCCCTTGGGGTGGCGGGGCGCTTGTTCCCCGCCGCCGCAAGGCGTCCCACCGCGGCCGAAGAGGCTCGCGGGCAAGGGCCGGACGCAGTCCGGTCGCCGAAGGCGACGCGCAGCGCCCTTTCCCGTGAGGTCGGCCGTGGTAAGCCACCGGGCCGACAGGCCACGCCGAAGGCGTTCCACCAGAATTCTTGGCCTCGCGGCCTTGAGCGGGAGGTCCGACCCACCGAAACGCCCCAACCTCGACGTAGACCCGAGTATCAGGGCACTGAAACTAGATGCTCATCTCAGAGCCATTCAAGGCGGCGACCGCGCGTTGACGGGGCCGTCTACTGGTTACGACCGTGCAAGCGGTCTAAGGTCGTTAGTAAGAACTCCGCGACCAGGCACGCTTGACGAACAACAAGAAGTGCAACTTCCGCAGTCACTCCCGTTGGCAGTGTGCGTCCATGGCCAGTGCCCTGGAGATTTCGCAGTTCGTTTACCTTCTCTGCGATCATCCAAGACCCTCCGAGAATCGATTTTATATGTTTCGCGCCGGGGACGTCCCCCGCGACGCTATCCGGGAGTACGCCTAACCTTTCGCGAGCAAGATAAAGAAGCTGGCCGAAGTCGGCGTGCTTCGACGGGGGCATTCCGACTTCCTCTAGTACGAACTTCGCTACTGCCTCCAGTATTTCCTTTGCGGATCCAATTAGAATAGCGGGATCATTTGTCGAGCGGCGCAGTCGTGCAATTTGTTCGTCGAGAGCAAGGCGACCTCCCGTCTCGAGATCGATTTCTCCGATCGGGTTTAGGTATCCGTCGTCGGTCAGTAGCCAGCCGACCTGCTGAAATGCGCGTCGCACATTTTCCGCATCGCTCGAGCGAGAGTCAGAAGAGAAGCATCCTTCGATTCGAAGATCGATTAAGAGCGAGTCTACAAGTGATCGAGAGCCGGCTGGTCTCCTGACAGCTACGCGGAGTACGTTCTGGACGCGTGTTTCCTTGTTCGGCAGGCCAGTCTCCGGATCGTAGGTATCAAACTCACCATAGCCAGAGGTCTGGAATGCGTGTGTCAACTTGCGGTGCGACGGTCCTGCGCCACCGAAATAGAAGCGCGCGACACAGGCCGCGATCTCTGCACTCACTGGCCACTGCATTGCAGCAGTATGCCCGATATCGAAGCTCGGCGAAAGCACTCTTCTGATCGGCTTACGACGAACGACTGCAGAAGATCTCTGAGCATCACGCCATATCGCCCCGAAAGGCGATTTATGGCGAAGCCACGCGAGACAAATTGGTATCATCAAGCTTGTAGGTGTTTCGCATCCGCTGAAAGTGAAATTCACTCCCCTGAGGAGTCCTGCCGACGGTCAGTATGCCATGTGCCGTCAGATTCTTAGTCGCTCGCGTCCACGTGTCCGCGGATAGACCATAAAGTGCCCTTGTTGGAGTGGGAATGTACCGGGCTGACCTGTGTGGCCCCCGATGGTGTAGCAGCGCAAGAAGGACGGCGAGTTCGGTTGCCGACAGATCCACGATCCAGCCGCGGTCCCACAGTCCAAGTGGTATTGCAACAAAATCCTTGCTCGGGCGAACGAAAGGCTTACCCGTCCGAGGGTCTAGTAGTGCAATTTTTGGGAGATTCCCACTTCTCTTTTCTCGTCGAATGAAGGCGTTGTCTTCGAGCCACTTTAGTGCAACACTCACTCTTCGCGACCCGCCATTGTGGTCGAGCGCAAGCAAGCGAGACCAATACATCGGCGTATACGGGTCGCGGATTTCGTGAGGAGCACGCGTCGCGATCAAAGTCATGCACAGAAATAGTTTGAGCCGGACTTCGCCCCCTCGCCCACCTTGGATCAGGCGAGCCAACGGCGGCCGATCCGACACGTCCGCTCCTTGAACGAAGGAGGAGGGCAGGCCGACAGCTTCCGCGCGGTGCGAGCGCTGCACCAGGCCACGTTGGGCATCGACCGCGTCGGCTCGGCGGGCATCATCCATGTTGATCTACCTTCGTGCAGGAGAGACAAGCTCTACGGGGTTACCGGGTTACGGGGTTACGGGGTTATCTCTTCCTTCCTTTCCTGAGCAAACGACGAGTTACTCCGCCACAGTGGGTGAGTTCCTACGCTAGTAGCGCACAGATCCTACGGCAGAGACGGTGCTTTGGTCCTGCACAAACCTACGTATAGCGGTTTGACCAGGTGATATGCACCTGGAAGCGTCCTGTTCACCGATGGACGCCCGACCGGGCTCCACCGCTTGAAGGAGGAAGACATGCACCGTCACGACGGGGAGACGCGGGTCATGTGGGTGGCGTTCGTGATGATCACCAGCGCCGTGGCCGGCGTCTGCGTGACCGGCCTCTTCTCCATCTTGGAGGCAGGACCGATCGCGTCCCTCGGCGCCGGCGGTGCGACGGCCATCGGCGTCGCGACGATCGGCGTTGCGGTGATCGCGCTCCTCGTGCGCCGCTGAACTTCTCCCGAGGACCATGGCCACAGCGCCGGACGTGGCTCGTGCGCCGTCCAGGACGGACCGGCGCGGGGCCCTGGCCAAACACAAGACCGTGGTCGTCGCGGAGGAGCTACCGAATGATCAGGAACCAAGCCTCGGTCTTGGACGTGCCACAAGCGTCCGGCGGACAGAGGATCAACTGCGAGAGCCCTCGCCGGGCAGGCTGGTCTCCGGGATGAGTGAGGCGAGGTGCCGCATCCCGACGGCCGCCCGGCACTTGGGTGCGACCGCTTCATCGAAGCGAGTGCTCGTTGTCGGTGCCCTGTGGGACTCTGCCGTCATGACAGCCGTTGACCAGGCTCTTCACCGGGTCCCGACGCGGAATCTCCGGGTCGCTCGCGCGGAGTTCGGCGCGGTCTGGACCACTGCACAGAGGCAAGCCGAAGCTGACCGCCAACACGGCGTCGCGGGCTGGTACACCGCTGGTGTCATCGTCACCTGCTTGTGGCTGGCAGATGCGCCTCACCACCCGGCGTGGGGTCGTCCGCACCCAGCTCGATCTCCGGTCGGAGACCGCGACATCTCCGCCACGGAGGACTCGATCGAGGCCGAGTACCAGGCCGCCGAGCTGATGCCGGAGCACCAGCCCTGGTTGCTGGAGCAGCGCCCCGGCTGGTGCGAGGGCATCCGCGCGACGCTGCGCTGGGCCTGGCGCCACGACGGCCCTCCCCCGCTGGACGAGAACGGGGAGCCGATCGCTTGGTCGGCTACCCGTACCTGATCAGTCGTCGCCGTCGCCCCAACCGGCCATCTCGTAGCCGCGGGTGGCCTCCTGGTCGTCGCCGTGCCAGCGGGTGAGTTCCTCGGTCCGGTGGTCGTCGGCCGCGGCCTCGTCTGCGCTGTCGCGGTAGAGGATCTCGTCGAGCACCCGCCCGGCGCGCTGGACGCTGTCGGCGGTCTGCTCGGCGTCCGGGACCCGGACGACGTCCTCCAGCACCGGGGCCGGCTGCTCGACCGCGGCCTCGCGGACGTCGCGGTGCCGGGTCTCCCCCGCCTCGTCGTCGTGGATCTCGGCGCGGTCGTCGAGGTCGATGTCGTCCTCGGTGATCTCGCGGTGCTGCTCGTCCTCGGCGAGCGCGGCGTCGTGGGCGGCCTTCCACTCGGCGGCGGTGACCCGCTCGTCCGGGTCGTCGGCTGCGCCGCGGGCGGTCAGCTCGGCCTTGGACAGGTCGGCCTGCACGCGGGTCTGGCTGGTGTAGGCGAGCCAGGTGGCGCGGGCGTCGTCGACCTGTTGGAGCTGCTCGGCCCGCTGCTCGAGCAGCTCCGCGAGTCGCGTGGATCGGGCCGCGGCGGCGAGCAGCTGCTCGCGTCCGGCGTCGCCGGTCGCCGTCTCGGCTTCGGCACGTCGGAGTGCGGCGCTCTGGCGGTGCTCGTCGGCGGCCTGGCGGGTGCCGGCGAGTTCGTTGGCGACGTAGCGGGGTGCGGCGGCGAGCTCGCGGTCGTAGGCGCGGACTCGCATCCGGAGCTGGCCGTTCGAGAGTTCCAGGTGCTCGCGGTCGATCTCCGGCCGTCCGAGTGCCCGCCACGCGGCACGGTAGGCGGCGAACTCCTCGATCTGTCCCGGCTTCGGGGCGGGGCCGAGGGCCTCGGCGGGGTCGTCGTGGCCGCGAACCTCGCGGTAGGCGGCGATCCGGCCCACGGTGCCCTCCCACCCGACCCGCTGCACGAGGTCGGTGGGGACCTCGCCGAACGCGTCGAGCGCCCACCGGGGCGGGTCCTGGGCTGCGGCGGCGCCGAGGCGGGCGGCGCGGTGGTCGGCGGCCTGGGCGAGGCCGGCCATGTACTGGCGCCACTCGGGGTTGTTGGTGCGCGGGACCCAGTCGGTCCAGGTGTCGCCGACGGGGTCGAATCGGTGGTGGTCGCGGATCCGGGAGTAGAGGACGTTGGACAGGTTCCGGGCCCCGGTGAGCGGGCCGTGGGTGACGGCGTCGGTGAGGACGCGGTCGGGGTCGCGGCCGGCGATCTCGGCGCGGCGCAGGATGCGGGTCAGGGCGCCGGTGCCGTCCTCGGCGGCGATGCGGGCGCGCTGGTCGTCGGTGAGCACGTCGTCGGTAACGAGCCGGTCCAGGGAGCGGGCGGTGCGTTCGGTGGCGGCGAGCTGGGCGGCGTCGGCGAGCAGCTCGGCCGCAGTGCGGGCGCTGCCGGCCTGGTCGGCGGACTCGGTCGCGATCGCCAGCGACGACTTCGGGGTGACCTGGTCGTGGGTGTCGAGGATCCCGGCGAGGACGGCGACGGGGTCGCGGTGCAGCTCGTGGCGCTGAGCGCTGCCCTCAGCCGGGTCCTCCGGTGCGGTGCGGGTGGCGACGTGGGCGGTGTTGGCGCCGCGGCCGCGGGACATGCCGACATACAGCGCGTTCGGGCTGGTGCGGCCGGTGACCACCGAGTGTGTGGTGTCCACCGTGACGCCCTGGGCGGTGTGGATGGTCCCGGCGTAGCCGAGGGCGACGTGCTCGGCGACGTAGGAGACGGGCAGCACGAACCGCTCCCCCTCGCCGGCGCCGGTCAGGTCGGTGCTGACCTCCAGGCTGCCGTCGGGGCGCAGCGCGGTGACGCGGAAGTCGTCGCGGTTGCGGATCGCGCGGCGGTTGCCCTCGTAGCCGTCGAGGTGCCAGGCGTTCTCCCGGGCCTGGACCAGGTCCCCGACCCCGGCGTAGGTGCCCTGCCGCCCGAGCAGGGTGCCGTGCTCGTCGACCCGCCCGAGGCGGACCAGCTCGGCGCGGATCTGCGCCGAGACCTGCGCGGCCTCCTCGTTGGTGTCGACCAGCAGCAGCGACCGGCGCCCGTCGAGGGTTTCGGCGACCCACGCCCGGGCGGCAGAGGTCTGGGCGTCGTCGCGGGTGCCGGTGTCCAGGACACGGCCCTGCTGGTGGTACTCGCGCAGCACCGTCTGATCACCTGCCCGCAGCCGCAGCGAGGCGTCGCGCTCCCACTCGGCGGTGAAGCGGCGGGCGTCGGTCAGCTCGTAGCTCGATCCGGCCGCGGCGAGCAGCTCCATCCCGCCGCCGGCGCCGACGGCGGCGAGCTGACGGTGGTCACCGACCAGCAGCAGCTTCGCCCCAGCGCGCTCGGTGTGCTGGTGGATCGCCGACAGCGCGGCGGTGTCGGTCATCGCGGACTCGTCGATCACGACCAGGTCGCCGTCGCGCAGCCGCCACGGCTCGTCCTCCGGCCGGTGCGGACGCTCGGCCGCGCCGGTGGCGAGCCGCTGCTGGGTGCCGAGCCAGGCGGCGACGTTGCGGGCGGTCAGCCCTTCCGCGGCGAGGACATCGGTGGCCTGCTGGCTGGTCGCGAGCCCGAACACCCGACTGCGGGTGCCGTCGTGGCGCAGGGTCGGGTCGGTCCACGCCTGGGCCAGCGTGCCGACGACGTAGGACTTCCCCGTCCCGGCCGGGCCGACGAGGGTCTCGACCCGGGCCCCGGAGGCGAGGATCCCGCGGACCGCGGCGGCCTGGTCGGCGCCCAGCTCGATCCCACCCGAGCGCAGCCCGTCGAGGAACCGTCCGACGGCCTGCGGGCTCAGCGCGGAGCCGTCGCGGGCGCTGGTCGCGGCCAGCAGGATCCGCTCGGACCGGACCTGATCCGGCGTCGAGTAGACCCGACCACCCGGGGCGACGTAGGCGGACTCGCCGTTGGCGAGCCGCAGGTCGGCGGGCAACAGCTCGGCCGCCGGCCGTTCCGTCTCGATCGGCACCGCGTACTCGAGCGCGCGGTCGGTGAGCTGATCGAGCAGCTCGGCCACCTGGACGCCGTCCGGGGTGCCCAGATAGTCGGGCAGCGCAGCGTTGACCGCGCGAACCAGGTCCGCGCGGGTCCAGCCGGACTTGCGGTCAGCGACGTCGGCGAGCGCCAGCTCGATCACGGCCTCCGGGTTGAACGCCATCGGCTCGACGCCCTCACGGCGCGCGGCCAGGGCGAGGTCGGCGATCCCCTCCAGGCCGCCGGCGATCTCGTCGCGCACCTTCCCGTTGACCCGATCGAGGAACTCGTCGCGCGTCTCCCCGTCGTGGGACTTGCGCGCCCGGGTCCGCAGCGTGGCCTCCTGGGCGAGCCGGTCGCGCTCCAGACCGTTCGGCGCCCGGCCGTAGCGGGCCTCGAACGCTTCGACCAGCTCGGCCTGCTTCGCGGTCACCGCGTGGCGGCGCGAGGACAGCAACGACATCGCCTCGGCCGGGACCCCGACGAGCTCGCGCGCCTTCCCGTCCGGGCGGGTCGCGCACAGCATCCCGAGCGAGTGCGCGAGCCGCTCCTCGCAGGTGCGCTCGCCGACCGCGGCGGCACCGGGTCGCCACCGGTGGATCGCGCGGGAGTCCAGGGTGCGCCAGACACCGTCCGGGCCCTCGGCGCGGTTGAGCGTGCCGTTGTGGATGTGCAGCTGCGGGTCACGGTCACGGGAGTCGTGCTGGAAGAACGACGCCACGGTCCAGCCGTGCGCATCCGCCCACCGCCCGGCGGTGCCGCCGTGGTGCCCGATCCGCACGTAACCGGCCTTGTCCTGGAGATAGGAGAGCGCCGCGTTGTTGCCGGCCCAGATGGCGTCCTCGACGGCCTGGCGGAACTCGCCCCACGCCGCGGCGGTCTCCTCGTCGCCGGCACGGCGGGCGGCGACCTCCTTGGCCTCGAACGCCGTGTGCAGCAGCGTCACCGACTTCTGGACGCTGAACGTGATGTCCAGGAACGCGACGTTGTGCCGAGCCGCCTTGCCAGCCTCCGTCCGAAGCTCGGCGCGTCGTTCCGCGGACGCGTCCGGTTCGATGTCCAACGCCTGGGCGTACAGCTCGTCCTCGGAGAGGTACTTGCGCCCCGTGTGTCCGAGGGTGGACACCTCGTCCCATCGGTCCGGATCACCGAACCCGTCCTCGCGCGGGTCGAGGAACCGCTCGTAGAGCGCGCGCATGTCCTGGGCGTCGACGAGGCCGCGCAGGCCGAGCTTCTCCGCCCCGGCACCCCACCAGCGGCCCGGCGGCTCACCCTCGGCGACGGCGCCGGTGTAGTAGTTCTCCCGCCCCGTCGCGACCTCCTTCAACAGGTACTCCGGGCTGTAGCCGGTGGCGATCCTCAGCACCCCGACCACCTCGAAACGATCTTGCGACGCGACCCGTCAAGATCACCAGCCCGTGTCCCGCGGCGCCGCCGGCCGGAGACCGGCCCGCCCCCTCGGATCGTGATGCCTCGGTGTGCTGCGTTTGATCTTCTGCTCTTGTTCGGCTGTTCGGGGTACTCGCTCTCGGTTCTGGTCGCGTGCGCGGTTGCGGTGCTCTGGCTGGGGCTCGACTCGTGAAGTGGGCAATGGGTCGTCATGGCGTGGTCCTGGTGTCGGGCTCGTCGGTGACGAGGTGCAGGCCGGTCGGGGCTTGCTGCGCGGCGTCGCGGAGCTGTTTGAGCGCGGCGGCGGCCGTTCCGCGGCTCACGTCGGCGAGTGCCTGCAACTCCCGCACGGTCGGGAGTGCGCCGTGCCTGGCGCGGTGCCGCCCGGCGGCTGCACGGGCGCGGTCACGGGCCGGTGCCCCGGTCGGCGACCCGGCCCCCGGATCCTCGGACCGGTCGGGAGCCGACGGTGGGCCGTACATCGGTCCAGGCGATGCCGGCGGATCGGACGGGCGCAGAAGCGGTCCGTCCAGGACGGCACGCGCTTCATGACCGACGTTCACTCCGGGACGGGTGTCCGGAGCTGTCCGGCCGGACGGCCGGACAGCCGCCACCGCCGGGCGGCGGGGCGGGTCGCGGTCGACCTCGACCTCCACGTCGCGGTCCGCCGCGAGCAGGTAGAGCAGGTGCGCGACGACCGCGGCAGCGATCGCGGGCCACGCACCGACCCCGAACCGCAGCGCCGGACTCACTGTGAGCCCTCCGCCGAACGCGACTGCATCGGAGGCGAGATAGCTCGCCTGCGCCAGACCGGATAGCCCGGCCGAGACGACCACGACCGACCAGGCGTAGCGCGCCGCCGACCCCGACAGCCGGGCCGTGGCCCCGTAGGCGACCAGAGCAAGGCCGTCGGTGATCAATGGGTAGATCCAGGCGATTCCGGCCGGAACGCGCGCGGCGACGGCGACCTCGAACAGGCCGTGCGCGGTGGCGACGGCGGCGCCGACGGCGACGGCCAGACCGGGGAGCCACACGGCCACCCGCCCCCACCGGGCCGTCCGCTGCGAGCGATCGGGGGCGGTCATCCGAGCCCACCGCCGATCACGGTCGCGGCGCAGGAGGGCTCCGGTGGAACGCCGTCGCGTCGTTCGGCCCACCAGTCCGCAACCGTCCCGACCGCGTCGATTCCCGGTACACGAACCGGACCGCCGGGCGGATCGGGCCAGCCCTGCCGCTTCTGGTGCCGCTCGACCGAGCACGACCCGACGGCCTTGCGCAGACGACCGACGACCCCGGGCCGTTGACGGTCGTGCCAGTCCCCCGCCGCCGTCACGGAAGCGTTCCCACCCTGGTAGGCCGCGCACCAGGCGTGCATCAGCCAGAGCAGCTCCTCGACGACCTCGGGGTGCCACAACCAGCACTCCGGCAGCGCCTGCTCCCCATCGGGGTAGCGCAGGAACACCGCGGCGAGCCAGGCCGTGAGCTCGTCGAGCAGTACGCGGAGCTCGTCCGGATCCCCCGGGGCCAGCAGCCACGACGGCGCCGGCTCGGCCCGCCGTCGGGCTGTGGCCGCGGCCAGCGCGTCGCCGAGCTTGGCGATTAGGTCGGCAAGCTGCTCCACCCGGTCCGGCAGGCCGGCGGTCGTCTCCGCGACGGTGTCGACGCGACGGCGCAGCACGTCGACCTCGCGGACCAGTCCGGGGAGGTCATCGTTCGAGCTGCCCCCGTCCGGGGCCGGCGGAATCTGCGGGGGGCTCACCGTTCGGTCCCCTCGTCGGCATCCCCGGCCGGTAGAGCGCGCGGACGGGTGGCCTGGTCGTGGATGACAGCCAGCTCGCGGAACATCGCGTTGGCGTCCCGACGCCGCTCGAATCGCGCCCGGTACCGGTCGGGCCAGCGCTTCGCCAGCACGCCGAGCACGAGCTGGGCGAGGTCGCCCCGCCACATCTGCAGTTCGTCCCACCGGAACGACCGGGCCGCGCGGACGTCGACCCGCCGCATCTCGCGCCGGTGACGGCGCACGTCCCGGCGACGCCACGCCATCCGCGCCCGGCCGATCACCGGGGCGATCCCCCGACGGATCACCACCACCCGCCCCGCCGGCAGGTTCGCGATCTGCGCCGGCGCCAACACCGGAACCTTCCGCACCGTCCGCGAGGCCACCTTGCCGTGCAGATCGGTCGTGGTGATCCGCTCGTCGCGCTCCCCGGCCAGGGTCGACCAGAACTCCAGATCCGCCTTGTCCCGCGTCCCACCGAAAATCATCACCGCAGCGGTGTTGTTCAGGATCGTCGCCGCCTTGTGCTCCCCCCACCGCGCCAGCAACTGAGCGCGGGACTGGAACGCACACACGATCGTCACCCCACGCCCACCCATATCCGCCGTCCACGACTCCAGCGGGACCGGGGAGATCAGCGCGGCCTCGTCGAGGAACAGGCCGAGCGGCGGGTCCAAGCGACCGCCCGGCCGGCCCGCGGCCAGGCGGCGGGCCTCGCGGGCGATGTGCCCGGTCAGCGCGCACACCAGCGGGGCGGTCTGGGCTTCCTCGGCGCCGAGCAGGAACACCGTCGCGCGGTCGTCCAGGAGCCGGGCGACGTCGAAGCCCTGGCCCGGATCGGCAGCAGCTGCGGCGGCCGGGTGGGTCAACCAGCCCAGCGCCGGCATCACGCTCGACGTGATCGAGCTGCGGGTGCGCTCGTTGGTGGTGATGAACTGCATCGCATCCTGCTCGAACGCGGCCACCCCGGACCGGCGCAGCAAGGCCGGGACGTCCCGGCCGGCCGTGTCGGGCTCGGCGACCCAGCTCAGGACATCGGCCATCCGCTTCCCACCGAGCGCGGCGGCGTGCAGCAGCGCGGCGAGTACACGACGGGCCTGGCCGTCCCAGAACTCCCGGTCGCCGCCCGCACCGGACGCGACAGCCGCGAGCATGTCGGTCGCGCGCTCGGTCGCCGTGACGGGGTCGTGGCAGCCGGTCAGCGGGTCGAACGTGATCGTCGACGTCCGGCTCCCGAGTCCTGCCGGGTTGAACACGAAGACAGGCCCCCGGTCCCGGCGGCGCAGCGGCGCGCACAGGTCCAGCAGGTCGGTGCGGGTGGACGTGACCAGCGCGGCGCCCGGGGCGTCGAGGACCCGGCCGGCGAGCCAGCCGGTCTTGCCGGTGCGGGGTCCCCCGACGACGATCACGACGTCCTCGACCAGCGCCCACACCCGCAGAGCACCGGTGCGGCACAGCTCGACCGCCGCCTCGGTGGTGGCGAGACGCAGCCGATTCCAGCGGCCGAGACCGTCGAGCGACGGCCGCACCGTGCCAGTGCGGCGCCGGACCGCGAGGGTCCCGGCGTGCCGGACGATGTCGAGGGTCGAGGCGACCCCGACCTTGCGCCGGGTGCGCGACGCCCACCGCGACACCGTCGCCGACGACCTCGACCACCGGTGCCACACGGTCACCACGAGGAGAGCGGCGACGGCGGCCAGCGCGGGCCAGGACAGGGCGGTCACGATCGTCGCCGCGGGCAGCATCGCGACGGCGGCGAGACCGAGTGCGATGCCCCGGGCGCCGCGTGCGAAGGCGAGGATCGCGCCGCCGACGAACAGTGCGAGCACCAGGCTCGTGGAGCTGAAGAGGATCTCCATCAGTCGTCCCACCCCGTCCGCTCCCGCCAGGCCGCGACATCTGCGTGGTGGCGGGTGCAGCCGGTCGCGTGACCGGTCTCGTTGTCGGCCGGGTGCGACTCGAACGGGCCCCGGTCGGTGATCTGCTGCTCACAGGCTCCGCAACGCCAGTGCGCCGACGGGGTGCGGAAGGGCGGCAGCTCAGCGGAATCCGGCTCCGGCTCCCGGCCCTCGACCAGCCACCCGAACGCCACCTCGGCGCGGGGCCGGTACTCGGACGGTGGGAGAGCGAGGGCGGCACCGATCTCGTCCCACGTCCGGCCGGCGGCCCGGGCGGCTCGGGCGTGCTCGTGGAGCTGGCCCTCGGCGACGTTGCGCAGGAACAGCGCGGACCGGACCCCGGCCAGCGGGTCGTCGAGTCGACGATCGGTGAACACCGTGAATCCGGGGATCGGAACCTCGACGACGGAGGCGTCGAACACCTCCACGGCGACCCGGCGGACCGCCTCCCGCATCCGGCCGGCGGCCGACTCCCTCGGCGACATGTCGAAGGTCGTCATCGCACGCCACCACCCACGAGCTGCGAGTCCTCAGCCGACCGGTCGGCCAGCTCAGCCGCCCACCGGTCGACGGTGCGCCGGCTGACGCCGAAGTCCCGCGCGACCTGCTCACGGGGCGTCCCCGCCGCGATCGCGGCCTGGCCGTCGGCGATGACGGCCCACCGCGGGCGGGACGGTCGAGGTGCCACTCGGGGCCGGGGCTGCGTCACGGCCGGGGCGGGCCGCTCCGCGCGTACCTGCCGGGAGCGCCGAACCTCGCGACGCTCGTCCGCCGTCATCCCGCCGGCGATCCCGTACGGGAGGGTGTCGAGCGACCACGCACGGCATTCCGGCTGCACAGGGCAGCCGTCGCAGACCCGCTTCGCGCGGGCGACCTCGCGATCAAGCGCTCGGCCGGCCTCCGCGACCGGGAAGAACGTCTCGGGATCGGCGGTCCGGCACGCTGCCCGGGACCGCCACTCGCTCGTGTCTCGCTCTACCATCGTGACCTCTCCTGCCGTCTGCTGATGTGCGGGGAGATCCGGCCCGGCGGCTGCTTCCGCCAAGAACCCGTCGCCGGGCCGAACCACCTCGGGTGTGTCGTTCCTGTTGTTCACCGGGTCCTCCTCGCCGGGACCCGTTGGGGCGCTGGGAACAGGCCGTCCAGGGCGTCCTCCGCCGCCCTGCGCTCCTCGTCCGACACGGACGGTGCGGCCGTGCGGGCGCCTGGGACTCGGTCGGCCAAGTGCGCCAGCCAGGCCGGGAACGGGCACCGGTCGAGCAGCGCCCGCGCCGCCGTGCGGGACGGGCACGCCCGGGTGCGCGACTGACATGTCCAGCCGCAGGTCGGGCACCGGCCGGCACCGACGTCGTCGTGGTCGATGAGCACCTGTAGCCGCGCAGTGCGGCCCGACACCGCGACCAGGCGCTCGTCGAGGTCCTCGAGCCGGACGGGGCGTGGCGCCGTCATCGGGAGGCCTCGACCGGCTCCGGAACTCGTCCCCGGTCGTCCGGGCAGAGGACCGAGCCGTCGCCGTGGGAGAACTCCGGGCGCCGTCCGGCCCGGTCCGGCCAACCCGCCGGTGGTGCTCCGACCGCCGGCTCGTGGCACCCGGGGCAGACGAGCTGCAGCTCGACCGCGGTCATAGTCCGTGTCATCACCGGTCACCGCCCACGGCCGACGCCTGCTCGGCAGGCGTCCGGTTGAGGACCGGCGTGGACGCCTGGTCGAACGACGACATGAAGGTCGACATGACGTCCGGGATGCCCTGCCCCAGCGGAGTGGCGATGAACAGCACGATGGCAAGCCCGGTGAACGCGGCCGCTCCCCCGGCGGACCGGGCCTTGGCACAGATGAGTGCGCCGACGATCGCGAACAGGATGAGAAGTCCGACGCTGCCCATCACGCACCCCGTCCCTGCTCGACAGACCGGGTGATACCGGTCGCGTCGTCGAGGAGCTGCTCGACGGCCTTCGCCGGAACGACGTACCGGCCGTGCCGACCGCCGAGCCGCATCCGTACCGCGGGGAACGCCTCGGCCTGGATCAGCCGGTAGAGGTACTCCTGCGAGATGCTCAGGAGCGCCGCCGCCTCGGGAACCGTGTAGGTCGGTACCCCCTCCGCCCGCTTCCGGATCGCGCTGTCGAGCGCGGACGTCCGGATCGCCTCCCGAAGCGGTGGCCTCCCCCGTTCGACTTCCTGGTTGTCAGTGCTCACGCTGCTTCTCCTTCACTGATCTGCTCACTGTGTCTCACAGTGCACTCTGCCTCATAGTGCGTCAAGTGTTCCCCCTCGAATGGCCGCACGGCATGCTGTGTGGTGCCGGACAGAAAGTTCAGAGGGGACGTGCAAGGTGGCGGACTGGACCCGCGGCGAACCGGCCTATCTACAGGTCGCCGAGGTGCTCCGGCAGAAGATCCGGAGCGGCGAGATCGCGCCGGGTGATCAACTGCCGTCCTACTCGGCGCTGATGCGCGAGTACGACGTCTCGATCACCGTGGCCCGCTCCGCAGTCGCCGAGCTTCGCGCCGAGGGGCTCGTGACCACGCACCAGGGAAAGGGCGCGTTCGTCCTGGAGGGCGCCGCCGAGGCTGCCGTCCCACGGGACTCCGCCATTGCCGCGCTCCGCCGTGAGCTTGAGGCACTGTCCAACCGGGTCGCCCGCCTGGAGCAGGAGCGCTCCGGTCCGCGGTAGCAGGCTCTGTCGACTTTCTCCGTTCATGCCACAACTGTCGGGCCCAGCAGGCAGCATCAACAGACGACAGCGAGGACAGCGCCGGACACCGCCGGTGTCACATGGACATTGGGGACAGCGAGGATGGACACCGGGACACCGATCTCCCTCGTTCCCAACCGAGTCCTGCGCGAGTTGCGCGACGGCCGCGCGTGGGGCCGGCCCCGGCTGGCGAAGGAGCTGCACCGCTACTGCGCGACCCGCGGGTGGAGCTCGCCGGGCGAGCCGAACATCGAGAAGCAGATCTACCGGCTGGAGACCGGCCGGGTCCGCCGACCGGACCCGTTCTACGCGCGGCTGATCGCCGAGTTCTTCGACCGCTCACCGGCCGAGCTGTTCGGCCCGTCCGAGGCCACGACCGGCAGCGCATACCGGATCCGCAGCCACAAGTTCGTTCCGCTCTACGTCGGCGCCGAGGCCGTCGCCGGCCTCCGCTCCGGCGACGACGACGCGGCGTCGGACTGGTTGACCGGCCAGCAGATCGAGGAGCTGGAGCTGGCCGGCGCCCGCGCGATGTGCTGGCCGTTCGGGGTGGTGATGTTCCACCTCGTCGAGGAGCTGGAACCCGAGTCCGTCGCCTGGGTCGCGGTGTGGCGGCGCCTCACCTACGACGAGAACATGCAGCACGCCGTCCGAGCCATCACCGAGCACGGACTGGACGTCCTCAGCGACCCCTACGTCCTCAGCGCCTACTGGGTCAACGAGATTCCGCACGACGGTCCACAGCAGGACAGCGCGCTACGGCTGCTGTGCGTCCCGCGGGTCCTGGTCAGCCGCCACGAGACCGGGACACCGAAGGAGAAGCTGGCCCGCGCCTCGGTCGTCGAGCAGGCGTTCCTGCGCGACGGGTTCGACCATCCCGACATCAGCGAGTTCGGCGTCCGCACCATCGCCACCGGGCTCGCCTCCTGGTCCGGGGTCGTCTACCAACCGCATGCCCACCAACAGTGCCTCGCCGAGGACGAGCTGGTCGCGTGCGAGCTGTCGGTCCAGGCTGCATGGGCCTACACCGACTACCTGCGCCAAGTCGTCGAGGGCGGCGAGGATCCGCAGGTGCCACCGGAGTACGGCTGGCGCTACCTTCGCGGCGTCCGGTCCCGACTCACCACCGAGCGCCCGCAGGAAACGTCCCAGCATCGCGCCATGCGGGAGGCCATCGTGAACACCAGCGGATTGCTGCGGCGGCTGGACCAGGCCATCGACTCTCTCCGAGACTCCGACAGGAGGTAGCAGTGTCCGACATCCACCCGGTCCTCGTCGTGGTCGACGTACAGAACGGCTTCGTCACCGAGCACTCCCGGCACGTCGTGCCGGTCATCGAGAAGCTCGCGCGCGAGTGGATCGAGGCCGGCAGGGACGTGGTGTTCACCCGGTATCTCAACTACGACGACAGCCCGTTCGAGCGAATCATGGGCTGGTCCAAGCTCAAGGACTCACCCGAGATCGACATCGTCGACGAGCTGGAAGAGCTGAGCCGCAAGGCGACGGCCATCGTCGACAAAAAGATCTACACCCTGTTCAACGACGCGGGCGCCGCTCTGGTCGCCGAGCACGGCTGGACGGACATGTTCGTCTGTGGGATCGACACCGAGGTTTGCGTACTTAAGACGGCCGTGGACGCGTTCGAGAACAACATCCGGGCATGGCTGCTCACCGACGCCTCGGCCAGTCACTCCGGGAACG
Source organism: Pseudonocardia kongjuensis (assembly GCF_039526905.1). Lineage (NCBI taxonomy): Bacteria > Bacillati > Actinomycetota > Actinomycetes > Pseudonocardiales > Pseudonocardiaceae > Pseudonocardia > Pseudonocardia kongjuensis. The sequence goes on along the minus strand of NZ_BAAAJK010000018.1, from coordinate 53,368 downwards.
GCCCTCACGATGCTGGCATTTTGGTCGCACAGAAGATGATTGGACACCGTCAAGTTGTCCACTCTGAAACGGCTATCAAGATTTATCTAGAGCATTCGGACAAGCTAGATTAGGCTACGCGCAAACCTTGTTCCACACTAGAGATTCTTGTGGCTAGGTGGGACAGATGGCCACCGGACCGTCAGAACCATCGTGGGAGCTTTGGCCTGCCACCTATGCTCTACTCCCGGATTCCAGATTACGTAATCCCCAGGGTCGCACAGATCAGCTATGCCGTCGCGAAATTCTAGCTCCATGTGGCCATAGACTAGTACCGTGACAGATGTGCCGAGAGTTCGTCCCCAATCCGCCCGCGATTCTCCCGGATCATGGGAGGAGCACTTGACTTCAACGTCCGAACTAGTTCTGATGGCGCTTCGTCCGGCCATGAAGTAGCCAATAATCCAGCCACGATCGTCGGCACCATCGATCTGCGAGTTCCCGCAATGCCAGCTGGTAATCTCTAGGCCCTTCTCTTAAGTTGGCGCAACATTGCGGGGGCGTCGATCTGAACTAGATCCGAACCGCGCACCGAGATCTTCTTTTTTTGACTTCCGATTGGCCGCTGCACTGCTACCTCGGCGACAGCCATGACCGCAACACCGGTCGCGCTAATGATTTTACCGACTGAGTCAGGAACGCCAAGTCCAGTTAATGCAGTTACAGCACCGGAAACCTTCGTGGTCAATGTCGCGGCAGTTCGCAACTTCGTCCCCGTAGGATCGCCCGCAGCGCGACACAGATCGTAAGCGTATGCCTCTAGATCTGTCTTCAACAGATCCCAACTATCTGCATTATCGGGAGATTTTCGGAACTCAACGAGACTATCTATGAATTGCTTCCCCTTATCCCCTTTTCGAACGGCGATGATCTTATCTGGACCAGCAGCGAGTAAGGCGTCCATAGTTGGCCAGTCGACGACGGTAGAGCGAACTTCACCCGATTCTTCCGCACGATTGCGTACTCTTTCGGCGGAGACGTCCTTCGCTAAGATCGAAGATCCTGGTTCCATCATAACCGGGAAACTGGGACGAACGAGCGGATTCTCTCGGACTTCGCCTAGAGCGTCTGCGTGAGCGAGGTGATAAACCTCGCTCACCCACAGTGCAGTAGCACGGTATACCGGCTTCTCTGACTTAGGGACATACTGCAAGATCCTACCGATATCAACAGTTTCTGGAGCACCCGCGATTTGGGCAAGAGCTACTAGCAGTTCGCCTCGGCGGAGCCCGTCTACCTCAAGGTCAGTTGCGGAATTGAGCGCCTTATCAATCATATTGTTTCGAAGACGTGTAGACTGATCCCAGAGAATTCGCTCAATATCGCTAGCGTCAGATAGTTCGTCGACCTCCTGGCGCAGCTGCTTTTCAATCTCTAGGCGATATTTGACTCCCATCATGGGCGCCCATTCGAGTCTGCTCGGCGATGCCACACGTCGCAATAGCTTTGCAGTGCCCGAACCGTCCGATCTCGCTCCGCGAATCTTTGCTTTCGTGATTAGTGAGTCGTACATTGACTCGAAGTTCATGTTTGAATCGCGGAAAGCTGGCGATATCAGACCTTCGCTCAAACCACGAGCAATCCAGTTACGTTTGCTAATTCTTCTTACGTCATTCCGCACATGCTCAGAGATTAGGAAGAAGATATCAGGGATTACGATGCCAGGCTCGAGAAGTAGGCGAATAAGCAAGTCTGAGTAGAATTGATCTTCCGAAACATACCTTTCAAGCTGGGCGTCCGCTTGAGAAAAGAGAACCCGTTGCTCACGATCATCGCTCATATAAGATCATCCTTCAGGTGCCATCTACGCAATCCCGTTTTGAGATTAACGGAAGATCTTCTTCTGCGCATCTACAAGTTGCAAGAATGTACCTCGGATTCCAACTTTGTAGCACAAAGGGGCCATCCTTCGCCGCACCTCCAAGAGGAGACCAGCGAACTTGCGGGAGCGCAATCCCAGCCCCAAATGAGCGCCCTGTCAAGAGGGTCGGCGCATTCCTCTCCCAAGAATCTCGGCAGCGCGTTCATCGCCCTCCGCAACCCAAGCGGCGTACACCCGGAGCGTGGTGGCTCCGCCGCCACCGTGTCCGAGGCGTCCGGCTACGGCCCGCAGGTCGACCCCGGCGCTGAGCAGCTCCGTCGCGGAGTAGTGCCGGAGCGCGTGCAGGTGGCTGCTGATCTCGAGCCGCGTGCACATCCGCCCGTACCGGTGCGTGATCCCGCTGGGATCGCAGGGCCGGTCGTTGGTCGGTGAGTACGAGAAGAGGTACGCCGACGGCGTCGGCTCGGTGCCGACCGCCCGGCACCGCTCCTCATACCGGGCGCGGTGCTCGCGCAGCACCTCGACCGTCGCATCGTCGACGGCGATCCGCCGCGACCGGTGCGTCTTGGTGTCCTTCTCGATGCTCCGACCGGTGACCCGCACGTGATTGCGCCGGATCGTCAGGGTCCCGGCGTCCAGTTCGACGTCCGTCCACCGCAGCGCGAGCAGCTCGGCCCGCCGCAAGCCTGTCACCATCACCACCCACACCAACGTCCCCCACTCGACGTCCTCTGCCCACGCGGCGGCGATCAGAGCGGCAGCCTCGACAGAGGTCGGCGGGTCCGGATCCGGCGCCGGCGCCTTCGGGATCCGCGCCAGCTCGGCCGGATTCGAGTTGATCCACCCCCACCGCAGCGCAGCGGCGAGCGCGCCACGGATGATGAAGTGGATCTTCCTCACGGTCGCCGCGGCCATCGGCCTGCATGTGTGCGACCGGCACTCGACGACGGTGCAGCCCGTCTTCGTGCAGTCGTGCGCCGGATACCCGCCCGCCGGAGGCCGGCCGGGCGGGCGCTTGTGCCGCACCTCCCGACACTCGTGGGGTCCCTCGACCCGATGCTCGACGAAAGGCCGGCCGTCGCACCGGGCGCCACAACGTCGTAGCTCGGCGTAGAACCGCTCCAGGGCATGCGGAGTGACCCGTCCCAGAGGCTCGGCGCCCAGGACGGGGTAGATGTGCCGGTCGGCGTACCCGAGGTACGTCTCGCGGGTCGTGTCCTCCAGCTCGTGCGTGCCGAGCCACGCCTCGATCGTCGTCCGGAGATCTGCCCGGGTCTTCGAGTGCCGCTGCTCGGTCACCTGAGCCACGAGGCGGCGCAGGATGCGCTTCGCCTCGGCCTCGTCGGTGCTCGACCCGGTCAGGTAGTGGCGCCTACCCGTGACGGGGTCGTCGCCCGCGTAGACCGACACCTGGAAGGAGTTGCCGCGCCGACGGATGCTGCCCTGCTGACGGCGTGACCGCGAAGCACTGCCCATGCTGCGATCATCCCGCAGTCATTTCCGCAGTCAGACGATCTTGAACGACCGGAACAGGAGCGAACCTGCTGGTCAGATGGTGGAGACGAGGGGAATCGAACCCCTAACCCCCGCCTTGCAAAGGCGGTGCTCTGCCAATTGAGCTACGTCCCCGGGTGGGTGCGCACCACCGTACCCGGTGGACGGGTTCAGCGAGTCGTGGCCTCGTGCCAGAGATCGTCGGACCCGACGCCCCGGAGGCGGGACCAGCCGACGTACGCGGCGCCGGCCACCAGGGCCAGAACGAGCAGCTTCTTCATCGACGGTCTCCTCACGAGTACTTCGGAGGCGGGAGGTGTGGGCCTAGCTGGATTTGAACCAGCGACCTCATCGTTATCAGCGATGCGCTCTAACCAACTGAGCTATAGGCCCTTGCGACAGGAGGAACAGTACCGCACGGGGTCGAGCGGGTTACCGGCGGGGTCCTCCCCGCGGACCCGCCGGATCCCGTGCGGAACAGGCCCTCAGTCGCGCTCGGAGAGGGTGACCTCGACGCCGCCGACGAGGTCGGCGGCGACGTTGTAGACGAACGCCACGATCGTGATGGCGACGGCGAACAGCAGGCTGTTCACCGCACCGACGACGGCCGCCAGCCCGAACACCCGGCCGGCGCTGATCAGCGCACCGCCGGTCTCCTCCTGGCCGGTGACGAGATCGGCGTAGGTGCCGTTGAGCCGGTCCCACACGCCCATCCCGCCGAGCACGCCGTAGAGCACGCCCGCGGCGACCATCCACACCAGCCACAGCACGACCGCCAGCGCCAGCGCCATCTTGAGCACCGACCACGGGTCGAACCGCTTGAGCTGCAGCAGCGCCTGACGCGGCGGGCGGTTGCGGACCGACGCGCGGGGCGCCTCGGTGCCGGTGGCCTCCCGCTGCTCCGGCTCGCGGACCGCGGTGGCGGTGCCGCCGGCACCCGGCGCGGTGAGGAACGCCGTGGGTGCCTCGCTCAGCAGCGAGTCCGCCACGGTCGGCTGCTCCGCCTCGCGGGGCTGCTCGTTCGGGTCCGGCACCCGGCGCCATGGCGGCGGGGAGGCGCCGGCCGGATCGACCGCGGCGGGCTCCTCCGCCACGGGCTCGGTCCGCGGGACCGGGCTGGGCTGCGGGTCCGCGGACGGTGCCGCCGGGGTCGTGTCGCCGGCCTCGGGGGCCGGTTCGGCAGCCGGGACGCCGGGCTGGTCCGCGTCGGTGGCGACGGTGCGGCCCTCGTCCGGCGACGACGGGGTGCGGTCGTCGGTGCTCACGAGCTGGAGCTCTCCTCGCTTGTCGTCGCTGCAGTCCTGCAGACGACCCCGGCCGGTCGACGGCGCGGGTGGCCGGTCACGCCGACCGGCCACCCGCGATCGCCTACGCCTGCTGGCCCGGGTCCTCCTCGGTCTCCTCCGCGTTGCGGGCGACCGCCAGCAGCGTGGAGCTCTCGCCCAGGTTCATCAGGCGGACTCCCTTCGTCTGCCGGCCGGCCTTCCGCACCTCGCGGGCAGAGGTCCGGATGACCCCGCCGGTGGAGGTGATCGCGTACAGCTCGTCGTCGATACCGACGATGAGTGCACCGACCAGCGTGCCACGGCGACGGTCGTACTGGAGCGTCAACACTCCCTTCCCGCCACGACCCTGGACCGGGTAGTCCTCGATCGGGGTGCGCTTCGCGTAGCCGCCGGTGGTGGCGACCAGCAGGAAGGTGTCCGGGCGGATCACGCCGAGCGCGAGCAGCTGGTCACCGCTGTTGAAGCGCATGCCCAGCACGCCGGACGTCGCCCGGCCCATCGGGCGCAGCGCGTCGTCGGTGGCGGTGAACCGGATCGACTGTCCCTCCGCGGAGACGAGCAGCAGGTCGTCGTCGGAGGAGCAGAGCACGGCGCCGACCAGCTCGTCGTCGTCGCGCAGGTTGATGCCGATCAGGCCGCCGGTCCGGTTGGAGTCGAAGTCGGTGAGCCGCGACTTCTTCACCAGCCCGTTTCGCGTCGCGAGGACGAGATACGGCCGTGCCTGGTAGTCCTTGATCTGCATGACCTGGGCGATCTCCTCCTCCGGCTGCAGTGCCAGGAGGTTCGCCAGGTGCTGGCCGCGGGCCGTCCGGTTCGCCTCGGGCAGCTCGTAGGCCTTGAGCCGGTAGACCCGCCCGCGGTTGGTGAAGAACAGCATCCAGTCGTGCGTGGAGCAGACGAAGAAGTGGGCGACGATGTCGTCCTGCTTCAGCGCGGCACCCTGCACGCCCTTGCCGCCGCGCTTCTGCGCCCGGTAGAGGTCGGTCTTCGTGCGCTTGGCGTAGCCGGTCCGGGTGATCGTGACGACGACGTCCTCGACCGCGATCAGGTCCTCGTCGGTGACGTCGCCGTCGTAGCCGACGATCCGGGTGCGGCGGTCGTCGCCGTGCTTCTCGACGATCTCCAGGAGCTCGTCGCGGACGATCGCCCGCTGACGCTCCGGGCGGGCCAGGATGTCCTGGTAGTCGGCGATCTCGAGCTCGATCTCGGCCAGCTCGTCGATGATCTTCTGCCGCTCCAGTGCGGCGAGCCGCCGGAGCTGCATGTCGAGGATGGCCTGGGCCTGGATCTCGTCGACGTCGAGCAGGTCGATCAGGCCGGCCCGGGCGACGTCGACCGTGGCCGACGCCCGGATCAGTGCGATGACCTCGTCGAGCGCGTCGAGCGCCTTGACCAGACCACGCAGGATGTGGGCCCGCTCCTCGGCCTTGCGCAGCCGGTAGCGGGTCCGCCGGACGATGACCTCGATCTGGTGCCGGACGTAGTGCCGGACGACCTGGTCCAGGCGCAGCGTGCGCGGCACGCCGTCGACGATCGACAGCATGTTCACGCCGAAGCTGTGCTGCAGCTGGGTGTGCTTGTAGAGGTTGTTCAGCACGACCTTGGCGACCGCGTCCCGCTTGAGCGTGATCACGATCCGCATGCCGATCCGGTCGGACGACTCGTCGACGACCTCGGAGATCCCGGCGATCTTGCCGTCGCGCACCATGGTCGCGATCGACTCGATGAGGTTGTCCGGGTTCACCACGTAGGGCAGCTCGGTGACCACGAGCGTGGTCCGGCCCTTGGTGTCCTCCTCGACCTCGACGACCGCGCGCATCCGGATGGAGCCGCGGCCGGTCCGGTAGGCCGACTCGATGCCGTCCCGCCCGACGATCAGGCCGTGCGTCGGGAAGTCGGGGCCCTTGATGCGCTCCATGAGCGCGTCGAGCAGCTCGTCGTCGGTGGCGTTCGGGTTCTCCAGCGCCCAGACGACGCCGTCCCCGACCTCGCGCAGGTTGTGCGGCGGGATGTTCGTCGCCATCCCGACCGCGATGCCGGAGCTGCCGTTGATCAGCAGGTTCGGCACCCGGGACGGCAGGACGACCGGCTCCTGGGTCTTGCCGTCGTAGTTGTCCAGGAAGTCGACGGTTTCCTCGTCGATGTCCTGCAGCATCGCCATCGCCAGCGGCGAGAGCCGGCACTCGGTGTACCGCATGGCGGCCGCCGGGTCGTTGCCGCGCGAGCCGAAGTTCCCCTGCCCGGAGATCAGCGGGTAGCGCATCGACCAGGGCTGGGCCATCCGGACGAGGGCGTCGTAGATCGCCGAGTCGCCGTGCGGGTGGTAGTTGCCCATCACGTCACCGACGACGCGGGCGCACTTGACGTACGACCGTTCCGGCCGGAAGCCGTTCTCGCCCATCGAGTACAGGACGCGGCGGTGGACCGGCTTGAGGCCGTCCTCCACCAGCGGCAGCGCCCGCCCGACGATCACGCTCATCGCGTAGTCGATGTAGGAGCGCTGCATCTCCTGCTGGATGTCGACCGGTTCGACCCGGCCGCCACCGCCGCCCTCGCCGCCGCCCGCGGCCGGGGCCGCGGGATCGATCGTGTCCGTCACGAAGTCTCCTGTGAGTTCATACGTCCGTCTGGATCAGATGTCCGATCAGACGTCGAGGAAGCGCACGTCCTTGGCGTTGCGGGTGATGAACGACCGGCGGGACTCGACGTCCTCACCCATCAGCACCGAGAACAGCTCGTCCGCGGTGGCGGCGTCGTCCAGGCTCACCTGGTACAGCAGCCGGTTCGACGGGTCCATCGTGGTCTCCCACAGCTCCTTGGCGTTCATCTCGCCGAGGCCCTTGTACCGCTGGACGCCCTCGTCCTTCGGCAGCTTCTTGCCCGCCGCCCGGCCGGCCTCGATCAGCCCGTCGCGCTCGCGATCGGAGTACGCGTACTCCGGCTCCGACCCGCGGCCACCCCACTTGATCTTGTAGAGCGGCGGGGCGGCGAGGAAGACGTGGCCGTTCTCGATCAGCGGCCGCATGAACCGGAACAGCAGCGTGAGCAGCAGCGTCCGGATGTGCTGGCCGTCGACGTCGGCGTCGGCCATCAGCACCAGCTTGTGGTACCGCAGCTTCGCCAGGTCGAAGTCGTCGTGGATGCCGGTGCCCATCGCCGTGATGATCGACTGGACCTCGGTGTTCTTCAGGACCCGGTCGATCCGCGCCTTCTCGACGTTGATGATCTTGCCGCGGATCGGCAGGATCGCCTGGTGCATCGAGTCGCGGCCGGCCTTCGCCGAGCCGCCGGCGGAGTCGCCCTCGACGATGTAGAGCTCGCAGCTCTCCGGGTCGCGCGAGCGGCAGTCGGACAGCTTGCCCGGCAGGCCGCCGATGTCGCCGGCGCTCTTGCGGCGGACCAGCTCCCGGGCCCGCCGCGCGGCGAGCCGGGCCTGGGCCGAGGAGACCGCCTTGTTGACGATCGTCTTCGCCTCGGTGGGGTTGCGCTCGAACCAGTCCGCGAGCCACTCGTTCGACACCCGCTGGACGAACGACTTGACCTCGGTGTTGCCCAGCTTGGTCTTCGTCTGGCCCTCGAACTGCGGCTCGGAGATCTTCACCGAGACGATCGCGGCGAGACCCTCGCGGATGTCGTCGCCGGACAGCGCCGGGTCCTTCTCCTTGATCAGCTTCTTGTCGCGGGCGTACCGGTTCACGGTGGCCGTCAGCGCGTGCCGGAAGCCCTCCTCGTGGGTGCCGCCCTCGTGCGTGTTGATCGTGTTCGCGAAGGTGTAGACCGACTCCGAGTAGCCGGAGTTCCACTGCATCGCGACCTCGACCTGGTGGCCGGGACCCTCGCCGGTGTAGGACACGATCTTGCGGTGGATCGGGTCCTTGGACTTGTTCAGGTGCGCGACGAAGTCCTCCAGCCCGTTCGGGTAGTGGAAGACGTACTCCTTGGGCTTCGCGACGTAGCCCTCGGCGTCCGGCTCCTCGTCGGCGTCGACGACCGGCACGACCTCGGCCGGGTTGCCGTCCTCGTCCACCCCGTCGCTCGACGGCAGCAGCTCGGCGGCCTTCTCCGGCCGGCGCTCGTCGCGCAGGACCATGGTCAGGCCCTTGTTGAGGAACGTCTGCTCCTGCAGCCGGCGCCGGATCGTCTCCAGCGTGTAGCTGGTCGTCTCGAAGATCGTCGGATCGGCCCAGTAGGTGATCGTGGTGCCGGTGTCGGACTTCTTCGTGGTGCCGGCCTCGATCAGCTCGCCGGGCCGGGCGTGGTCGTAGTGCTGCTTCCAGATCACGCCGTCCTTGCGGACCTCGACGTCGAGGGCGGTGGACAGCGCGTTCACCACCGACACGCCGACGCCGTGCAGACCGCCGGACACCGCGTAGGACTTGTCGTCGAACTTGCCGCCGGCGTGCAGGCTGGTGAGGACGACCTCGAGGGTCGGCTTCTTCTCGGTCGGGTGCATCTCGACCGGGATGCCGCGCCCGTCGTCCTCCACCCGGACGCCGCCGTCGGCCTGCAGGGTCACGACGACCTTCGTGGCGTGACCGGCCATGGCCTCGTCGACCGAGTTGTCCACCACCTCCCAGATCAGGTGGTGCAGGCCCCGCTCACCGGTGGAGCCGATGTACATGCCGGGCCGCTTGCGGACCGCCTCCAGCCCCTTGAGGACCGTGATGGACGACGCGCCGTAGGCGTTCTTCGCTGCCTTGTCCTGAGCCACGAGTAGCTGGTTCTCCTCGCCACGTGAACCGCCGACGATCCGCAGACGCCGCAGGGGCGCGACGACCGTCGATCCGGTTCCACCGACCGGGCGCTCTGTTCATGTCAGGGGAGCCACCCGGGAACACCCCACAAGTCTACCCGGCGGCACCGACAGAAAGGCGGTCAGGACCCGCCTAGAACCGTCACAGACGGGCGAACGGCTTCCGCTGCGGGATGTTCCGTGCCGACCCGGGGTCGAACGGTGCCGCGGCCGTGTCATCTCGCGCTCACCGGCGACGTGAGCGGCCCGGCCCGGTCGGTCCGACTCCTGACCCGATCCGCACCCTCGTGCCGGTCACGGGGCCGTCATACGCACGGAACGTTTCCGGCGCCGCCGGCCGTCCGGCGCCGACGCCCGGTCACCGGCGCGTCCGGCCGGTGCCCCGTCCGGTGGCGGCCGGCGGCCCGGCCGGACCGTTCGTGGCTGCCCGTGACGGTTCCGGCGGCGGCCGGGCGGGCCGCGGTCAGCCGTAGGTGTCGCGGGGGCCGCGGCCCCGCACGTGCCGCGGCCCGTGCCGCCAGCTCGGCCCGCTCGGGCCGACCACCCGGATCCGGCGCACCACGTCCGGGCCGACCGCCGCGGACAGCCGGGTCAGCAGCTGGCGCTGCAGCGTCCGCAGCTGGGTGGCCCACGCGGTCGACTCGGCCTGCAGGGTCAGCTCGCCGTCGCGCAGCGACACCGGGATGCAGTGGTCGGCGACGTCCGGGCCGACCAGCTGCGGCCAGCGGCCGAGGACGGTGGCGTCGGTCAGCCGGGACGACCAGCCCCGGTCCATCGACACCCGGGACACCACCCGGCCGAACGGCTGCGGGTCCCGGTCGTCCGGCCCGGAGCCGGACCAGCGCCGGCGCCTGCCCTTCCCGGACACCACCCGCAGCTTCGGCCGGGCCTCCTCGGCCCGCTCGTCCGCCCTGCGCGCGGTCGCCTCCCGGGCGGCACGCAGTGCGTCCCTGGCGAGATCGGCGCCGCGCAGACCGGCCCGCTCCCCCGCCAGGAGATCACCCTGCTCGCCGGGCACCCCGCCGCCCGTGACCGGGCCGTGATCGGCGGCCGGATCTTCGCCGGGGCGTCCATCCCCAAGACGCGGACCGTTCGCCCCGCCGTCACGACGCCGTGTCCGGGGGCTCGAGGTGCCGCGGCGCCGCCCGTTCCCCGCCGCTCCGGAGTTATCCACAGAATCCACAGGCTTGTCCCCAGGTCGCCGTGATGCGGTCGAGATATCTGCGACAGGGAGTCGCTGCAACGGTCATGCCGCTCCCCCGTCCGGTTCGCGGACGACCCGCCGGTCCCCGACGTGGAACCGGGCGCCGTCCAGCTCGCGCGGCACGTCCTCGGCGACGGCGGCCGTCACCAGCACCTGCTCGGCCCCGGAGACCAGCCCGGCCAGGGCCCGCCTGCGGGTGGCGTCGAGCTCGGCGAACACGTCGTCGAGCACGAGCACCGGCTCGACGTCGTCGGCGTGCAGCAGCCGGTAGGACGCCAGCCGCAACGCCAGCGCGAAGGCCCACGACTCGCCGTGGCTGGCGTACCCCTTCGCCGGGCCCTCGCCGAGCGCGAGCTCCAGCTCGTCGCGGTGCGGGCCGACCAGGCACACCCCGCGCTCGATCTCCTGCCGGCGGACGTCGGCGAGCCGGGCGAGCAGCAGAGCCTCCAGGTCCCCGGCCGACGACGGCAGGTCCGCCACCCCGTCCGTGCCGAGACTGGACCGGTAGTCCAGCCCGATCGGGTCCGACGACGGGGCGACCTGCGCGAAGGCCTCCCTGGCGTACGGCGCGAGTGCGACGACCAGCTCACGGCGGCCGGCGAGCAGCGCGGCGCCGGTGCGGGCGAGGTGCCCGTCCCACACCTCGAGGGTGGTCAGGTCGTCGGGCAGGTCGTCGGCCGGGGGCGCCTCGGCGCGCGGCCGCGACCTCCCCCGCGGCCCGGCCCGCAGCGCCGGCTTCGCCGACTTGAGCAGGGCGGACCGCTGGCGGAGCACCTTGTCGTAGTCCGAGCGGACGCCGGCGTACCGGGGGAAGCGGGCGACCAGCAGCTCGTCGAGGAACCGGCGTCGTTCCGAGGGGTCGCCGCGGACCAGCGCCAGGTCCTCCGGCGCGAACAGCACGCTGCGCAGGATCCCGAGGACGTCCCGCGGCCGGGAGACCGGGGAACGGTTCACCCTGGCCCGGTTCTGCTTCCCGGAGTTGATCTCCAGTTCGACGCCGAGCATGCGGCCGTGATGGTGCACCTCGCCGCGGACGACCGCCTGCTCGGCACCGCGCCGGATCAGCGGGACGTCGGAGGTGACCCGGTGCGAGCCGAGCGAGGCGAGGTACCCGACGCCCTCCACCAGGTTCGTCTTGCCCGCGCCGTTCGACCCGACCAGCACCGTGACGCCGGGGTCGAGCTCCAGCTCGGCCTCCGGCCAGGACCGGAAGTCGGTGACCGAGAACCGCCTGAGGTACACCGAGCGGTCAGCCTCCCGCCGCGGACGCCGGACCCGCCTTGTCACCGGGTGCACCGGCCGGGCCGGAGCGCTTCACGGCGTGCCCGCCGAACTGCTGGCGCAGCGCGGCCACCGCCTTCATCGCCGGGGACTCGTCCTGCCGGGATGAGAACCGGGCGAACAGCGCGGCGGAGATCACCGGCAGCGGCACGGCGTGGTCGATGGCCTCCTCGATGGTCCACCGGCCCTCGCCGGAGTCGTCGACCCACGCCTCGAGACCGTCCAGGTCGGGATCGTCCTTCAGCGCGGCGACCAGCAGGTCGAGCAGCCAGGAGCGGACCACCGTGCCGCGCGACCAGGCCTGGATGACGCCGGGCACGTCGGTGATCAGCTCGCTGGCCTGCATGAGCTCGAAGCCCTCGGCGTAGGCCTGCATCAGGCCGTACTCGATGCCGTTGTGCACCATCTTGGAGAAGTGGCCTGCGCCGACCGGGCCGGCGTGCGCGAAGCCCTCCTCGCGTGCACCCTCCGGCCGGAGGGCGTCGAAGACCGGCATGGCGCGGGCGATGTGCTCGTCCTCGCCGCCCGCCATCAGGCCGTAGCCGTTGTCCTTGCCCCAGATCCCGCCGGAGACGCCACAGTCGACGTAGCCGATGCCGTGCTCGGCGAGCAGCGCGGCGTTCGGCCGGTCGTCGGTGTAGCGGGAGTTGCCGCCCTCGATGACCAGGTCACCGGAGCCCAGCACGGTGGCCAGGGTGGCGATCGTGTTCCGGGTGGGCTCGCCGGACGGGACCATCACCCACACCGTGCGCGGTGCGTCGAGCGCGGCCGCCAGATCGGGCAGCGAGGCGACGTCGCTGACCTCGGGCCGGGGATCGAACCCGATCACCTCGTGGCCGGCGGCGCGCAGCCGTTCCCGCATGTTGCCGCCCATGCGGCCGAGTCCGATCAGACCGATCTGCACAGTGAGCTCCTCCGTCCGTGCCACCGGTCGCGTCGTGGAGCCGGCGGGCGGCGTCGATCACGCCGGGGCCGAGTCTTCCCGTTCCGCCCCGCCGGCCGGCGGGCGGGGGAGGTGGTGCCTGCGGTGCGCGGGCTCAGCCGGGGAGCCGGACCGGCATCAGCAGGTGCAGGTACCCGGACTTCTCCGGGGACGGTGCGTCCTCGGCGTCGTCGGTCGCGGGTTTCGGCACCGGCCGGACCAGCGCCGGCCGGTTCGGCGTGGTGAAGGTCAGCTGCGCGCGGTCGGTGTGCAGCGCGCCGAGCGAGTCGAGCAGGTAGCCCGGGTTGAACGCGATGGTCAGCGGATTCCCGTCCAGCGCGCAGGGGAGCTCCTCCTCGGCCGATCCGACGTCGTCGCCGCCGGCGGCCAGCCGCAGACCGTCCTCGCCGAACTCGAGCCGGATCTGGGCGACCCGGTCGGCGACCAGCGAGACCCGCTTGATCGCCTCGACCAGCAGCGCCACGTCCAGCTCGACGGCGGTGGTGTGCTCGGCCGGGATCAGCTGGCGGAACCGGGGGAACTCGGCGTCGAGCAGGCGGCTGGTGGACCGCCGGCCGCCGCCGGTCAGGCCGAGCATGCCGTCGCCGGCGGACAGCGCGATCTCGACGGTGCCCGAGCCGGCGAGCGTCTTGGCGACCTCGGCGAGTGTCTTCGCCGGGATGAGCACGGCGGTCGAGATCGACGCGTCCTCCGGGACCCACTCGAGCTCGCGCACGGCCAGCCGGAACCGGTCGGTCGCGGCCAGCGTCAGCTGGGATCCCTCGATCTCCAGCCGGACGCCGGTCAGCATCGGCAGCGTGTCGTCCCGGCCGGACGCGACGGCGACCTGGGCGACCGCCGCGGCGAGCGCGTCGGCGGCGACCGAACCGGCCCGCTGCGGCATCTCGGGCAGCTGCGGGTAGTCCTCGACCGGCATCGTCGGGAGGCTGAACCGGCTGTTGCCGCAGTTGATCGTGGCCCGCGCCCCGTCGACCACCAGGTCGACCGGCTTGGACGGCAGCGCCCGGGTGATGTCGGCCAGCAGCCGCCCGGACACCAGCATGCGACCCGGCTCGCCGACCGTGGCGTCGAGCTCCACCCGGGCCGAGGTCTCGTAGTCGAAGCCGGAGACCGTGAGCCGTTCGGCGGCCTCGCCGTCGGACTGGATGAGGACTCCGCCGAGCACGGGCACCGGCGGGCGCGCCGGAAGGCTGCGCGCCACCCAGGCAGCCGCGTCCGCTAGGACGTCGCGTTCGACCCGGAACTTCATCGAGAACCTTCCCCGGTAGCGCCTCGGCCCGCTGCCCGTCGCCGGGCCCGGACCGCCGGCGGGACGGCGGTGCGACGGCGAACCGGTGCCCTCCCCCGCTGCGGTGGTGCCGTGCCGCCACCGGGCGGCTGCTGCGGGATCGGGACCCGGGGTTCGCCGGGACGCTCACGGTAGAGCCTCCCACCGACAGTTTCCACGCCGCCCCGGCGGTCACCGGCCGGACGGGCGGCGACCGGGTGTGCCCGTGGAGGGACCCCGTCCGGGTCGCTCCACACGCCTCTTCTTGAGTAGTAGAGAAGAAGGAGAGAAAAACAGACGTAGTAGTAAGGGCTGTGCACAGTGTGGATGGACCTCATCGGCGCTGGTCAGCAGGCCGCGTCGACTGGGGACGTGACGGTGGGGGCACCCGTTGACAGCTTCCCGCGGCGGTGGACGGACGGCCCGTCCACCCATCCGTCCCCGATCCATCCCGGGTTCCGGGGGGAGTTGTCCACGGATCGTGGGGCATCCGTCCACGGGCCCGGCGCGGTCCATCCACAGAGTTGTCCCCAGATGTGGGTGGAAACGTGGTGGATCGTGGACCCAGGGTGATGGAGACCGCAGGGCGAGCGGCACCCTGACGTTGCGCTCTGAACCCACATTCGCCTCATGCGCCACAAACCGGTCGACGGAGGGTGACGACCCGGTCGGCGCGGATGATCACCTGCTCGGGTGGCCGTGCGCCCAGCGCCCATTACCGGACGGCGAGCGGAAGTCGTGGGAGCGACACGCCGGTGTCGGCACGCCGGACCCGATCGGGATCAGGGTGTGCCGGCTCCGGGCGCCGGAGCGGGCCGTCGCCGGGGTACCTGATCATCCCGGGACGGCCGGGAACGGGCCTCAGCGGCCGTCTGAGGGCTGGTAACCGTGTGGGTGCGACGGAATCGGTCCCGGCGCGGCCGGTGACCGGGGTCGCGCGGCGGTCCCGGCGTCCGCGGCGCTGTGGATCGTGGGGGCGGGCGGTGGACAACTCGGCCGGTGCGGCTCGTCGGCCCTCGGTCCCGCCGCCTGGCCGCGGGGTTCGGGGCCGGCGTGGGCGGCTCGCGGAGTCCGGACGCGGAGTCCGGTCGCAGAGCCCGGTCGCGGGGTCCGGTCGCGGGGTCCGGTCGCGGGGTCCGGTCGCGGGGTCGTGCCCCCGGCGACGGACGGGGTGCGGCTCCGACCCGACCCGGCGCCGGGCGCGGACGCGGGCGCGCGGGTGCGACGCCATGAGTCGCGATCGCGACGCCATGAGTAGAGGTGCGACGCCGGTGCCCGCCGGTGCCGCCGGTGCGAAGGCGGGGCCGGCGCGGAGTCAGTGCCGGGCGCGCAGCTTGATCCGCGCGGTCAGCTCCTGCACCTGCTCGAAGGTCTTCCGCCGGAGCGAGATCTCGTTGCGGATCTTCTTGTCGGCGTGCATGACGGTCGTGTGGTCCCGGCCGCCGAAGGTCTGCCCGATCCGGGGCAGCGACAGGTCGGTCAGCTCGCGGCAGAGGTACATCGCGATCTGCCGGGCCTGCGCGAGCGCCTTCGTCTTGCCGGGCCCGGAGAGGTCGTCGAGCGTCACGCTGAAGAACTCGGCGGTCACCGCCATGATCGTCGGCGCGGTGATCTCGGAGGCCGCGGAGTCGGGGATGAGGTCGCGCAGCACGATCTCGGCGAGCTGGGTGTCGACGGCCTGCCGGTTCAGCGACGCGAAGGCGGTGACCCGGATCAGCGCGCCCTCGAGCTCGCGGATGTTGCGCTCGATCCGCTCGGCGATGAACTCCAGCACCTCGCCGGGCACGGCGAGCCGGTCCTGGGCGGCCTTCTTGCGGAGGATCGCGATCCGGGTCTCCAGCTCGGGCGGCTGGATGTCGGTGATCAGCCCCCACTCGAAGCGGGTCCGCATCCGGTCCTCGAGCGTCTCGAGGCGCTTCGGCGGCCGGTCGGAGGAGACGACGATCTGCTTGTTCGCGTTGTGCAGGGTGTTGAAGGTGTGGAAGAACTCCTCCTGCGTCCCCTCCTTGCCCTCCAGGAACTGGATGTCGTCGACCAGCAGCACGTCGACGTCGCGGTAGCGGCGCTGGAAGGCGACCTTGCGGTCGTCGCGCAGGGAGTTGATGAAGTCGTTGGTGAACTCCTCGGTACTGACGTACCGGACCCGCATCCCGGGGAACAGCCGCTGGGCGTAGTGCCCGACGGCGTGCAGCAGGTGGGTCTTGCCCAGCCCGGACTCGCCCCAGATGAACAGCGGGTTGTAGGCCCGCGCCGGAGCCTCGGAGACGGCGACCGCGGCGGCGTGGCTGAACCTGTTCGACGCGCCGATGACGAACGTGTCGAAGGTGTACCGCTCGTTGAGCCGGGTCTGCGAGCGCGGCGCGACCGGGTCACCGGCCTGCGGCGCGGTGTAGGCGGGCCACGCGGTGCCGCCGGTGTCCCGGGCCGGCGGATCGGGCTGGGTGGCCTGCGGGGCCCAGCCGCCGGGCGACACCGGGGCGGGATCGGCCGGGTATGCGGGACCCCGGTCCGGTTCGGCGGCCACCTCGCCGGCGGTGGGCTCGGTCGCCACGGCCGTGCCGGTGTCCGGCTCCTCGGTCCGCGGGGACGGCTCCCCGGCCTGCGGGCCGGACCGGTCGACGGCACCGGTGTCCCGGGCGCTGTCGCCCGCCGATCCGCTCCGCGCGAGACCGAACCCGGGCGGATCGGGGACCTCGGTGCCGCCGGAGGCCGCCGAGGCGTCGACGACGACGGCCAGGTTGACCGAGACGCCGAGGTGCCTGCCCAGCGCGTCGCTGATCGGACGGCGCAGGATCCGCTCGATGGCGTCCTTGGCGAACTCGGAGGGGGCGGCGAGCAGCGCGGTGCCGTCGAGCAGTCCGAGCGGCCGGGTGAGCCGGAGGAACGCGCGCTGCTGGGGGGACAGGGCGGGGGCGCCGGATTCCGCCGAGGAACCCGACAGGTCGGCGATGACCCGGTTCCAGACCCGGCCGAGATCGCCCGGCTGGTCGGTCATCCGCGGTTCCCCTTCCCGCTCGGCCGCCGTCCGCGGCTGCTCCCCCCGGACCAACCTGCCCTCACTCGCTCGGACGCGTCCGCTGCACCTGCGGGCAGATGTATCCCCAGAGTTGTCCACACTTGTGCGTAAAGGTACGCAGCACGCTCCGCCCGGCTCGCGGCGGGGCCGCCGGACGGGTCGTCAGTGGGCTCGGTCCTGGTGCGGACGATCGTTACGCCCGCCACGGAGCAGCGGGAAAGGGGACGCTAGCAGCCGGGGCCCGCCCCGGTGCCCCGGGGGCGGCCGGTCCGGGGGCGGTTTGACCCCCTCGAAACGCGCTGCGTACCCTTGACACTCGGACACTGGTCAGGACGTGCATGACGTACGTCCAGCGCGCACCCGTTCGCACGCGGGCAGCGTGGCGGCCGGTGGCCCACGAACCAGTGCCAGTGACCGTAGAGATCATCGGCGTCGCAGGGCGCCTGCGAGCCGCCGACCAGGAGAGCCGACCGTGAGCAAGCGTACTTTCCAGCCGAACAACCGCCGCCGGGCCAAGACGCACGGTTTCCGGCTGCGCATGCGCACCCGTGCCGGCCGCGCGATTCTCGCCGCGCGCCGCCGCAAGGGGCGCACCAACGTCTCGGCCTGACGGCCGGCACCCCGACCGGCCAGCGCCGTGTTGCCGGCACACGCCCGGCTCACCCGCCGGCCAGACTTCGCCTCGACGATCCGGAACGGCCGACGTGCCGGGCGGTCGAGGCTGGTGGTGCATCTCGACCCGACCCGCCCCGGCGGCGTGCCCGAGCACGCTTCGCCGCGGGCGGGTTTCGTCGTGAGCAAGGCGGTCGGCAACGCGGTCGTCCGGCACCGGGTGACCCGTCGTCTGCGGCACCTGGTGGCGGACCGGCTGGACACGCTCCCGGCCGGTGCGGCACTCGTCGTACGGGCGTTGCCGCCGGCCGGCACCGCCACGTCCGCCGAGCTCGGCGCGGACCTGGACTCCGCGCTGCGGTCGGCGAGCCGTCCGCGCCGGCCGAGGTCCGCACAGCCGGACGCCCGGAAGCCCGCCGCTGCGCCGACGGCGCTGCCGTAGCCGAGGAGGACGTGGTGAGCGAGGAGCGCGAAGCCGCCGCCCGCGGTCCCGGCTGCCCCGACGGCGGCGACCCGCCGGCACCCCCCGCGGGGCTCGGTGCCCGGGTGGCGATGGCGATGGTCCGCTGGTACCAGGTCTGGATCTCGCCGAACCTGCTGCCCAGCTGCCGCTTCCACCCCAGCTGCAGTGCCTACGCCGTCGAGGCGCTCGGCACCCACGGGCTCGTCCGGGGCCTCGGGCTCACCGCGTGGCGACTGCTGCGCTGCGGGCCGTGGCACCCTGGCGGGTGGGACCCCGTGCCACCCCGGCGACCTCGCGGAACACCGCGGACCGGCCGGGAACCCGGCCAGGCGTCCACCGACCCGTCCTGAACCGAAGGCCTCCAGACGGCGCGGCCCGCCGCACAGCGTGCCCGACCCGAGACCCCGAGGAGCAACACACCCGTGCTGGACTTCATCTACTACCCCGTCAGCTTCATCATGTGGGTCTGGCACAAGGTGTTCGGCTTCGTGCTGGGCGACGACAGCGGTGTCGCCTGGGCGTTGTCGGTGGTGTTCCTCGTCTTCACCCTGCGGCTGATCCTCTACAAGCCGTTCGTCAGCCAGGTCCGCTCCATGCGCAAGATGCAGGAGATGGCGCCGGAGATGCAGAAGCTCCGGAAGAAGTACGCCAACGACCGGCAGAAGCTCGCCACGGAGATGCAGAAGCTCCAGCAGCAGAACGGCGCCAACCCGATCATGGGTTGTCTGCCGATCCTGGTGCAGATCCCGGTCTTCATCGGTCTGTTCCACGTGCTGCGCGAGTTCAAGCCGGGCAAGACCGAGAACTACGTGTTCAACGCCGCGGAGAACGCGTCGTTCGTCGACTCCGACTTCTTCGGCTCCAAGCTCGGCGCCGCGATCTGGCCGCTGCAGAACACCTCGTCGGTCGCCGACCTGGGCGGGAACCTGGTCTCGCAGTGGATCGTCATGGTCCCGCTGATGATCATGGCCGGCATCTTCACGCACGTCACCGCCCGGCACTCGGTCGCCCGCCAGCAGGCGCAGATCGCGGCCGGCACCGCGGCGGCGAACCCGCAGGCCGAGATCATGCAGAAGCTGATGCTCTACGTGTTCCCGATCGGCGTCGTCGTCGGTGCGCCGTTCCTGCCGCTCGCCGTCCTCTTCTACTGGGTCGCGAACAACCTGTGGACGCTCGGCCAGCAGTGGGTCGTCTACAAGCGGATCGACGCCGAGGAGGCGGAGAAGGAGCAGAAGGCGACCGAGTCCGCCAAGGCGCTCGCGCCGCGTCCGGGGCAGAAGCCGGTCCGCAAGGACGGGAAGGGCACCGCGCAGGACGTCCGCCGGATCGCCGACGAGCCGCTGGAGGCCGATTCCGCGCAGGGCTCGGACGGTGCCTCCGCCGAGGGCGGGTCGCCGAACGGCTCCACACCGAACGGCTCCGGCGCGAACGGCTCGGGCAACGGTGCGGGCACGAACGGCGTCGCGAAGAACGGCAACGGTTCCGGCGGCAAGAAGCCGGGGGCGAAGCCCGTGCAGCGCCGCCAGGGAACGAAGTCCAAGCGCGGCAAGCGCCGCTGACCGACCCGCGGCGCCCCGCGGCCCCGGCGGACCCCACCGCCGCGCGGGCCCGGCGCCGCGCACCTGCCCACCCCAGCGAGAGGAGATCCCGTGTCCACCACTGCTCAGGACGGCGGCGTCCAGGACAAGCCGTCCGGTGACGAGCTGCTGATCCAGGAGGGCGACGTCGCAGGTGACTACCTGGAGCGTCTGCTCGACATCCTGGACTACGACGGCGACATCGATCTCGACGTCGACGGCGGCCGCGCCATCGTCAGCATCGAGGGCGCCGAGGGCGACACCGACCTGGAGAAGCTGGTCGGTGACAAGGGTGCGGTGCTGGAGAGCCTGCAGGAGCTCGCGCGGCTCGCGGTGCAGCAGCAGCTCGGCAGCCGCAGCCGGCTGATGCTCGACGTGGCGGGCTGGCGCAAGCGCCGCCGCGACGAGCTGACCGACCTGGGTCTGGAGACCGCGCGCGAGGTCAAGCAGTCCGGGCAGTCGGTCCGGCTCCGTCCGATGACGCCGTTCGAGCGCAAGGTCGTGCACGACGCGGTCGCGACGGTGAAGGGCGTCATCAGCGAGAGCGAGGGCGAGGAGCCGCGCCGGCAGGTCGTCGTCCACACGAAGTGAGTGCCGACGGGGTGCCGACCCCGGACGTCGCCGCGTCGGTGTTCGGCGAGCGACTGCCCTCGGCGGTCCGCTACGTCGAGCACCTGGCGACGTCCGGGATCGAGCGCGGGCTGATCGGGCCGCGCGAGCGGGAGCGGTTGTGGGACCGGCACGTCCTCAACTGCGCGGTGCTCGCAGAGGTGGTACCGCCGGACGCGAAAGTGGTCGATGTCGGCTCCGGCGCCGGGTTGCCCGGGATACCGTTGGCGCTGGCCCGCCCGGACCTGCGGATCGTGCTCGTCGAGCCGCTCGCCCGCCGGGTCGACTGGCTGGACGAGGTGGTCTCGGACCTCGGTCTCGACATCGCCGTCGAACGGGGGCGTGCCGAGGAGCCTTCCGTTCTGCGACGATGGGAGGGCGCCGATGTGGTCACCGCCCGAGCGGTCGGGCCACTCGCCCGGCTCGCGGGGCTGTGCCTCCCGCTGTTGCGGACCGGTGGTGCGATGCTGGTGCTGAAGGGTGCCTCCGCTCCGGAGGAGATCGCGCGCGATGTGGACGCGGTCCGGCTCCTCGGGGGCGGCGACGCCCGGATCCACGAGTGCGGTGCCGGCGTCGTCGATCCGCTGACCACGGTGGTCGAGATTCCGCGTATCGGCGCGCCCCGCCGCAACCGGAGGAAACAACGGCGATGATGAGCAGGACACCGTCCTCGGCTGTTCCACGTGAAACATCACCAGGGGAATCGACGGAGAGAGGGCCGCGCGTGAGTCTCGGTTGGACCCCCATCGCGGACGAGGCCGAACGTGCCGCCCGCGTGCTGCATCCGGATCGGCACAGCATGCCCCGGCCGGCCGAACGCCGTGTCCTGACCGTCGCCAACCAGAAGGGCGGCGTCGGCAAGACGACCAGCACCGTGAACCTGGCCGCCGCACTGGCGATGCACGGGATCCGCGTGCTGGTGATCGACCTCGACCCGCAGGGCAACGCGAGTACCGCGCTGGGTGTCGAGCACCGGACCGGGACGCCCTCGGTCTACGAGCTCATGCTCGGCGAGATCCCGCTCGAGGAGGCCGCGGTCACCAGCACCGCGTCACCCAACCTGCTCTGCGTGCCGGCGACCATCGACCTGGCCGGCGCCGAGATCGAGCTGGTCAGCATGGTGGCCCGGGAGTCGCGGCTGTCCCAGGCGCTCGCCGACGAGCACCTGGACAAGCTGGACGTCGACTACGTGCTGATCGACTGCCCGCCCTCGCTCGGCCTGCTGACGGTGAACGCGCTCGTCGCCGCCTCCGAGGTGCTCATCCCGATCCAGTGCGAGTACTACGCGCTGGAGGGGCTCGGCCAGCTGCTCAGCAACATCGACCTGGTCCGGTCGCACCTCAACACCGCGCTGCACGTCTCGACGATCCTGCTGACCATGTACGACGGGCGGACGAAGCTGGCCGACCAGGTCACCTCCGAGGTCCGCCAGCACTTCGGTCCGACGGCGCTGCGCACGGTCATCCCGCGCAGCGTGAAGGTCTCCGAGGCACCCGGTTACAGCCAGACCGTGCTCGAGTACGACCCCGGCTCGCGCGGCGCGATGAGCTACGTCGACGCCGCCCGCGAGATCGCCGAGCACGGGGCCTCCGGCGCCTACCGTGCGGGCGGGCGCTGAGATGGCCGAACGCAAGGGTGGCCTCGGGCGCGGCCTCGCCGCGCTGATCCCCACCGCACCGGCCGAGGACGGCCCGGGCCCCGCGAGCGCCGCCGGCGCCCCGCTGCACCGGCCGGACCGGTCCGCGCGCCGGGACGGCACCGACGCGGAGACCTCGGTCGTCGACGGCGGTGCCGAGTACCGGGAGATCCCGCTGAAGCGGATCGTCCCGAACCCGAAGCAGCCGCGGACCCAGTTCGACGAGGAGCAGCTCGCCGAGCTGGAGCACTCGATCCGCGAGTTCGGGCTCCTCCAGCCGATCGTGGTGCGCCGTGCCGGCCGCGACTTCGAGCTGATCATGGGCGAGCGCCGCTGGCGGGCCGCCCAGCGGGCCGGCCTGGACACGCTGCCCGCGATCGTCCGGCACACCGGCGACGACGTCATGCTCCGCGACGCGCTGCTGGAGAACATCCACCGCGTCCAGCTCAACCCGCTCGAGGAGGCGGCCGCCTACGAGCAGCTCCTCGCCGAGTTCGGGGTCACCCACGGCGAGCTCGCCGACCGGCTCGGCCGCAGCCGCCCGGTCGTCACGAACATGATCCGGCTGCTCAAGCTCCCGGTGACCGTGCAGCGTCGGGTCGCCGCGGGCGTTCTGTCCGCCGGGCACGCCCGGGCACTCCTCGGCCTGGAGGACGCCGGCCGGCAGGAGGAGCTCGCGACGAGGATCGTCGCGGAGGGCATGTCGGTCCGAGCGACCGAGGAGGCCGTCGTGCTCGCCCGGCAGGACGGCCCGGCGCGCGAGCCGCGGACCCGCAAGCAGGGGGTGCAGCGGCCCGAGTTCACCGACATGGCGGACCGGCTCTCCGACACCTTCGACACCCGGGTCAAGGTGGAGATGGGTCAGCGGAAGGGCCGGATCGTCGTCGAGTTCGGTTCGGTGGAGGACCTCGAGCGGATCACCGGCATGATGGGGCTGCGCGACCAGGGCTGACCCCTCCCCTGGTTCGCCCGGCAGCCGGGATCTGAGGGCGCCCCAGATCGGCCGCTGGGCGGCCGGCGCCGGGGTCGCCGCACGATCACCCCGGCAGGGTGCCGGGCGTGGCCAGGGGCGGACTGAGCCGCTGTTCCGCGCGGGTGGGGCGCGGGTTCCGTCGGCGGCACGGTCCGGGTCGGCAGCTGCCGGCCGCCTGGCGGTGCGCGGTGACACGGTCGGCCCGAACAGCGACGGGCTGCGGGGGTGTGGGCCGAGGCGAGTCGGGGTACAGCGCTCGGGGGCCGGCGCCACGCCGTTGCTGTTCCCGAGGCACCCCGGCGTTCCCCTCCCCCGGGTCGTGTCTGCTCAGCCCGGACCGGTGCGCGCCGGCCCGGGCATCGGTGCTTCGGCCGGAGTGCGTTCGCGGAGCGGGCCGGGCCTCGTCTGCTCAGCGGCCCGGGGCGAGCACCCGGTGGGCGGGACGACGGTCGCCGCGGCTGCGCGGGATGGGTGTCCTGGCGACCCTCGGGGTGTTGGGTCTCCGCTCCGGAGGGTCGGCGGTTGCCCTGGAGTGTCCGGGGTCCGCACCGGCGTGCTCGGGGGCCGCGCCGGCGTGGCGGGGCTCTGCGTCGGCGTGCTCGGACTCTGCCGCGGAGTGCGTGGGTCGGTGCTGGCGTGCTGGGGCTCCGTGCTGGCGTACCGGGCTCTGTCTCGGAGTGCGTGGGGTTCCTACGGGCGTGCTGGGGGTCCGCGCTGGCGTACCGGTGCTCCGCCACCGAGTGCGCGGGTTCCGCGCTCGGGTGCCCGGACTCTGTCTCGGAGCGTGCGGGGTGCGGCGGGCAGGCTCGGGTCCGCGTCGGCCTGCCCGGGCTCTGTCTCGGAGTGTGCGGGCTCTGCGCCGGTGTGCTCGGCCTCAGCTCTCGCGTGCCTGGCTCTGCCTCGGAGCGCTGGACCCCGCTCCGGCGTGTCCGGCTTCCGCGCTGACGCGTTCGGCCCTGCTCTCGTGTGCGCCGACCGCACCTCGGAGCGCGGGAGTCGGCAGCTGAGCTCCCTGCGCTCCGCAGCCGGCGTGCCCGGGATCCCGTCCCCCGGAGCGTCCGGCTCCTCCGCGGTGGTCGGGCTCCACTCCGGTGGGTCGGGCTCCGCCCCGGCACCCGAGGTTCCGCCCCAGCACCCGGGGCACCGCCTCGGCGCGGGGCTCCGCCTCGGCACGCCCGGGGCTCTGGCCTGCCCTTCCCCGATCCCGCCCGCGAGCGCCGATTCCGGTGCCGCGCCGGGCCACCCACGCGCGGCCCCGCCTCCGCGTGGCTCCGGACTCAGCTCGGGTCGGTGCTGCGAGCCGCGGTCACGGGCGCGATTCCCGGTTGCCTGCGCACCGGCCGGATCCGCGCCGACCCACCGCGCCGGCCGGCGTGCGGTCCGGCCCGCCGCGAACTCGGCGGCAAGGGACGGGTCGCGGCCCGGCCCGGCGCACCCGAGAACCGCCGGAGGCGCGCTCCCCTGGCTCCCCGGGCGCCGGTGGATGCCGGATCGACGTCCGGACCAGCCGCTGCTCCCTGGCCCTGGCCCTTGCCCGAGGGATCGCAGCGCGGCCCGGAGTCCGGTCGCCCGCGCCAGCTCGGACGCCGCGCGGGTTTCACGTGAAACCGGCGCGCCCACATCCACCGGTTTCACGTGGAACATCTCAGCCCGGGCGGGAGGCCGCCCGTTCCACCAACGCCTGGTACACGGTCGCCAGGTCCGAACCGGCGGCGGTGACCGCGGTCGGGAGCAGCGAGGTGTCGGTCAGGCCGGGCGACACGTTCATCTCCAGCACGTGCACGCGCCCCTCGTCGTCGACGATCGCGTCGGTGCGCGAGAGGTCCCGCATGCCGAGCAGGCGGTGTGCGGCGAGCGCGGTCTCCGCCAGCGTGGCCAGGACATCGTCCGGGAGCCGGGCCGGGCAGTGGAAGCTCGCCGCCCCCGGCGTGTAGCGGCAGGTGTAGTCGTAGAAGCCGGACGGCACCTCGACCTCGACGGCGGGCAGCGCACGCGGCTCGGCGCCGTCGTGCACGACCGACACCGCGACCTCGGTCCCGCTCACGAACCGCTCGGCGAGCACCGTGTCGGCGTAGGCGAACGAGCTCACCATCGCGGCCGGGAGTTCGGCGGCGTCACGCACCACCTGGACGCCCAGCGCCGATCCCCCCTGGTCCGGCTTGAGCACCAGCGGGAGGCCCAGCCGTTCGACGATCGCGCTCAGCACTCCCTGCGCGCCGAGCTCCCGGAACGTGGAGTGCGGCAGTGCCACCCAGTCCGGCGTCGTCAGCCCGGCGCGGACCAGCTCCGCCTTCACGCTCGGCTTGTCCCAGGCGCGCCGGCAGGCTCCCGACGGCGTGCCCACGAACGGGATGTGCAGGAGCTCCAGGATCTGCTGGACGGCCCCGTTCTCCCCCTCGCCGCCGTGCAGTGCGACCGCGACGACGTCCGGGCGCTCGTCGTTCAACCGGCCGAGGAGCGCGCCGTCGACGTCCCACTCCCGCACGTCCACGCCGTTCGCACGGAGCGCGCCGGCGAGCCGGCGGCCGGACCGCAGCGACACCTCGCGCTCGTGGGACAGACCTCCGGCCAGCACGGCCACCGTTCGATCGCTCACCCGGGCATTCTGCTCCATGCCCCGGAGACGGGAACGCCCCGGACCTTCCGGTCCGGGGCGTTTCACGTGAAACACGGTCAGGTCGTGTCGGGCGCCGGATTGTCCGAGCCCCGCTTGAGCTCCGGCCGGTCCGGCGTGCCGAACGTGCGCACCACGTCGAGCTCCGCCTCCAGGACGGCCGCCAGCCGGCGGACCCCCTCGGTGATCCGCTCGGGCGTCGGGAAGCAGAACGACAACCGCAGCTGCCGGCTGCCGTACCCGTCGGCGTAGAAGCCGGTTCCGGACGCGTACGCGACCCGTGCGGTCACCGCGCGCGGCAGCATCGCCTTCGTGTCCACGCCGGCCGGCACGGTGAGCCAGACGAAGAACCCGCCGTCCGGCACCGTCCAGCTGCACCCCTCCGGCAGGTGCGCCTCGAGTGCGGCCAGCATCGCGTCGCGCCGTTCCCGGTAGTTCTCGCTGAACGTCTTGATCTGGCTGCGCCAGTCGTGATGCGACAGGTACCGCGAGACGAGCATCTGCGTGAAGCTCGGCGGGCACAGCGTCGCCGACTCCGCGGCCAGCACGAGCCGGTCGCGGACCAGCGGCGGGACTAGCGCCCAGCCGACCCGCAGGCCGGACGCGAACGTCTTCGAGAACGACCCGAGGTAGATCACGTCCGGGTCGAACGACCGCAGCGCGGGATGCACCTCGCCGGTGAAGCCGAGCATCCCGTACGGGTTGTCCTCGATGACCATGACGCCGTAGCGGCGGCACAGATCCAGGATCTGCGGGCGCCGCTCGTGGGCGAGCGTCACGCCGGCCGGATTGTGGAAGTTCGGGATCGTGTACAGGAACTTCGGGGTGATGCCCTTCCGGGACAACGACTCCAGCGCCTCGTGCAGGAGCGCGGGGACGAGCCCGTGCTCGTCCATCGCGACGTGCACGACGCGGGCCTGGTAGGCGGCGAAGCTGCCCAGCGCGCCGACGTAGGACGGTCCCTCGGCCAGCACGACGTCGCCCGGGTCGACGAAGATCCGGGTGAGCAGGTCGAGCGCCATCTGCGAGCCGACCGTCACCACGACGTCGTTCGGGTCGCCCTCGATCCCCTCCTCGCGCATGACCTCGCAGATCTGCTCACGCAGCTGCGGCACGCCCTGCGCGGAGCCGTACTGCAGCGCGGTCATCCCGTCGACGTCGACCAGCTCGGCGACCTCGGAGGCGAGCGACTGCAGCGGCAGCGCCGCGAGGTTCGGCATGCCGCCGGCCAGCGACACCACCTCCGGCCGGCTCGCGACGGCGAACAGCGCCCGGATCTCCGACGCCGTCATCCCGGCCGTACGCGCCGCGAAGCGCTCGGTGGGGGGCAGCAGCGCCGGCGCCGCGGACCCGTCCGGGAGCGGGGCCGGCACGACGCCCTCCCCTGCCGCTGCGGCCGCCGCCGCTGCCGCGGTGCGGCGGGCGTCGGGCTGCTGCGGACGATCGGGCGAGGCCATCGGGGTGCTCCCCTTCGACGAGATGAATGGTCGGCCGAGTGTAACCACGACGGGTGATCGGCTTGCCCTTCGTCGTCACGGAGGGACCGGTGGGCCTTTCCGGGGTGACGGTGGCGCCGAATTCCGCTTACCCTCGGGGCAGGCGGATCGCCGGGTCCATTGCGGGGACCGGATACAGCGACGGGGGCTGTTGCGCCGGTTCGGGGGACGATCTCCGGGGCCGATCGTTCCGCGGATGTGCGCGAGTCCCGCGCGACGACGACAGCCGGAGGTTCGATCCGTGTCCTGGCATGTGGCCGCGCTCAATCTGGACAATCTGGGTGATCTGCCCAAGCGCTGCCGGAATTGTGTCTACTGGGAACTGTCTCCGAAGCTGGCCGAACAGGCCGACGGTTACGGCACCACCGATCTGGAGAAGGAAGCCTGGCTGTCCGAGGTCCTGCTCGAGTGGGGATCCTGCGGCCGGGTCGTCTACGTCGGCGGCGCCCCCGCCGGGTACGTGCTGTTCGCCCCGCCCGCCTCGGTCCCCCGGGCCACCGAGATGCCGACCGGCCCGGTCAGCGCCGATGCGGTGCTGCTCACGACGATGCAGGTGCTGCCGGAGTTCTCCGGGGAGGGGCTGGGCCGCGCGCTCGCACAGGCCGTCGTGAAGGAGCTGGTACGCCGCGGCGTCCGCGCCGTCGAGGCGTTCGGTGACGCCCGTCCCGGGACCGAGGCCGACTGTGTCGTGCCGGCGGACTTCCTCCGGTCGGTCGGGTTCAAGACCGTCCGCCCGCACCACAGGTGGCCGCGACTGCGGATGGAGCTCCGTTCCGGAATCGAATGGAAGTCCGATGTCGAGGCCGCTCTCGAACAGCTGTTCAACACGGTGACGATCCCGATGCAGGCCCCGGCGCCGGTCGCGACGAAGACCCCCGTTCGGGCCGGCCGCTGCCAGGCGTCGAACGGGGCCTGAACACACGTCAGCGGCGATCTCAGGGCTTCCTGAGATCGCCGCTGATCGACTTCCGGGGCGGCCCCGGTGTGCGGGGCCGGGAAACGTCGGAATGGGCCTAAACGGCCCTGATCTGGTCCCTGCCGTACTCGCGGGCCAGCACGTCGTTGAAGGTGAACGTCCCGGTCGGCTGGTCGTCCTGGCCGAGCAGGTAGAGCCGCTTCACCGCGACGAGGATGCCCTCGGCCACCACGTCCCGGAAGCCGGGATCGAGCAGCTTGCGCCGGTCCCCCAGGTGGGTCAGGTAGCCCGTCTCGATCCGGACGGCCGGCATCCGGGTCCGCCGGACGAGCTCCCAGGTGCAGGTCTGGCTCCGGCAGTCGAGCATCGACGTCCGGGTGAGCAGCTCGCGCTGGATCAGCCCGGCGAGCGCCTCCCCCACGTTCGACGTGGTGCCGGAGCCGTTGCCGAAGTAGTAGGTCGCCAGCCCCTGGGCGTTCGGGCTGAAGCTCGCGTCGGTGTGCAACGACACGACGAGATCGGCGCCGACCTCGTTCGCGAACTCGGCGCGATCGGCGTCCGGCGGGTTCCCGCTCTCCGGCCGGGACAGCAGCGCCTCCATGCCGGTCGCGGACATCCGTCCGACCAGCCGGTGCGCCAGGTCCCACATCAGGTCGGCCTCGGTGACGCCGGCGACCTCGACGCCGCGGTCGTTCCCGCCGTGCCCCGGATCGATCACGATCCGCTTGCCGCGCATCCGGGGCCCGGCCCGGCGCAGCAGCTCCTGCTCGCGCAGCAGGTGCGGACGACCGCCGGTCACCTTGCGGCCGAGCTGGCGCAGCGCGCGCAGCGTCTCCGGCCCGCAGACGCCGTCCGGGACCATGCCGTAGTCGCGCTGGAAGCGCATCAGGGCCTGCTCGGTCTGCTGGTCGAACAGACCGCTCGGGCGGCCGGAGTTGTACCCCAGCTCGAGCAGCCGCTCCTGCAGCATCGCGACGTCGTCACCGGTGGTCGGGGTGGAGAGGGTGAACGACAGCATCCGGTCGCCCAGCGTCCACCCGGCCTCGCGCAGCGCGCGGGCGGTGTCCGGGCCGACGATGCCGTCGGTGATCAGGCCACGCCTCTGCTGGAAGACCCGGACGGCGTGGTCCATGGCGTCGTCGAACTGATGCCGGGACGCGGAGTCCGCCGGCAGTTCGGGCAGCAGACCGAGCTGCTGCAGCGTCACCCGGACCTCGAGAACAGCAGGACCGAAGTCCCCGCGCCGGAGCAGCTGCATGCACCCCTCGCTCGCAGTCGATGGCGCCGTGTGGCGCCCCGTTGTCGGTTGGTCGCACCCGGTCGAACCGGGCGACGGCCGACGACCATTGTGCCCTGCCCGGGCCGCGGGGTAGTGCAGCGGGGCGTACACGCGCGTGTCCCGGTTGTGATCAACCGGGACACGCAGCGTGATCTCGATGCGCTAGACGCGCGCGAGTGATCGTCAGATGTGGTCGGAGAGATCCGCCAGCAGGGCGGCCTTCGGCTTCGCCCCCACGATCTGCTTCACCGGCTTGCCGCCGCTGAACAGGATCATCGTCGGCACCGACATCACCTGGTAGTCGCGGGCGACCTCCGGGTTGGCGTCGATGTCGAGCTTCGCGACGGTGAGCTTCTCGGCGTGCTCACCGGCGATCTCGTCGAGC
The DNA here is from genome assembly GCF_039526905.1 of Pseudonocardia kongjuensis. Classification (NCBI taxonomy): domain Bacteria; kingdom Bacillati; phylum Actinomycetota; class Actinomycetes; order Pseudonocardiales; family Pseudonocardiaceae; genus Pseudonocardia; species Pseudonocardia kongjuensis. The sequence goes on along the minus strand of NZ_BAAAJK010000018.1, from coordinate 23,703 downwards.
ACCGGGGCGACCATCTTGCACGGGCCGCACCAGGTGGCCCAGAAGTCGACCAGGACGGCCTTGTCGCTCTTGAGGACGTCCTGGTCGAACGAACCGGTGGTGACGTCGATCGTGTTGGCCATGGGTTTCTCCTTCGGTCGGAACGGGTCGGGTGGTGGGTGGGGTGGTCGTGCCGGGGCGTCAGTGCGCGGCCCGGGCGACCTCCTCGGCGGGCGCGTCGCCGTAGCCGCCGCAGGCCAGCTCGGGCGAGATCGGGTGCCCGGCCAGCCAGCGCTCGGCGTCGATGGCGGCCGAGCAGCCGGACCCGGCCGCGGTGACGGCCTGCCGGTAGGTGTGGTCCACCAGGTCGCCACAGGCGAAGACGCCGGGCAGGTCGGTGTAGGTGCTGCGGTCGAGCACCTTCACGTAGCCCTCGTCGTCGAGCGGGACCTGGCCGCGGACCAGCTGGCTGCGCGGGTCGTGCCCGATCGCGACGAACATGCCGGTCACGTCGAGCGTGTCGGTCTCGCCGGTCACCGTGTCGCGCAGCTGCAGCTGCTTCACCGAGCCGTCGCCGGTGACCTCGGTGACCTCGGTGTTGGTGCGCCAGCGCATCTTCGGGTCGTTCCGGGCGCGCTCGAGCATGATCTTCGAGGCCCGGAACTCGTCGCGCCGGTGCACGACGGTGACGGTCTCGGCGAACCGGCTGAGGAAGGTGGCCTCCTCCATCGCGGAGTCGCCACCACCGATCACGGCGATGTGCTGGTCGCGGAAGAAGAAGCCGTCGCAGGTCGCGCAGGAGCTGACGCCGCGGCCGAGCAGCTCCTGCTCACCGGGGACGTGCAGGTAGCGCGGCGCGGCACCCATCGCGAGGATCACGGCCCGGGCGCGGAAGGTCTCCTTCCCGACCCGGACCTCCTTGATCTCGCCCTCGAGGGAGACCTCGTCGACGTCCTGCGCGCGCAGGTCGGCGCCGAAGCGCTTGGCCTGGCCGCGCATCTGCTCCATGAGCTCGGGGCCCATGATGCCGTCGGTGAAGCCGGGGTAGTTCTCGACCTCGGTGGTGGTCATCAGCGCCCCGCCGAACTGGCTGCCCTCGAAGACGAGCGGTGCCAGCTGGGCCCGTGCGGCGTACACCGCGGCGGTGTAGCCGGCCGGGCCGGAGCCGATGATGATCAGGTTGTGCACGGTGTCATGGGTGCTCACCGGTACCGATCCCTCCTGGCGCTGCCCGTGCGGGCTGCGCGATGACGGGGCCCGCGGGGGTCTGCCCCGCGTCGTAGCTGTCTGTTCTCTCGAACGAGATCCTAGACAGGGGCATTCCCGGTGCTCCGGGCGCGAACCGGAGCCCGGCCGATCGGTCCCGCAACGGTCACGGAGCGCGGCCCTCCAGGAGCACCCGGCCGTTGCCCGGGCCGCAGTCCGGCGGGACGACGAGCAGCCGCAGCCGGCCGGGCTCGGGGGTGCCGAGGACGAGCAGCACCCCGGGCTCACCCTGCACCGGATACGGCCGGGTGGCGAGCAGCGGCGCGTCCGGGTCGGCGGCGCCGGCGGCGGTCAGGCAGTCCCGCACGCGCCCGGGATCGGCGAGCGGCCCGGCGGGGGCCCCGGCGCCCGGCGCGGCGCTGCGGAGTGCCTCCGGGGTGTCGGCGGCGACCGGCCGGGGGGCCGGGCCGGGCCGGTCCGCGGACGCCCGCAGGAACGCGGGCAGGGCGGCGAGTACGGCGATCGCGGCGACCGAGCCCGCCGCGGCGAGCAGCCGGGCGCTCCGGGGTCGCGGCGGCCGACCGGGGCGGGTGGTGGGCGACCGGCCGGGG
>NZ_BAAAJK010000018.1:0-21875 GCF_039526905.1 Pseudonocardia kongjuensis | reverse complement strand
GCGGGGTGCGGGTGCCGCCGGTGAGCTCGTCGTGCAGCCGCCCGCGGATCCGGCCGGCGACGTCGTCGGGCATCGGGACCGGCCCGAGGGCCGCCACGAGCCGCACCCGCACCGCAACGTTATCGTCGATGTGACATTCAGCAGGTGGATCCGGGTGCTCGTCGGTCCGACGAGAACTCTCCGACTGATTCGTGTCAGTGTGGCGATAAGGCTCTCCGGGCGTGCTCATCGGTCCTCCTCGTGCAGGCACCCGAGCTCCGCGGCCAAGCGGGCCCTGGCCCGCGCGCAGCGGCTCTTCACCGTTCCGTCCGCGACGCCGGAGATCTCCGCGACCTCGGCGACCGGGTAGCCGAGGCCGTCCACCAGCACCACCGCCACCCGCTGCTCGACGGGCAGCACGGCGAGCGCGTCGTCGACCGTCAGCCGGGTCACCAGCGGCCCGGCCGGGTCCCGGACGACGGCCGCGCCGGCATCGTCGGCGTCCCGGCGCCGGGCCCGGGCCCGGATGCGGTCGATGCAGCCGTTCACCAGGATCCGGTGCAGCCAGGTCCCAGGGGCGGCCTCACCCCGGAAGTGCGACGAGCGGAGCGCGGCCAGGAACGCCTCCTGGACCGCGTCCTCGGCGTCGGCCCGATCGCCGAGGATGCGCAGCGCGACCGACCAGAGCCGGTCGGCGTGCGCCCGGAACACCTCGTCCAGGTCGGGCGCGGCGGGCCGCGGGGACCGGTCGACGGTGGGCACCGGCGCACGGTAGGTCCGGTGCGGGTCCGGCCACCGGCGTCCGGCCGGTACCGTTCGCGGCTGCGAACGGCGGGCTGCCGGGGTGGGCTACTGGACGGCCCGCTCGAAGGAGATCTCGCCGATCTCGCTCTGGTTGCCGGGGCCGAGGCCGGTGATCCACAGGAGGACGTGGCCGGTCGGCTCGGCGGCGTCCAGCGGGACGACCGTCTCGCCCTGCTCCAGGGTCACGGTGCGGACGAGATCGGTCTGCCCGAGCGTGGCGTCCGCGGTGGGCGCCGTGCGCACCTCCACGACGGTGCCCGCGCTCGCCGAGTCGATCGTCAGCCGGCTCACCGGCTCCGGCGAGCCGAACGACGCCATGATCCCGATCCCGGGCTTGAGCGCCGGGAACTGCTGGAAGTACCGGCTGGTGCTCCAGGTGGTCGACGGGTCGCCGTCGACCACCCGGTCGACGGTGGCGGCGTTGTCCCCGTCCCCGGCCGGGTCGAAGACCTGGACCGACACGTCCTGCACCGGGGCGGCGACCGCGGCCGGAGCCTGGCCCTGCTGGACCGGCGCCGTCGCGGCCGGCGGGATGACGACCGGCGGGGTGCTGGAGCCGCCGAACAGCGCGCCCACCTGGATGCCCAGGTAGCCGAGCACGATGAGCACGCCGATCGCCAGCACGGCCAGGCCGACCCGCAGGTTCCGGCGGCGCTGCGGATCGTTGCGGGTGTCGGGGAGCCGATCGGAGTCCTGCCAGACGTCGTCCGGATCGGACGGGGCGCCGTCGTGCACCGGCGGGAAGAACGCCTGGTCCGCGTGCTCGGCGACGACGTCGGCCAGCATCCGGTGCATCGCGGCCGCGGTGTGCACCCGGCCGAGACCGCCCTCGCCCGCCTGGCCGAGCGCGCCCATGCACAGCGTGTCCAGCTCCAGCGGGACGCCCGGGCGCAGCTGCGCCGGCGAGCGCAGCCGGCCGGTCGGGGTCCGGTCCGCGGCGACCAGCCCGGCCCGGGCGGCGTCGGCGACCGAGAGCGGCCAGCGGCGGGTCAGCAGCGTGTACAGCAGCCCGCCCAGCCCGCGCACGTCGTCGGCGGCCGACACCGACGGGCGGGGCAGCAGGAAGGCGAGGATCGCGCGGCCGTCCGGCGTGATCCGGATCCGCTGCGGGTGGTCGCAGCCGAGCACCAGGCCCTGCTGGTGGGCCTCGGTCGCGGCGGCGGCGAGCGTCTCGACGGCCTTCGCCGCCCGCTGCGCCCGGACCGGCCCGTCGGCGACGGTCTCGGCGAGCGACCTGCCCGGCACCCACTCGGCGACGGCCGCGCCAAGCACGTCGGCCGGGAGGCCGTGCGTGCCGGGGGCCAGCACGTCCAGCAGCCGCGCGCTGCCGGGGTGCTCGAAACAGCCCGACCGCAGCGCGCGGACGATCATCTCGCCGGCCCGGGCCGAGCCCTCCGGATCGTCCGAACGGTCGTCGGCGGGCAGCCTGCGGAGCAGGGTGACGGCGACCGGACGGCGCAGCACGGTGTCCTCGGCGCGCCAGAACTCGGCGCCGGCCGAGGGATCGGAGCCGGTCCGCTGGCGGAGCACGTAGCGGTCGGTGAGCGGGGAGCCCGCCGCGGTGCCGACGGCGTCCCGCGCCGCGGGGATCCGCTCGGTGGCCCGGGTCTGCGCGGGCACCCGGGCGGTCGCCCCGCCGTCGGCGGCCGGGGACTGCTCACGGCCGTCGTGGGTGGTGGCGGTGGCCGGATCGACGGCACCGGCCGGGTCCAGCGAGGGGTGCGTGCCCGCCGCGTCGGCCTGGGGGTTCGGGTGAAGTTCCGTACGGGCAGCGCGCTCGTCGATCTGCCCGTTCAACGGCTTCGCCTCCCCCTGGCGCGCTGATGTCTCGTCGGGCATCAGCCTACGTCACCCCGTCCCTTCCGGACGAGTCGAGGACCGCCTTCGCGACCCGCTCGAACAGTCATCGGCCGGGGGTCCGGACAGGTTCGCCGCACAGCCGACGGTATTCGGCGAACTGTCGTTTTCATGCGACGAACGGTCGTCCTGGATCCGTGGATGACCCGTTGCGGGTGAGTAGGCCGCCGTTCAGCGCGGCGGTGCCCGGTCCGCGGCGGGGGGTGCGGCGGCCTCGCCGCCGGCGTCGCTGGGCGCCGCCGCCCGGGGGCCCGCAGCACCGTCCGGCCCGCCGTCCGGGCGGTCGTCGGGGCCGCTGTCCGGGCCGCCTGCCGGGCCGCCCCCCGAGGCGTCGCCGGAGCCGCTGCCGGCGCGCACCCGGCGGACGATCCGGCGCACCACCAGCACCACCAGCAACGCGCCGGCGATCCCGGTCAGCCAGACGGTGACGGTGCCGTAGACGGTCGACCGGACCCGGAGCCGGGTGTCCGGCCCGAGCTCCGCGCCGTCCGGGGTGCGCAGGCCCGCGTCCACCCCGAACTGGCCGGACCGCGTCACCTGCGCGCTCACCCGGACCTGCACCCGGCCCAGCGGCGGGACCGCCTGCACCGGGATCGGGGCCACCCGCAGGCCGGTGGTGCTGGACAGCACCACCCGGACGTTCATCGTGACCGGCAGCCCGTTGGCCACCGTGATCAGCAGCGGCGCGTCGCTGGTGCCGAGCGAGTACGGGCTCGGCGGCTGCACGACCCGCACCGACGCCCGGATCTGCTCGATCCGCCCGGCCACGATCGCGGCCTCCCGCTCGGCCCGGGCCGGGTCCGCCCGCCACCACGACGACGCCGCCCGCAGCGTCCCGCGGACCAGCGGATCGAACACCTCGGCCGGGCTCGCGCCGACCCCGGTCCGGGCCTCCGCGGCGCCGCGCAGTCCCTCGATCGACCGGACCTGGTCGGCCACCGTGTCGATCACCGGGCCGGGGATCTCCGCCCCGCCGGCCTGCACCGGGTAGAACAGCCGGGCCGGTTCGGCGGCCGGATCGGCCTGGGCCGCGACGCCGGGCAGCCCGGCCGCGGCGAGCCTGCCGTCCTGGATCAGGGCGGTCAGCGCCGACAGGATCCCGGCGGCGGCCTCCCGGCCGGCGGCCCAGCCGTGCGGCGGGGCGACGAGCAGCGAACCGGCCGGGCCATCCGGGCCGGCCGTGCCGCCGGTGCCCGCCCGGAACGCCAGCGCCCCGGCCAGCTCCTGGCCGGCCAGTCCCCCGGCGCCACCGTCCTGCAGCTCGACGACGGCCGGGCCGGTCGCGGCCTGGGCGAGCAACGGATCGGCCAGCACGGCCCGGTCCCCACCGGCGGGACCGTCGTTGAGCCGGACCACCCCGGACGTCTGCCCGGAGGACACGCCGTCCGACGACAGCAGGAACCGGGTGCCGCCGCCGAGCGCCTCCAGGGTCGGCTCGTCCAGCACGCCGTCGGCGGGCCACACGACGTCGCTCAGGACGGTGGTGCCCAGCAGCTCGGCGAGCGCGGCCCGGCCCTGTTCGAGGGTGGTGCGGGCCAGCTCCGCCTGGCCGGCTCGGACCAGCGCGACCAGGTCGGCGTCGGACGGGGGAAGGGCCAGCACGCAGGACCCGGCCGCCGCACCCCGGAGCGCCTCGAGCCACTCGGCCGCGGCCGCGGCGCCCCGCCCGGGGGCGGTCTCGCCGCCCGGCCCGACGGTCACCTCGTAGCCGCCGCTCATCGCCGCCGCCGTCGCCACCAGCTCGGGATCGATCGCCAGACAGAGCGCGGTGCGGACCGGCGAGCCGGGTGGCGCGCCGTCGGACAGCGCGTCGACCAGGCCGTACAGCCGCCCGCCGGGAGCCATCGAGGTCGCCAGGTCGTCGTCGGTGAGCACCGGGACCTGCCCCGGCACCGGCGGGATCCGCCGGGGGGCGTCGGTGATCGGGTACAGCATCGACACCGGGGTCGCCGAGGTGCCCGGGTCGGCCGGCGCGCCGGGCAGCGACGAGACCGGCAGCACGCTGCGGATCCCGGCGATCCGGGACGGGGTGCCGTTCACCGTGCCGTTGAGGTTCACCAGCAGCGGGTAGGTGCCCGGGCCCGGCAGCGCGAGCGAGTCCGCCCGGTCACCGGTCAGCCGGACCGAGTAGCGGAACGGGACGGAGCCGCCGGGGGCGACCGGCCCCAGCTCGGTGAACGCCGGCGTCGCGTCGTCCACCGGGGCCTCCCCGGCGAACGCCGCGCGCAGCGCCGGCTCGCCGCCGACCGCGGGTCCGCGCTGCACCCGCAGCGAGAGGTCGTCCACCGGATCCGGTCCGGTGTTGGTCACCGAACCGGTGACGACGAGCTCCGGCGGCCCGGCCGAGGTGACGACCCGGGGCGACATCGCGTCGACCTCCAGCCGGACCGGTGCCACGTCCGGCTGCTCCTGGGCCCGCGCCGGGGCGGGGAGTGCCACCGACCCGGACAGGAGGGCGGCGAGCAGGATCGCGACCAGGGCCGCGACCCGGCTCACGCGGTCTCCTCCAGGAGGTTGGCCGCGTGCCGGATCAACCGGCGTTCGTCGGCGTAGGCGAGCCGGCCCTCCAGCTCGCCGAGCGGCACCCAGGCCACCTCGGAGACCTCGACGTCCTCGTCGGAGAGCTCGCCGCCCAGCGCGCGCATCAGGTAGTGGTGCACGGTCTTGTGCACGCGGCGGTCTTCGGCCACGAACCAGAAGTCGATGGTGCCCAGGGGTGCCAGCACCTCACCGATGATGCCGGTCTCCTCCTGCACCTCGCGCACGGCCGCCTGTTCCGCGGTCTCACCGGCCTCGATGTGCCCCTTGGGCAGCGACCACAGCAGCCGGCCGCGCCGGTCCAGCCGGCCGATCAGCGCCGCGGCGCCCGAGCGCGGATCGACGACGAGGCCACCCGCGGACGTCTCGTCCACCGTGCGCAGGCGGCGGCGCCGGTCGGACGAGCGTCCCGCGCGACGCCCCCCGGAGCGGCCGCGGGAGGTGGACATGTGGCGATGGTAACGAGACGGTGGCATCTCGGTGGGTCGACGAGCCGTCACCGATCGGGCTCGCGGCGGTCGGGTGCCCGTTGATCTGCGGGCCCGCCGTCCCGCCCGGACCCGTACCCGCGGGCCCCGCCCGGGCGCGTTGCCTACACTGGCCGGTCGTGTCCACGCCGTCCGTCACCTCGCGTCCCGTGACCTCCGCCCAGAACCCGCGCCCGGCTGCCCGGGGCGGTCGGGAGTCCGGCCCCGGGCCGGACCCGGAGGGGCTGAAGCGCTCGCAGGAGGACGCCGTGATGCAGATGCTCGACGTGCCGGCCGTCGCCGACGAGCTGGCGGCCCGGTTCGCCGAGCGCGGGCACCGGATCTACCTGGTCGGGGGCAGCGTCCGGGACGCGCTGCTGCGCGGCACCGGGGTGTCGGACCGGGACTCCGGCGATCTGGACTTCACCACCGACGCCCGGCCGGAACAGATCCTGGAGGCCGTCCGCGGCTGGGCCGACGCGGTCTGGGACACCGGGATCGCGTTCGGCACCGTCGGGCTGCGCCGCCGCGATCAGGTGATCGAGGTGACGACGTTCCGCGCCGACACCTACGACGGCAGGTCCCGCAATCCCGAGGTCCGCTTCGGCGACGACATCGAGGGCGACCTGGTCCGGCGGGACTTCACGGTCAACGCGATGGCCGTCGAGCTCGGGGAGCGCCGGTTCGTCGACCCGCACGGCGGGTTCGCCGCGCTCGCCCAGGGCGTCCTCGACACACCGGACCTCCCCGAGCGCTCCTTCGCCGACGATCCGCTGCGGATGCTGCGGGCCGCCCGGTTCGTGTCCCAGCTCGGCTTCACCCCGGCCGACCGGGTGACCGCGGCGATGACCGCGATGGCCGACGAGCTGTCCCGGATCACCGCCGAGCGGGTGCAGGCCGAGTTCTCCAAGCTGGTCCTCGGCGCGCACCCGCGGCGCGGGATCGAGCTGCTCTGCGACACCGGGCTGGCGCAGCACGTCGTCCCCGAGGTGCCGGCGATGCAGCTGGAGACCGACGAGCACATGCAGCACAAGGACGTCTACACGCACTCGCTGGTCGTCATGGAGCAGGCGATCGAGCGGGAGACCGACGGCCCGGACCTGACGCTGCGGCTGGCGGCGCTGCTGCACGACATCGGCAAGCCGGCCACCCGGCGCAAGGAGCCGGACGGCCGGGTCAGCTTCCACCACCACGAGGTGGTCGGCGCCAAGATGACCCGCAAGCGGCTGCGCGCGCTGAAGTACCCGAAGGCACTGATCGACGACGTCTCCCAGCTCGTGTACCTGCACCTGCGGTTCCACGGCTACGGCAAGGGCGAGTGGAGCGACTCGGCGGTCCGCCGGTACGTGACCGACGCCGGCCCGCTGCTGGACCGGCTGCACCAGCTGGTCCGGTCCGACTGCACCACCCGCAACCGGCGGCGGGCGGCGGCGCTGCAGCGCAACTACGACGGGCTGGAGCGGCGGATCGCCGAGCTGCGCAAGCAGGAGGAGCTCGACGCGATCCGGCCGGACCTCGACGGCAACCAGATCATGCGGCTGCTCGGCATCCCGCCGGGCCCGGCGGTCGGTCGCGCCTACCAGCACCTGCTCGCGCTGCGGATGGAGCAGGGCCCGCTCGGGCCGGACGAGGCCGAGGCGGCGCTGCGGGCCTGGGCGGCCGAGAACCTCTGAGCTGTACGTACGTCATATACGATTGTCTATGACGTACGTACGGAGCGTGCCCGGTCCGGGTGACCCCGTTCAGACGTCCGTACACACGATCGTCCGCGCCGGGTGCCGAGCGCCCCGGACGACCCGCCCGGGACCGCCCGGTCCGGCGTCCATCGGTCGGGTGGCGCTACTGCACACGGGTGCCGAAAGCGGACCCCCGGGGCGGGTGCGAAACTGACGCCGTGCGGGAACACCGCGCCACCCGAGGCGCCGCCCTTCCCCCGGTCACACCGGGCAGCCTGCTCGTCGCCGCCCCCGGTCTGGGTGATCCGAACTTCGCCCGGACGGTCGTCTACATGATCGAGCACCGTCCGCACGGCAGTCTCGGCGTCGTGCTCAACCGGCCCGGCCGGTCCGCCGTGCGCGACGTGCTCCCCAAATGGGCCGGGGTGACCAGCGATCCCGGCTCGATGTTCGTCGGCGGGCCGGTGGAGGCGCAGACCGCGCTCTGCCTCGCCGCGCTGCGCACCGGGCAGTCGACCCGCGGGCTGAGCGGCCTGATGCCGGTCCGGCCCCCGGTGCAGCTGGTCGATCTCGACTCCGATCCGGCCCCGCTCGCACCCCGGCTGCGCGGGCTGCGGATCTTCGCCGGCTACTCGGGCTGGGACGGCGGGCAGCTGCACGGGGAGATCGCCCGCGGCGACTGGTTCGTCGTGCCGGGGCTCCCGGACGACCTGCTGACGACCTCGCACGACCGGCTGTGGGAGCGGGTGCTGCGCCGGCAGGGGATCCCGCTCGCGCTGCTCGCCACCTTCCCGGCGGACCCCGCGCAGAACTGATCCGGGGCGGACGCACCGGCGGAGCTACCCGGCCGCCGATGGCCACCGTGTCGCACTACGTGCCGCTCGGCGCCGGGCACGTCAACCCGACGCTCGGGATCGTCGCCGAGCTGGTCCGCCGCGGCCACCGGGTGACCAGCTTCGTCCCGGAGCGGTTCGCCGCGCTGCCGGCCGCCACCGGCGCCCGGGTCGTGCCGGTGCCCTCGACGTGGGAGGCCCACGGCCTCGCCGATCCGCCGCAGATGCACGGCAGGCACCTGGTCCGCGATGGGGTACCTGCTCGACGAGACCCGCATGCTCGTCCCGCTGCTCGCCCGGCACCCGGCCCCGGATCTGGTGCTGCACGACGGACCCCTGGCGATCTGGGGACGGGTGCCGGCGCACCGCCGGGCGGTGCCGTCGGTGGAGGTCTGGCCGAACCTGGTCAGCAACCGGCACTGGTCGATGAACCGCTACACCCGGCTGAACCCGCTCGCCCCACGGTTTCTCGCCACAATGATGAGATATGGCTCCTACCTGCGCAGGGAGGGAATCCGGGACGTCCGGGGGTTCTTCGAGGGCAGCGCCGCGGCCCAGCGGCTGGTCACCCTGCCCCGGGCGTTCCAGTACGCCGGGGAGACCTTCGAGGGATTCCGGTTCGTCGGCCCGGTGCTCGGCGACCGCGCGGCCGAGACCGGCTGGACCCCGCCGCCGGGGTCCCGCTGGTGGCGCTGCCGCAGATGGCCGAGCAGCGGGCGAACGCCGACCGGATCGCCGAGCTCGGGCTCGGCGTCACCCTCGACCCGGCCACCCTCACCCCGGACCGGCTGTGGTCGGCGGTGCAGCAGGTCAGCACCGATCCCGCGGTGCGCGAGCGGCTGAGCTGGATGGCCGGTGAGATCGCCGCGGCCGGTGGCGCACCGGCCGCCGCCGACGAGATCGAGCGGGCGCTCCCGCCGACGGGCTGATCCGGGTTCCCGCCGGGATCAGCGGCCGGTGCCCGCGCTGCGCTCCCCGGCCCGCCGGTCGGACTCCGCCGGACCGCCGCAGCCGGCCACCAGGTCGCAGCCGGTGCAGACACCGGCGCAGGACGGCGCGGGGGCCTGCTCGGCGATCGCGATCTCCGCGGCCCGGGCCCCGAACGAGCCGCCGAGGCCGGCCATGACGACCACCCCGGCCAGCGCGATGACGGCCAGCACCCACGGGGCCGCGCCACCCCGGTCGGTGAGCAGCAGCGCGGTCCCGCCGACCAGCCCGATCAGGCCGGCCGCGCCCAGCGGGCGCGCGGCGACCCGGTTGGCGAGGGCGAACGCGTCCGCGGTGCGCAGGCTGCTCGGCGTGCGGACACCGACGAACCTGTTGCGGGGCAGCCTGCCGCTCGCACCGAGCACGGCGAGCACGACGAGCACCGCTCCGGCCAGCAGGAGCAGGACGGCGAGGACCAGGCGCAGCGTGGTGGGCACGTGACCAGGGTAGAACCCGGCGCAGCGGGCCCGCCCGCCCCGGCTACCCTGGTCACATGTGCGCGGCCCGACGTCGGCTGCCCCACCGGCAGCACCGACTTCCCGGCGCCGCGCCGGGCTGAGGTCGGCAGCGAGACCGCCGTCACGACACGCCGGCGCGGCGACGACCCCTCCTGCACCGGGTGCGGAGGGGTCGCAGCGTGTTCCGGGCCCCGGGCACGGGCCGTCACGACATGTTTCCCGAGGTGAAGCGGACATGACCACCGAGACCAGCGCGGCACCGGCGACCGGTGACCGAACCGACCGTCCGGCCTTCCGGTACGACGCCGAGATGGCCGCCCGGATCGAGCGCAAGTGGCAGGACTTCTGGGAGGCCGAGCAGACCTTCCACGCCCCGGGCCCCGGCGAGCCGGGCTCGGAGAAGCCGAAGTTCTACCTGATGGACATGTTCCCGTACCCGTCCGGCTCCGGCCTGCACGTCGGGCACCCGCTCGGCTTCATCGGCACCGACGTGCTGGGCCGCTACCTGCGGATGACCGGGCACAACGTGCTGCACCCGATGGGGTTCGACGCGTTCGGGCTGCCCGCCGAGCAGTACGCCGTGCAGACCGGGACGCACCCGCGCGCCACCACCGAGGCGAACATCGCCCGGTACCGGCAGCAGCTGCGCCAGCTGGGCCTGGGGCACGACCCGCGCCGGTCGGTCTCGACCACCGACATCCCGTTCTACCGCTGGACGCAGTGGATCTTCCGGGAGATCTTCGAGGCCTGGTACGACACCGACGCGGACCGGGCCCGCCCGATCGCCGAGCTGCGCGCGTCCTTCGAGAGCGGTGAGCGGCCCACCCCGGACGGCCGGCCGTGGACCGGGCTGTCCGAGGGCGAGCGCCGCCGGCTGATCGACTCGCACCGGCTGGCCTACATCTCCGAGGCGCCGGTCAACTGGTGCCCGGGGCTGGGCACCGTGCTGGCGAACGAGGAGGTCACCGCCGACGGCCGCTCCGAGCGCGGCAACTTCCCGGTGTTCCGGCGCAACCTCAGGCAGTGGATGATGCGGATCACCGCCTACTCCGACCGGCTGATCGCCGACCTGGACCGGGTCGACTGGCCGGAGTCGGTCAAGGCGATGCAGCGCAACTGGATCGGCCGGTCCGAGGGCGCACGGGTCACGTTCGGCGTGTGCGACGCCGACGCCGGCATCGAGGTCTTCACCACCCGGCCGGACACGCTGTTCGGGGCCACCTACATGGTGCTGGCGCCGGAGCACCCGCTGGTCGGCGAGATCACCCCCGCGGCCTGGCCCGCCGGGACCGACGAGCGGTGGACCGGCGGCGCGGCGACCCCGGCGGAGGCGGTCGCGGCCTACCGGGCCGAGGCGGCCCGCAAGTCCGAGCTGGACCGCCAGGAGAACCGGGACAAGACCGGCGTCTTCACCGGCGCGTACGCCGTCAACCCGGTGAACGGGGCCGAGATCCCGGTCTTCGTCGCCGACTACGTGCTGATGGGCTACGGCACCGGCGCGATCATGGCGGTGCCCGCGCAGGACCAGCGGGACTGGGACTTCGCGACCGCGTTCGGCCTGCCGATCGTGCGCACCGTGGACCCGGGCGCCGACTGGTCGGGCGAGGCGTTCACCGGCGACGGGCCCGCGGTCAACTCGGCGAACGACGAGATCAGCCTGAACGGCCTGGGCGTCGCCGACGCCAAGCGGGCGATCATCGACTGGCTGGCGGCCAAGGGCTCCGGCGAGGGCGTCGTGCAGTACAAGCTGCGGGACTGGCTGTTCTCCCGGCAGCGCTACTGGGGTGAGCCGTTCCCGATCGTGTGGGACGAGCACGGCCCGATCTCGCTGCCCGCCGACCAGCTGCCGGTCGAGCTGCCCGACGTCGACGACTACGCGCCGAAGACCTACGCCGCGGACGACGCGGACAGCGAGCCGGAGCCGCCGCTGTCCCGGGCCGCGGAGTGGGTGAACGTCGAGCTGGACCTGGGCGCCGCCGGTGGCGACCAGGGCCCGAGGGCGTACCGGCGCGAGACGAACACGATGCCGCAGTGGGCCGGTTCCTGCTGGTACTACCTGCGCTACCTGGACCCGGAGAACTCCGAGCGGTTCGTCTCGCCGGAGGCCGAGCGGTACTGGCTGGGCACCGACCCGTCCGAGGCGCAGCCGGGCACCGAGGACCCGGGCGGCGTCGACCTGTACGTCGGCGGCGTCGAGCACGCGGTGCTGCACCTGCTGTACTCCCGGTTCTGGCACAAGGTGCTGTTCGACCTGGGCCACGTGTCCAGTGAGGAGCCGTTCCGCAGGCTGTTCAACCAGGGCTACATCCAGGCCTGGGCCTACACCGACGCCCGCGGCACCTACGTGCCGGCCGAGGAGATCGTCGAGGAGGCGGGCCCGGACGGCACGCCGCGTTTCACGTGGAACGGCGAGCCCGTCACCCGGGAGTACGGGAAGATGGGCAAGTCGCTGAAGAACGTCGTGACGCCGGACGAGATGTGCGACCGCTACGGCGCGGACACCTTCCGGCTCTACGAGATGTACACCGGCCCGATGGACGCCTCCCGGCCCTGGTCGACCCGCGACGTCGTCGGCCCGCAGCGGTTCCTGCAGCGGGTGTGGCGCAACCTGGTCGACGAGCAGACCGGCGAGGTCACCGTCGTCGACGCCGAGCCCGGCGAGGACGTGCTGCGCGCGCTGCACAAGGCGATCGCCGGCGTCCGCGAGGACGTCCCGGCGCTGCACTACAACACCGCAGCCGCGAAGCTGATCGAGCTGAACAACGTGCTGACCAAGCGGGCCGCGCCGGTCGAGCGGCCGGTCGCCGAGGCGCTGGTGCTGATGCTGGCGCCGCTGGCCCCGCACATCGCCGAGGAGCTGTGGCAGAAGCTGGGGCACGACGGCTCGCTGGCCTACGCGCCGTTCCCGCAGGCCGACGAGCGGTACCTGGTCGACGACACCGTCGAGTACCCGATCCAGGTCAACGGCAAGGTGCGGTCCCGGATCACGGTCCCGGCCGACGCCGGGCAGGACGAGATCCGCGCGGCGGCGCTGGCCGACGAGAAGATCGTCGCGGCGCTGGCCGGTGCGGAGCCGCGCAAGGTGATCGTGGTGCCGGGCCGCCTGGTCAACGTCGTCCGCTGAAGCCGGCGCCCGGAACGCGGCGGGCATCTCGTGCGTTGACCCGGGTGGGAGGTCCGATATGACCGGAGCATTGCTCACACTGATCGTCGCGCTGGCGGCGGTCGCCGCCGTGGTCTGGCTGGTCCGCAGGCATCAGGCGGACCAGGCCGCGCAGCTCGACGACGCGAAGGCCGAGGCCCGCCGCTGGGTCGAGCGGCTCGGCGGCCAGGTGCTGTCGCTGACCGGGACCGACGAGCCGTCCCGGCAGGCGCTCGCCGACGCCGCGGAGCGCTACACCGCGGCCGGGTCGCAGATGGAGCAGGCGCGGACCGTGCCCCAGACCCGCCAGGTCACCGAGACCGCGTACGAGGGCCTGTACTACGTGCGCGCCGCCCGGACCGCGATGGGGATGGACCCCGGCCCCGAGCTGCCGCCGCTCCCGGGCCAGGCGCGGGCCGGTGCGGTCACCGAGGAGCGCGAGGTCGAGGTCGAGGGGCGCACGCTGGGCGCGTCGCCGCAGCCGACCGACCGCAACAACCACTACTACCCCGGTGGGACGGTGGCCGGGCGCCCGGTGCCGCGCGGCTGGTACTCCGAGCCGTGGTGGAAGCCCGCGCTGATCGGCGGGGCGTGGGGCGTCGGATCGGCGCTGCTGTTCACCTCGCTGTTCAGCGGGATGGCCGGTGCCGACCAGGCCGCCTACGCCGGAGCCGACGGCATGGACGGCGGCGGCATGGACGGCGCGGACGGCGGCTTCGACGATCCCGGCGGGTTCGACGGCGGGGACGGCGGCGGCATGTTCGACGGCGGCGGCGACTTCGGCGGCGACTTCTTCTGACGTCCGGTCCGGACCCGGTGCGGTCCGGGCCCGGTCAGGAGTCGGCGGCCCGCGCCGGACGGGCCCGGCGGACCGGCCGCGCCGGCCGCCGGGTGGTGCCGCTGCTCGGGTCCGGCGGGCTGCTGAGCGAGGGCTCCGCGAGCCAGGCCGCGACCGCGTCGATCACGAACGCGGCGTCGGCCAGCGCGGCGTCCGCCTCGGCGGCCGGGGCCGGCACGTCGGAGTGGTCGGCCAGGCCGCGCCGGTTGTACAGCGAGCGGAGCAGCCGCCCGGCCCGCGGGTCGAGCGAGCGCTCCCGGACCACCCGGCGGACGAACGCGCTGACCACGTCGGAGTGCTCGGCCCGGGTCTCCCCCAGCACGAGCAGCGCCGTCTCGGCGGCCCGGAACGCGGCGTGGAACGAGCGCGACACCGCCGCGTCGGCGTAGCCGTGCCCGGCGAGCAGCCGGGCGCCCGCGAGCTCGGTGCGGGCCCTGGCGATCCCGGGACGGTGCCGGCCGGTGCTCATCGCACGCGCACCGCCTCGGCGCGGGCCCGGATCACCGTCGGATCGTCCGGCCGGGCGAGCTCGCGCTGACCGACCGGCAGCGCGCTGATGGTGAGCCCGCTGCGCTGGGTGTGCCGCCACAGCACCTCGTCCACCGAGGCGAGCTCCTGCCACGGGTCGACCGGGGCCTGCTCGTCGTCGAGCACCAGGAGCAGGTCGATCGCGGACTCCACCGATCCCTCGCCGCTGGCCCACGAGCCGAACAGCAGCACCTGCCGCAGTCGCGGACCGTAGTGCGCGACGAGATCGTCGGCGACGGCCGCGGGCACGTCCTCGTTCGACGGGTCGGGATCGGGATGGCGGGCCCGGACGCGTTCGGCGTCGGCCTCGGAGATCAGCCCGGCGGTGGCCAGCCAGTCGACGGCGCGGCGCCGGGAGCGGGCGTCCCGGAAGCGGTACCACTGGTCGCGGACCTCGGGGAACTCGAACAGCGTGTTCTTGAACCGGCGGAACGCGCCCCGCCCGTCGATCGCCCGGTCCAGCAGCGCGCCGGCCCGCCGGTGCTGCACGCCCGCGGTGAAGTCGGACATGTCCCGGTACGACTCGCGGCTGGTCACCGGCTCGATCAGCACCCGGTCGCCGGCCGGCGGGGGGTCCCCCGCGGGGTGCGCCGCGACCGCCCCGGTGTCCGGGTCGAGGTACCACCGGACGTCGGGCGACCGGTCGTCGAGCGCGTCGGCCAGCGCAGCCAGGTCGACGCGGCCGGGATCGAGCATGCCAGGACTCTAGTCCCGGGTCAGTCGTCGTCGCGCCAGAACAGCTGCGCGACCAGCACCGCGCCCCAGATGCCGATCGGGAACATCGGCCAGAAGAAGTTCAGCTGGCCGGACGCGATCGAGGTGATCCCCCAGATCGTGGTGAGCAGCACCGCGACCCCGGCCCACGACCGCCACTCCTTGGCGTACTCGCGGATCTGGTCGGCCCGTTCGGCCTCCGCCCGCTCCGCGCGCACCGCGGGCAGGTCCTTGCGGCGCACCCGGGGCAGGTCGGCCTCGAGCGCCACGAGATCGGCGCGCACCGTCGCCGCGTAGGCCGCGCGCAGCCGCTCGTCGTACTCGGTGAGCGACAGCCTGCCCTCGTCGTGGGCGAGCTTGAGGCGCTCGGCCGTCTCCTGTCGCTCGGCGTCGGACACCCGGATCAGGGCCCTGCCGTCGTCCCCCTGCTCGTCCCCCATACCGGCGAGGGTAGACCGGAATCAGCCGGTGGGGATCGGTCGTCCGACCGATCCGGTGGGGATCGGGCGGCCGCGCCGGGTCGCGACGGCGACACCGGCCAGGCACAGCGCACCACCGGCCAGTGCCAGCGGGGCCGGGATCTCGCCGAGCAGGCCCCAGGACAGCAGCACCACGATCGGCGGGACCGCGTAGGTGGCCGCCGCGAGCCGGCCGGCGCTCGTCCTGGACAGGGCGTAGCCCCAGGTCAGGAACGCGATCGCGGTCGGGAACACGCCGAGGTACACGGTCCCGGCGAGTGCCCCGGCCGGTGCGGTGGCGAGCTCGCCGAGCAGGGCGGGGAGGAACGGCAGCAGTGCCACGGTGCCGGCGAGCGCGCCGAGCCAGGTGACGGTCAGCGCGTCGATCCGGGCGAGCAGCCGCTTCTGCGCGACCGCGGCGCCGGCGTAGACCAGTGCCGCGACCAGCCCGAGGAGCACCCCGGCGACGTCGGTCCCGCCGGCCGAGGTGGTCGCCGCGATCAGCGCGACGCCGCCGAACGCGACCGCCATCCCGATCAGCAGCCGGACCGGGAAGCCCTCGCCGAGGAGCAGCCCGGCGAGCACCGCGACGACCACCGGTGCGACGTTCACCAGCAGCGCGGTGGTGCCGGCGTCCAGGTGCCGCTCGGCCGCGTTGAGGGCCAGGTTGTAGAGCCCGAACCAGGCGGCGCCCCAGAGCGCGACCGCACCGAGCAGTCCCGGCGCCGGCCGGGGCACCGGCCGGCCGCGCCGGGTGTGCACGGCCAGCACGATCGCCGTCAGCGTCGCCGAGCCGACCAGCATCCGGCCCAGCGCCAGCGCGCCCGGCGACAGGTCGTGGCCGACCGCCCGGATCCCGACGAACGCCGAGGCCCAGAGCACGACGGTGACAGCGGCGGCGGCGAGCGGGAGCAGCGCCCGGTACCGGGCGGGGAACGGCGTCATGTGCTCAGCCTGCTCCCGCGAACCATTAAGTACCAGCGACTGTTCCTACCGATGGATTCAGTAGCGCTGTACGATCGGCCGATGCTCGACACGCACCGCCTGCGGGTGTTCCGGTCCGTCGTCGCGAGCGGATCGGTCCAGGCGGCCGCCGCGAACCTGGGCTACACGCCGTCGGCGGTCAGCCAGCACGTCACCGCGCTGCAGCGGGAGACCGGGCTCGCCCTGTTCGAACGGGCCGGGCGTGGCCTGCGGGTGACGGCGGCCGGCACCGTGCTGGCCGAGCAGGCCGATGCGATCCTGGCCCGGCTCGGCGAGGCCGAGACCGTCGTGGCCGACCTGCGGGCCGGCCGGACCGGCACGCTGTCGCTGTCCTACTTCGCCTCCGTCGGCGCCGCCTGGCTGCCCGGCGTGGTGCACCGGCTGACCGCCGACTTCCCGGGCGTGCGTCTGGACCTGGCGCTGCGCGAGTCGCTGCCGGACGATCCGGCGCAGTGCTCGGACGTGCAGATCGCGGTCGAGCGGCCGGACTTCCGGGGCCGGCCCGGGTTCGGCGTGGTGCACCTGCTCGACGATCCGTACGTCGTCGTCCTCCCGGACGGCCATCCGCTGGCCGCCCGGTCCGAGATCGAGCTGGCCGAGCTCGCCGGCGAGCGCTGGGTGGACAACGACTTCGCCCGCGGCTGGTGCCGGCGCAATCTCGTCGAGGCCTGCTCGGCCGCCGGGTTCCGGCCGCCGTTCCACGTCGAGGCGCACGACTACCCGACGGCGCTGGCCTTCGTCGGGGCCGGGATCGGGATCACCGTGCTCCCCGAGCTCGGGGCGGTGCGGCTCCCGGCCGGGACCCGGGCGGTCCCGGTCGTCCGGCCGGTGCCGGTGCGCACGATCCTGGCGGTGGTGCGCGAGGCCGTCGCGAGCACCCCGCCGGTCGTCGCCGCGCTCGCCGAGCTCCGCACGGTCGCGGCGCTCACCCCTGCGGCCGCACCACGATCTCGGTGAGGTGCGCGTCCCGGCTCGCGGTCAGCGCCGCGAGCACGGCGGCCGCGACCGACTCCGGGCGCAGGAAGCGCGATCCGTCGTACTCGCCGCCCTCGTGCGCGACGACCGCCCGCTGCATCGCGGTGTCCACCCGGCCGGGATGCACCGAGGTGACCCGGATGCCGCGGGCCGACTCCTCGGCGCGCAGCGCGTCGCCGAACGCGCGCAGCGCGAACTTGCTGGCCGCGTAGGACACCCAGCCGGGCCTGGCGGTGAAGCCCGCGCCGGAGTTCACCAGCACGACGTCGGCCCCGCCGGCCGCACCGGCCGCGCGCAGCGCCGGCAGCAGCAGCCGGGTGGCCTCGGCGACGGCGACCACGTTCACGTCGAACTGCCTGCGCCAGGCCTGCGCCGGGGTCTCCTCGACGGTCCCGAGCTCGCCGGTGCCCGCGGAGTGCACCAGCGCGTCGAGCCGGTCGATCCCGGCCAGCGCGCCGGCCAGCGCCGCGTCGTCGGTGAGCTCGACGGCGAGGGTGCGGACGCCGACCGGGCCGGCCGCGGTGAGCTCGTCGGCGACCGCGGCCAGCCGCTCCTCGTCGCGCCCGCCCAGGATCAGGTCGTAGCGCGGCGCGAGCTGCCGGGCGACGGCGGCGCCGATGCCCTGGGAGGCACCGGTGATCAGGGCGAGCGGGCGGTGCGAAGCGGTCATGCGCCGGAACCTACGGCGCGCTGCCGGGTCCGCGCGCGGCGGACCCCGCGGCTCAGATCCGGCGCGCCGAGTTGAACGGCATCCGGTCCATGTCGTCGATCTTCACCGGCTTGCCGCTGGTCGAGGCGTGCACGATCTGGCCGCCGCCGATGTAGATGCCGACGTGGCTGACCGGGCTGTAGAAGAACACCAGGTCACCGGGCTGCAGCTCGGAGCGGCTGACCGGGGTGCCCGCGGTCGCCTGGGCGCGGCTGGTGCGCGGCACGTCCTTGCCGGCGGCGGAGAACGCGTAGGACACCAGGCCGGAGCAGTCGAAGGCGCTCGGGCCGGTGGCGCCCCAGCTGTAGGGCTTGCCGATCTGGGCCATCGCGGTGGACAGCGCGGTCTGGCGCGCGGCGACGGCCTGGCCGGCCTGTGCGGCCGCGTCGGTGGCGGCGGCGACGTTCTGCGCGGCCGGGTTGCCCGCGGTGGTGAGCGAGACGGGCAGCACGTTCGTGGCGGGCACGACGTCGTGGGTGACCGTCGCGGTGCCGAGTTCGGGAGTGGTGTCCGGGGCCGGGGCCGCGGTGGCGGCGGGAAGCACGGACAGGGCTGCGGCCGCGGCGGCGGTGGTGGCCACGACGGCGACGCGGAGCGCCGGAGCGGTGGGACGCTGGGGCACGGTGTTTCCTCGGGGGTAGCACCGCCGGCGAGCCGTGGGGGCGGGGTGCGCAGGCCCGGGGGGAGTGCGTGGTGCGGCGCTGGGTACGCCGTGTCCGGTGGCCGTGCAGCCCGCCCGCGTCGTCGTCCGGCGGAGACCCTGCGCCCTGCACCCCGGTTGGGCACAGGTCGCGCAAGGCCGAAGGCGACATTACGAACAGATATCGCCCGGATAAATGACCCAGCACACAATAACGGGATGACTGCGCTCACGGACAATTTCGAGAAGATTCCAGATCGGAGACTTCCTGTTCCGGAAACGGCATCGGCCCGGCGGTGACCTGGGTGGTCGCCGCCGGGCCGATGCCCGGAGAAATCGATCAGCTGTCGATCTCGCCCCGGATGAACGACTCCACCTTGTCCCGCGCGACGGAGTCCCGGTACTGCTCCGGCGGGGACTTCATGAAGTAGCTCGACGCGGACAGCAGCGGTCCGCCGATGCCGCGGTCCTTCGCGATCTTGGCCGCACGGACGGCGTCGATGATGATCCCGGCCGAGTTCGGGGAGTCCCAGACCTCGAGCTTGTACTCCAGGTTCAGCGGGACGTCGCCGAACGCCCGGCCCTCCAGCCGGACGTAGGCCCACTTGCGGTCGTCCAGCCAGGCGACGTAGTCGGACGGGCCGATGTGCACGTTGCCCCGGCCCATGTCCCGGTCCACCTGGGAGGTCACCGCCTGGGTCTTGGAGACCTTCTTGGACTCCAGCCGGTCCAGCTCCTTCATGTTCAGGAAGTCCATGTTCCCGCCCACGTTGAGCTGCATGGTGCGGTCGAGCTGCACCCCGCGGTCCTCGAACAGCGTCGCCAGCACCCGGTGCGTGATGGTCGCGCCGACCTGGGACTTGATGTCGTCGCCGACGATCGGCACGCCCGCGGCGCGGAACTTCTCCGCCCACACCGGATCCGACGCGATGAACACCGGCAGCGCGTTGACGAACGCGACGCCCGCGTCCAGCGCGGCCTGGGCGTAGTGCCGGTCCGCCTCCTCGCTGCCCACCGGCAGGTAGGAGACCAGCACGTCGGCGCCCGCGTCGCGCAGCGCCTGCGCGACGTCGACCGGCTCGTCGTCGGACTCGGTGATCGTCTCCCGGTAGAAGCGGCCGAGGCCGTCCAGGGTCGGGCCGCGCTGCACGGCCACCCCGAGCGGCGGCACGTCCGCGATCTTGATGGTGTTGTTCTCGCTGGCCGAGATGGCGTCGGCGAGGTCGTGGCCGACCTTCTTGGCGTCGACGTCGAACGCGGCCACGAACGTCACGTCCCGGACGTGGTAGCCGCCGAAGTCGACGTGCATCAGGCCGGGGACCTGGGTCGACGGGTCGGCGTCCGCGTAGTAGTGGACACCCTGGACCAGCGACGCCGCGCAGTTACCCACGCCGACGACCGCGACCCGAACCTGGCTCATGTCAGGCTCCTCCTGTTGTCTCGTCCTGTCGTTCCCCGCCGGACCCGGGTCCGGCGTCCGTTCCGGCGCCGTCGCCGGGGATGGTCTCGTGCGGCTGTTCGGCGTTCTCGGCCGCGATCAGCTCGTTCAGCCAGCGCACCTCGCGCTCGGAGCTCTCCAGCCCGAGGCGGTGCAGCTCGCGGGTGTAGCGGTCGATCTGCTCGCCGGTCCGGCCGAGCGCGGCGCGCAGGCCGTCCCGGCGCTCCTCCACCGCCCGGCGCCTGCCCTCCAGGATCCGCAGTCGCGTGTCGGCCGGCGTCCGCGAGAAGAACGCCAGGTGCACGCCGAAGCTGCCGTCCTCCCACGCCTGCGGTCCGGCGTCGTCGAGCAGCTCGCCGAACCGTTCCTTGCCCTCTGCGGTGATCCGGTACACGCGGCGGCCGCGCCGGGACCAGCCGGCCCCGACCGCACGCTCGACGTCGGCGGGATCCGGCCCGGTCTCGGCGATCAGTCCGGCCCGCAGCAGCCTGCGCAGTGCCGGGTAGAGCGAGCCGTAGGAGAATGCCCGCAGACCACCCAGCCGACGGCCGAGCTGCTTGCGCAGCTCGTAGCCGTGCAGCGGTCCTTCCTGGAGCAACCCGAGAACGGCGAACTCCAGCACCGCACGCCCCCCTCGCTGCCGCGCGATCCCGGACGGACCGCGGCCCGACCATATCGGCCCGATACATCGGTTCGCTCGTCGAATGATCGTCGTCACAACCACCACCGATCCGGACGAGTGCCCCGACCAGGCACGGAACGGGCCACCGGCACGGGGCGGGCGGTCGGCGCGGATCACGGTCGCGCGTACCCTGGTCGAGTGCTCAGCCCGCGACAGGTGGTGGACTACGCCCTGCAGCGCCGCGCGCTGCTGGCCGACGTCCGTGCCGGTCGGGTCGATCCCGAGGAGGTGTGCGACGCCGGTGCCTACCTGCAGCGCGCTGCCCGCTTCCACGGCCGGACCGTCGACGAGACCTGCCCGGTCTGCCGCCGGGACCAGCTCAGCCAGGTGTCCTGGGTGTTCGGCGAGGCACTGCGGCACATCTCCGGTTCGGCCCGCTCCACCGAGGACCTGGAGCAGCTCGCGGCGCACCACCGCGAGTTCACCGTGCACGTGGTCGAGGTCTGCCGGACCTGCCGGTGGAACCACCTGGTCCGCTCGTTCGTCCTCGGCACCGGCCGTCCGCGCGGCGGCCGCCGGACGGCGGGTGGCTGAGCCCGTGTCGCCCCGCCCGTCGCCCCACCCGCCGACCCGGCCGCCGGCCCGTCCGCCGAGCCAGGTGCACGCGCAGGCCCACCTGCCGGCCCGCCCGCCGATCACGGACCGCGCGCCGGAGCCCACCGGGCCCGCCGCGGCGCGGGTCCGGCCACCGACCACCGCCGTCCCGGGCACCCCCGACCCGGCGACCGGCGGACCAGCGAGACCGCACCCCACGGAGCCGCCCGGTGAACGACGAGCGTGACCCCCGACGCACCCCGCCACCCGGACCGCCGCCTCCCCCCGGCCGCCCGCTCCCCCCGCCGGCTCCCCGCCCCGGCGCCGGGCCCCGCCGGCCCGGTCCGCCGGCCCCGCCACCGGCCGGACCGCCACCCGGACCGCCCCCCGGCCGTCCGGGCCCGAACCCGCGCCCGGGGCCGCCCGGCTCGCCCCCGCCCGTCCCGCAGGGGGGCAGGCCCCGGCCGCTCCCCCAGCCGCCGCCACCGCTGCTGACCCACGAGGACTCCGGCATCGGCAACTTCGGCGCGGTCGCCTACGGCGCCCAGCAGGCCCCGCCGTCCCCGCCGCAGCGGCCCGGCCCGCCCCGTGGCGGTGCTCCCGCGCCGACCGCGGCGGCACCGGGTCGCCACCG
>NZ_BAAAJK010000017.1:0-19634 GCF_039526905.1 Pseudonocardia kongjuensis | reverse complement strand
CGGCCCGACACGGTGCGGCGCGCGGCTCGGTGCGGCCCGGCCCGGCCCGACACGGCGCGGCCCGACACGGCGCGGCGCGGTGCGGCGCGACACGGTGCGGCGCGACACGGTGCGGCTCGGAGCGGCTCGGCTCGTACGGCCCGACCAGCCGCGGCCCGGCCCCGGCACAGCGCAGCGACCCGACCGGCCCGAACCGCCCCGCGCTCAGCCCGGCAGCTCCCGCGGCCCCGGGCGCTCACCCCCGAAACGCAGCGCGAGGTCCGCCCGGACCCGCCGGTCCGACCGCTCCGCCAACCACCGCCGCCCACGCCCGGTCCGCGCGACGACCACCGACTCGACGAGGTTGCGCAGCACCTGCGACGGCACGATCCAGGGCAGCGACACCGGCAGCCCGAGGTCCCGCATCCCCTCGGCGCCCAGGAACAGTCGCAGCAGGGACAGCAACCGGCGCCGCCTCCAGCGTCCGCGCAGGCCGGGCCGCTCGTCACGGAGCCCCTCGACCAGCGCACCGGTCAGCCGGGCCCCGTTCGGCGTCACGTCACCCTGGGCCAGCAGCACGTGGTGGTTGAACGCGTTCTGGTCCCGCTCGGTGGCGAACAACCAGTCGTCGTCGACACCCATCAGCCACCCGATGTAGCGCCAGAGGTGCATGATCGCGGCGGCGTCGGCCCGGGGGACGTGCCTGCCGAGCAGCCGGCAGCCGAGGATCGCGGTGCTGTTGAACAGCCCGAGGGTGGCCGCCAGGTCGGACCGGTTGATCGGCAGCCCGTGCTCGGCGCTGTCCCAGCGGTCGCCCCGCTCGAAGCGGTCCGCCACGAGTGCGTGCATGGCCCGGACGTGCAGTGTCGCCCGCCAGCCCTCGCCGCCGCGGGCCATCCCGCCGGGCCGGCTCACCGCGAACCCCCACGCCTGGGTCTCGCCGAGCCGGCGCATCGCTCCGGCACCGGTCAGGCCGCCGGTGCGGACGAGCAGCTCGGTGGGGCCGCCGTAGCGGTAGCCGCCGATCAGCGACAGCCCGAGCAGCACGTCGTCCCGGCTGCGGCCGAGCCGCCGGTAGGCGCGCCCGCCGCGTTCGAGCAGGTCGGGATCGACCCAGTCCGGCTCGGGGGTGACGGCGGCGAAGAACTCCCGCAACGCCGGCGGCGCGTCGTCGTCCGGTCCACCGGCTTCCAGTGCCCGGTGGAACGCGCGCATGGTCACCCGCTCGGGATCGGCGCGGTCCCGCCCCATCGCGCGGGCCAGCGCGGCGCCGGTCTCGTCGCGGAGCAGCATCCGGCGGCCGAGCTCGTCGAGCAGCGCGGGATCGGGCTCGCGGACCCCGGCGACCAGCGCGAGCGGCCGGGCGATCCGCGCGTTGCGTTCCGGTGAGCTGCGGAAACGGCGGGGGTACACCGGGCTGATCGACGCCTCTGCCACCATGGACGCATGCTGACACGAGCAAGTGCTCGCGTTCAACGCGCGTACCGGGGCCCGGCGTGACCGGTCGCGGCGGGCGGCGGCGGGAGCCCCGCCAGGAGCGGTCGCGGCGGATGGTGGAACGGATCGTCGAGGCCGGCCGGGAGGTGCTGGTCACCCGCGGGTACGACGGCGCGTCGACCAACCGGATCGCGGCCGCCGCCGGCATCTCGCCGGGCTCGCTCTACCAGTACTTCCCGGGCAAGGACGCCGTGCTGGCCGAGGTGCTCGACCGGTACCTCGACGCGATGGAGGCTCGCGTCTCGCGCGCGTTCCTCGACGCCCTGGGCGGGTTGCACGCACCGGAGGCGGGCACCGCACCGGCCGTCCGGGCCACCCTGGAGGCGCTGCTCGACGCGTTCGCCGAGCAGCCCGACCTGGTCCGGGTGATCGCCGAGCAGCTGCCCCGGGCCCCCGGCGGCCGGCGGGCCGCGTTCGCCAGGCGGATCGACGACCTGGTCGCCACCGCCCTGCTCAGCCGCGGCGGCACCGACACCGGCACGGTGCGGGCGGCCGCCTGGACCGTGGTCCGCACGGTCGAGCACCTGACGACCAGCTACGTGCTGGAGTCCCCCGATCTCGACCGTGACGTCCTGCTCGACGAGCTGACCGCGCTCGTCTCCGGCTACCTGGACGCGCGGTGGAGCGGCGGCCGGGTCGCGTCCGACGGGCCGTCCTGACCGGGCTCGGTGGGCAGCCCGGCAGCGGCCCACGCCCGGAAGCCGCCGTCGATGTCGGTGGCCCGGTGCAGGCCGAGATCCTGCAGCGACGCCGCGGCCAGGCTGGAGCTGTACCCCTCGGAGCAGAACAGCACCCAGGTGACGTCGTGGTCGACGGCCTCCGGGATGCGCGCGTCGGACGTCGGATCGAGCCGCCACTCCAGGTGGTTGCGCTCGATCACCAGCGCACCCGGGACCGCGCCCTCCTCGACCCGCTGCCAGCCCGGCCGGGTGTCGACGAGCAGCGCCCCGTCCCGCGCGAGCTCCGCGGCCCGGTGCGGGCCGGGCCGGTCCAGCCGGGCCCTGGCCGCCGCGAGGAGGTCCCCGACCGACGTCATCCGACGCCCTGGCCGGGCCGGACCAGCTCGGTCCTGGTGCGGCGCAGCCGCTGGTGTCCCGCGGTGGCGGGGACGTCCTCGACGTCGTAGTACGACATCGCCGACAGCGGCGGCGAGTAGGCGTGCACGCTCACCGCGGGCTCCTCGGCGGTGTTCGCGACGTCGTGCACGTGGCCGAGCGGGAAGCCGGCGCCGCGGCCGTGCCGCAGGGTGCGGGTGCGCAGCCCGGACGGGCCGCTCCACCGGCGCTCGGTCAGCGACCCGGACACGACGGTCAGCGCGCCGAGCGATCCCGCGTGGTCGTGCAGCTCGGCGATCTGCTCGGTCGCCCAGGAGATCAGCCAGACGTCGCAGAACCCGTCGCTGCGCAGCAGCCGGTACCAGCGGCGGTCCGGATCGACGACGACCTCGTGCTGCCCGGCCCGCACCTCCGTGGCGATCAGGCGGGTCAGGTCGAGCAGGTCGTCGAGGTCGTACGGGGTGGGCGCGGTGACCGGCCGCGCGTGCACCGGCGCGGGCCGGGAGGCGGGTCGGACACGGGCAGGGCGGGACGCACGGACGGGCGCGGACACGGCAGGGCTCCAGGGGATCGGACGAGCGGGGAACGGATCCTCAGCTCGGGCGACAGCCCTGATCGAAGTGGTCGGCGCGACGGGTGCCCCAGAGGGGTCCGAGGGTCGCTGCCTGGCTCACGACACCGATGTCACCACACCGCAACATCCGCTTCAAGGAGCCGTCCGGCGGGCGGGACGCGACCGCACCCTGTCCGGACACCATGCCTGTGACCTGCGTGTTCGCCGTCACAGAAGCGGTGGCTCAGCTCTCGTCGGACATCCCGATGACGGTGTCCAGCCCGGAGAGCACCAGCGACCGGCGCGCCTGGCTCCCGGCCGGCGCGACCAGCGTCAGCGGCACCCCGTCGGTCCGCATCCGCCGGGCGACCTCGGACAGCAGCGCGATGCCGGCGCTGCTGACGAACGAGTCCGACGCCAGGTTCAGGGTCACCGGCAGCCCGCGGTCGAGGTGTTCGGCGAGCGGGCCGCGGATCGCGGCGACCCCGCTCGGGTCGAGATCGCCGATCACGGTGAGCCGCACCCCGTGCGCGTCCGGTGCGACGCGCAACCGGGTCCGTTCGGCGCGGCCGTCGTCGGCCGTGCCGGCGTCCCGGTCCGGCTCGGGCTCGCCCGCCACGAACTCCACCGGCGGCCTGGCACCGGGCGTCCCGACGTCGACCGGGGTGGCGGGCAACCGGAACCGCACCGTGGTGCCGGTGTCGGACGGCTCGATGACGACGTCCTCGGCCAGCTCCCGGATCAGCGCGATCCCGCGGCCCCGGTAGCCGGGATCGGCCGGCGCCGGGCGCCACCGGCCGCCGTCGGCGACCCGGACGGCGACCGAGCCGTCCGAGGCGACGGCGAGCTCCAGGTCGACCCCGGCGGCGGCGTCGACGTCGTCGGGCAGGTAGGCGTGCTCGATCGCGTTGGTGACGGCCTCGCCGACGGTCAGCTGCAGGTCGCTGACCGCGTCCGGCCCCATCCCGCAGGTCGCGGCCCAGCCGCCGACCGTGCGGCGCAGCGCGGCGAGCCGCTTCGGGTCGGCCTCGATCACCGTGCGCAGCGGTGCCGGCATCAGGCGGGCGACCACGACGACGGTGTCGTCGGGCACCGACGAGCCCTCCGACATCCGGTTCAGCAGCGGATCGGCCATGTCCCGGGGCTGCGCGTCGGCGAGCTCGCCGAACGCCTCGGTCAGCCTGGCCAGCCCGTCGTCGATCACCTCGTCGCGGCGCTCGAACAGCCCGTCCGAGCACAGCAGGATGGTCTCCCCCGGCTCGATCCGGTCGGTCGCCTCGGCGAACGGCGGCCGGCCCGAGATGCCCAGCGGCACGCCGCGTCCCTCGGACAGCATGCGCACCCCGCCCGGCCCGGCGACCAGCGGCGGCGGATGCCCGGCGCTGGCGTAGCGCAGCTCCCCGGTGCCGATGTCGACGAGCGCGACGGCCACCGTGCTGGCGGTCGCCCCGCGCACCCGCAGCGCGAACTGGTCGAGCTGTTCGAGGGCACCGGCCGGCGGCTGGCCGTTGACCAGGTTCGCCGCGACGGCGCTGCGCAGCTGCCCCATCACGGCGGCCGCGGACGGTCCCCGGCCGACGACGTCGCCGACCACCAGCGCGACGATGCCGTCGTCGAGGTCCAGCACGTCGAACCAGTCGCCGCCGGCCTCGGTCCCCTGGGTCCCGGGCCGGTAGCGGGTGGCCAGCGACAGCCGGTCGATGTCGGGCAGCTTCTGCGGCAGCAGGCTGCGCTGCAGGGTCACCGCGACCTCGTGCTCGGCCTGGTGCAGCTGGGCCCGCACGATCGCCTGCGCGCACTGGTTCGCCATGGTGCGCACGAAGCTCTGCATCTCCGGGGTGAACGTCGGCTCCTGCCCGAACCGCATGCCGAGCACGCCGATCGGCCGCGCCGCCACCATCAGCGGCACCGCCGTGTGCACCGGGTAGCGCCGCACCTCGGACATGTCCTGGGCGTTCCAGATCGGCTCGCCGCCGCTGACCGCCCGGCTGAGCGGGTGGTTGCGCGCCGGGGTGCGCATCGGCGGCCCGTTGTCCGGCCAGCCCGCCTCGCCGAGCAGCGCGAGCACCCCGTTGTCGTCGATCACCAGCAGCGCGACGGACTCCGCGCCGATCGAGCTCCGCCCGTGCTCGACGACGACCGCCGCGACCGAGTCCAGATCGGTCGCCCTGGCCAGGCCGGTCGCGACCGCACCGAGCCGCTCGGCGAGCCGCCGGGCCTCGGTCTCGGCGTCCAGCATGGACGCGCGGTCGAGCGCCTGCGCGGTCAGCTCGGCGACCGCGAGGGCGGCCTCCCGGTCCCCCTCGGACAGGGTGCGCTCGGCGAGCATCGACACGGCGAGGACGCCGAGGGTCCGGCCGCCGGCGACCAGCGGAAGGTAGCCGAGGGTCTGCGAGTTGTCCGGGGCGACGCCGATCTGCGCCGGATAGCGGGCCGCCCACTCCCGGGCGGCGGAGAACCAGAGCGGTTCGCGGTCGGCGAGCACGTCGGCGAACGCCATCGGCGCGTCCACCCGGATCCGGCCGGCCCGGCGCCACATCTCGCGGTCCCAGCCGTGGCCGGTGAGCGCCTGCAGCCACTTACCGCGGACCTCCCACAGGCCGGCGTAGTCGGCGTCGAGCAGGTCGACGATGTGGTCGGCGGCGATGGCCGCGACCTCCCCGGCGGTGGCCGCCGCGGACATCTTCGCGGTCGCCCGGTGCAGCAGGCCGAGCCGCTGCGCCGAGGACCGTTCCTGCTCCAGCAGCCGTGCGTTGTCGATCGCGAGCCCGGCCCGGCGACCGATCTCGGACAGCAGGTCCAGGTCGTCGGCGGTGTAGGGGGCGGCGTCGGGCTCGGTGCGGACCGCGGTGAGCACCGCGCTGGTCCGGCCGCGCGCGGGCAGCGGGACGACCATCGCGGAGCGGACCCGCAGCCTGCCCCAGGCGCGGCGCTGCGCGGTGGGCAGCCCGGCCAGGACCTCGTCGAGCCGGTCCGCGGTGATGATCTCCGGACGACCGGTCGGCACCAGCGGGCCCAGCCGGCGCAGCGACGGTTCCAGCGCGGCCCGGTCGGCGGCGACCGCGAGCGTCAGGCCGTCCTCGGCGGCCTCGGCGTCGTGCACCAGCGCGACCTCGGCCAGCCGGTCGTCGACGACGGCGCGGACCAGCTGGTCGGTGCGCCCGGTCCGGGTGATCTCCCGCTCCAGCGACTCGGCGACCTCGGAGTAGATCCGGTGCCTGCGCTGCTCCCGGTGCTGGACGTCGATGTCCAGGCAGCCGCCGACGTACCCGGCCGACCGTTCGCCGTCCCGGACCGGGGCGCCGCGGTCGAGCACCCAGCGGTACCGCTCGGTCCGGTCCAGCAGCCGGTACTCGACCTCGAACGGGGCGTGCGCGCGGGCGGCGGCCTCGGTGACCGAGCGGTACCGGTCGCGGTCGTCCGGGTGGATGCGGCGCCGCCAGTCCAGCCCGAGTTCGTTGGACGGGTCGTCGACGCCGGTGAAGTCGAGCCATCCGCGGTTCACGAACAGCCGGTGCCCGCCCGGGTCGTCGACCCAGATCAGCGCGGGCGTGGAGTCGGCCATCGCGCGGAACTGCAGCTCGGCGGCCCGGCGGACCCGGCCGAGCTGCAGGTGGTTGGTGACCCGGGCCAGCAGCTCGCGGGCCGAGAACGGCCGCACGAGGTAGTCGTCGGCGCCCGCCGCGAAGCCCTCGACGGCGGCCTCCTCGCCGGCCCGCGAGGACAGCAGCACCACCGGCACGCCGACCGTCCGCGGATCGGACCGCAGCGCCCGCAGCAGTTCGATGCCGCCGCTCGCGGGCAGCGCCGCGTCCGCGACGACCAGGTCGGGCGGGTCGGTGCGGGCCGCGTCCAGCGCGGCCGCGCCGTCCGCGACGACCTGCACGGTCCATCGTTCGGCGAGCAGGTCCCGCAGGTAGCCGCGCATCTCCCGGTCGTCGTCGACGACCAGCACCCGGTCGCGGCGCTCCAGGTCCAGCCCGTCGACGACGGTCCCGTCCACGGACCGGCCGCGGGCCGGGGCGAGGCCGTCCGCCGGGTCGGCGCCGTCCGGCGGATCGGGCAGCCAGCGCAGCGCCTCCGCCACGTACGGGCCGGCCAGCCGCGGGGTGGCGCGGGAACCGGTCCGGGACCGGACCAGCCGGTCCTGGGCCAGGTGCGCGAACCCGAGCGGGAGCCGGACGGTGAACGTGCTGCCGGCACCGGACGAGCTGTCGACGCCGATGCTGCCGCCGTGCAGCCGGACCAGCTGCCGGATCAGCGGCAGCCCGAGCCCGCTGCCCTCGCTGGTCCGCCCGCGGGCCCGGCCGGGGCGGCGGCGGCGCTCGAACACGGTCTCGATCTCGTCGGGCGGGATCCCGGCGCCGGTGTCGGCGACCTGCAGCACGACCTGCTCGCCGTCCTGGCCGAGCTCGACCCGCACCCCGCCCGCGACGGTGTACTTGACGGCGTTGCTGAGCAGGTTGAGGACGATCTTCTCCCAGGCGTCCCGGTCCACCCAGACCGGCCGGCCGGCGGGCGGGCAGTCCACGGTCAGCTCCAGGCCGGCCCGCTCGAGGACCGGGGCGAACGCCGCGACGAGCTCCGCCGTGGTCGAGCCGAGGTCGGTCGGCGCGAAGGTGCCCTCCTGCCTGCCGGAGTGCAGCGCCGAGGCGTCCAGCAGGCCGTCGACGAGCTTGAGCATCCGCTGGGCGTTGCGCTGGGCGATGTCGACCTGGGCGCGGACCGCATGGTCGGGATGGCCGCGCAGCCGTTCCAGCGGTCCGAGGACCAGGGTCAGCGGGTCCCGGAACTCGTCGCCGAGGCCGGCGTAGTAGTCGGCGCGGGTGTGCTGCTCGGTGCTGATGTCCTCGCGCCGGTCGCGTTCGCGGTCCCGGGCGAGGGCCGCGGTGAGGACGGTGCCGATGTGCCCGACGACGAGCCGCAGGAACGCGCGCTGCGGCTCGTCGAGCGGCAGCAGCGGCGGGACGCCGACCACCACGGCGATCCCGGTGGCCCCGTCCGGGGTGTGCATGACGGCGCGGGCGAGCTCGGTCACCGTCCCGTCGGCCGCGGACACCGGCGCGCCGGTGACGAACTCGACGGCCGGACCGGCGTCCGGGCCCCGGTCGGCGGGCAGCCAGTCGTCCGGCGGTGCGGCCACCCGGACCGTGGTGAGCGTCCGCGGTTCCGGGCCGGGGACGGCGACGACCGCGCAGGCCACGTCCTCGGCGGCGTCGCCGAGCGCCGCCTGCAGCCGTTCGACGGCGAGGTCCATCGTCGGGGAGTCGCGGGCGACCTCGCCGAGCGCGGCGAGCACCGCCATCCGGCGCGACGCCACGACGCTCCCGGTGGCCTCGGTGGTCAGCGTGATCAGCCCGCGGACGTCGCCGTCGGGCCCGCGCACCGGCGTCGCCGAGTAGTTCCACCAGGTGGCCTCCGGACGGCCCCACCGGTTCAGGACGATCCTGTCGTCGGCCCGGTAGATGCCCTCCCGGCCGCCGGCCAGCAGCTCCGACAGCTCACCGGCGAGATGCTCGGTGATCTCCGGCCAGCCCTCCCGCAGCGGGCGGCCGAAGGCGTAGGGATGCCGCAGCCCGGAGTGCTCGATGAACACGTCGTTGTAGAGCAGCACCAGCTCCGGGCCCCACCACACGACGAGCGCCTGCCGGCTCTCCAGCATGAACCGGACCGAGTCCTCCAGCTCGCGGTCCCAGCCCGATCGCGGGCCGAGCGGGGTCGCCGACCAGTCGGTGGTCTCCAGCAGGGTGCGCACCGGGACGGCGGCGTCGACCGCCTGATCGTCGGACCTGGTCACCGTGCGCGCCACCTCGTTCGCCGTTGCTGCGCCCACGATTCCACCATCCGGCGGCCCGCGGCGCCCCCGGGAGCGGTCAGGCCCGCGAGCCGCGGTGCGCGTCGCGGTGCTCGCCCAGCCACCGCCGCAGATCCGACAGCGGCCGGTCCCGGCCGGGCTCGTGGTAGATCTCGTGCCAGAAGTCCTTGTACCAGCGCACCGTGGTGTCCGGCGAGCCGCTCGACTCGTCGAGCGTGCGGGTGCCCGCCGGGTCGGTGAGCCGGTCGGCGGTGCCGTGCTGCACCAGCAGCGGCAGCCGCAGCTCGGCCGCCCGGGACGGGAGGGTGTCCATCGTCGCGTAGACGGCGGCACCCAGTGCCAGGGTCGGCTTGCCGTGGTGGACCAGCGGATCGGCGTGGTAGTCGGCGACCACCGCCGGATCGGAGCTGATCGCCGCGGTGTCGATCCCGACCGGGCGCACCGTGGGCAGCACCCGGGACACCAGGGACAGCACCGGGACGAGCACCGCCGGGACGGCGTCCGAGGCCAGCGCGGGCGCCGAGAGCGCGAGGCCGGCCAGCCGGTTCTGGTGCCGCAGCGCGTAGGCCAGCGCGATCTGCCCGCCCAGGCTGTGCCCCAGCAGGAACACCGGGAGCCCCGGGTGCCGGGCGACGATCTCCCGCCGGAACGTCTCGAAGTCCTGCAGCAGGTCGTCGTAACGACGGACGTGCACCCGGGTCCCGCCGGAGCGGCCGTGCCCGCGGTGGTCGAGCCCGTACACCGCCCAGCCGTCCGGGAGCAGCGTGTCGACGACGGTGCCGTAGCGGCCGGAGTGCTCGCCGATGCCGTGGCTGATCAGCAGCACGCCGGACGGGTCGCCGTCGGGCAGCCAGCCCTGCCAGAACAGCTCGATCCCGCCGACGCCGGGCAACCGGCCCTGCACGTCCGGCTCGCCGGTCACGACGCCGTCACGTCCTGCTCGACGTCACCGCCCGCGGGGACCTCGACATCGGTCCCGGAGACGGCGTCGCCGGTGCCCGCGACGAGCCGGTACCGGCCGGGGTCCAGGTCGGTGAGCCGGAAGGTGCCGTCCGGGCCGGTGCGGGCCTCGGCGACCGGGTCGCCGTCCTGCTCCAGGGCGACCGGGACGCCGGCGGCCGGTCCGGCGGCCGTCAGCACCGTGCCGCGCACGGTGGCCGAGCGGCGCAGCCGCACCGTGACCGCGACGGCGGTGTCGGCCACCGAGACGGCGGCGACGCCGGGGCGGTGCCCGTCCAGGCGTGCGACGACGGCGAACTCGCCCGCCCCCGGCGCCGGGACCCGGGCGATGCCGTCGGAGCCGGTGACGGCGGATCCGGCCGGGGTACCCGCCCGGTCCCGGAGTTCGACGGCGGCACCGGCGAGTGCGGCGTCGTCCGGTCCGAGGACCCGGATCTCGACGTCCTGCGGTGCGGTCCCGGGGACGACCACCTCCGGCGCGGGGCCGGGCCGGCGCACGGTGAGCGCCACGTCCTCGGTCCGCTCCTCGGTGCGGTCGGCGACCGGCGCCGAGGGAGTCGACGGGGCTGCCGTGCTCACGGCGCTGACGGTGCTCACGGTCGGGGAGACCTCCGGTTCGGGTGCCGGCGTCGCGGGCCGCGGCGCGGGATCGGCCGCGGGCGGCGGCTCCGGACGGTCGGTGACCGGGCGGGTGGAGCGCAGCAGCCGCGGGGCCGGCCGGGGCGGCGGTTCGGGATTGTCGCCGGACTCCCGGTGGCCGGTGGCGGCCAGCCCGATGCTGGCGATCCGGGCCTCGGAGACCTGCGCCCGCTCGGCGGCGCCCGCCTGCTCGGGCACCCGGCTGCTCCAGCTCGGCTGGCCGGTGATCCGGTCCCGGGCCTCGCGGAACTCGCGCTCGGTGTCCGGGCTCGCCGCGCCGCGCAGGACCGGGCGCTCCGCAGGCACCGCGGTGACCCGCTTGACCAGGTCCGGATCCACCGGGGAGCGCTGGTCGG
This sequence comes from Pseudonocardia kongjuensis, assembly GCF_039526905.1. Classification (NCBI taxonomy): domain Bacteria; kingdom Bacillati; phylum Actinomycetota; class Actinomycetes; order Pseudonocardiales; family Pseudonocardiaceae; genus Pseudonocardia; species Pseudonocardia kongjuensis. Next base: position 8,780 of record NZ_BAAAJK010000017.1, on the reverse strand, counting down.
AGCGGATCGGGGCGGGTGCGCCGGTCGGTGTGGGGCCGGCCTGCAGGGACCGCTCGGGGCTCGCGGGCTGCTCGGGCTCCCCGGCCAGCTCGGCCCGGTCGGTCTGCCCGGCCTGCTCCGCCCGGTCGGCCCGGTCGGCATGCTCGGACTGCTCGGCCCGGTCAGCATGCTCGGACTGCTCGGCCCGGTCGGACTGCCCGGCCTGCTCGGTCTGCCCGGCCTGCTCGGCCCGGTCGGAGTGCTCGGCCGCCTCGGCGTCGTCGGCAGGCTCGCCCCGGTCGGCCGGCTCGGCTGTGTCGGCCGGCTCGGCTGTGTCGGCCGGCTCGGCCGGCTCGGCCCGGTCGGCTGAATCGGTCGGCTCGGTCGCCTCGGCCGCGTCGGACTGCTCGGCCCCGAGTGCCTGCTCAGCACCGTCGGCCCGCTCAGCCCGGTCGACCAGCTCGGCTGAATCGGCCGCCTCGGCCGCGTCGGGCCGCTCGACCCCGAGTGCCTGCTCAGCACCGTCGGCCCGCTCAGCCCGGTCGACCTGCTCGGCTGAATCGGTTGCCTCGGCCGCGGCAGCCCCGCCGGTCTGCTCCGCCTGGCCGGTCAGCTCGGCCTGCTCGATCTCTCCGGCACCGGCGCCCACCTCGGTCACGTCGGCGGTAGCGGCCTCGACAGCCCCGCCGGTCGCGGCTGCACCGGCGGAGGTCCCGCCGGTCGCGCCGGACCCGGAGCCCCCGGTTGACTCTGCGAACTCAGTGGACTCAGCGGCCCCAGTGGGCCCGACGAACCCGGCGGACGCAGCGGCCTCGTCCGACCCGTCGGACGACCCGGTCCGGTTCCCCGGACCTGCCGCCGTCACCGCCGCTGCGGCCGCGGCCGCAGCCACCGCCCCACCGGCGAACGCGGCCCCACGACCGGCACCGTCACCCGAGCCGGCGCCCTCGGCCGGGGCGGCCTCGTCAGCGGGCGCAGCAGCACCCTCCGGAGCCGCACCACCCGAGCCGGCCGCGTCATCCGGCGCAGCACCGGCGTCCACCACAGCAGCGTCACCCGACGCACCAGCAGCGCCCGACGCACCAGCAGCGCCCGACACACCAGCAGCGCCCGACCCAGCAGCAGCGCCCGACACACCAGCAGCGGCCGGTCCAGCAGCAGCGTCCGACCCAGCAGCGGTGTCCGGACCAGCAGCAGTGTCCGGCTCGGCAGCGGCGCGGGAATCCGGGGCCGCGACGGCATGCCGCCCCGCCACCCCACGCCCGAAGTCGATCGGCTCCGCGCCGTCGTCGTCGACCGGCGCCCGCCCCGCGGTGACCGCGTCGACCTCCACCTCCGGCACCGACGCGTTCGGGTCCTGCCCCACGGCGTGGTCCCAGGCCTCCCCGGAGCCTGCCGGGTCGAGGTCCTCGGGCCCGGGCCGGTCGCCGCGGGCCGCACGGAACGCCGCGATCGAGGCGAGCCCCCCGGCGGTCGGCGTCGGAGCCACGGAGGTGTCCGGGGCGCCGTCCGGGGCGCTGTCCGGAGTGCTGTCCGGAATGCTGATGTCCGGCGCCGAGCTGTCCGGTCCCGGCCCGTCGGTCCCGGTCCGGGGCCGCTCCACCGGGCGCCTGCGGACGATCGGCGTCGGGGCCGGCACCCGCCGGGTCGGTGCGGTCGGCGGATCGACCGGCTCCACCGGCTTGCCGTCCTTGAACCCGCGGGACCACGGCGGGCCGACCGGCCCGGCGCTCACGTCCGGGGTGATCCGCGGCTCGGCGGAGCGGACCTCGGGGATCCGGTCGGTGGCCGCGTCCTCCGCGTCCTCGGCGTCCTCCGCCGGGTCGCCCGCGGCGTCGGTGATGTCCGGCGCGGACGACACGGTGACCCCGAGCGGCCCGAGCGCGGGCCGCGGCGCCGCGCGGCGGACCGGCTCCGGTTCGACCGGACCGTCGTCGCCGGGCAGCGGATCCCCGGCGGCCGGATCGGCCGCGACCGGGTCGGCCGCGATCGGCTCCGACGGCACGGGCTCCACCGCCGGCCCGGGGGCCGGCTCCGGCTCGGGAGCGACGGTGTCGTCGAGCCCGCGGGCCCGGCGATCGACCAGGTCCGCGACGGTGCGCGGCCGCGCCCCGTCGTCGTGCGACGTCGGGTCGTCGTCCCGGCCCCGCCCCCACCGCAGGAACGCTGCGATCCCGACGGCCACCAGCACCACCACCAACAGCCCCAGCAGGGCCCACGTCGACATCTGGAGATCCTCCTGCCGGACACCATGCACCGGTCCCACGACACGGTCGAACCGGGGAGGCCCGGCGCCGCGTCGGGTACCTGCGGCTCCGGTGACCCGGTCGGCATGTCCGGCGACGCACCGTAGCACCGTCGGCCGCACGTCCGGTGCGGCTGAACCCCGCCCGCGTGTCGGTGTCGGCGCTGGTGGGACCACCGCCCGCGCCGGGATCGGCTGCATCGGTCAGGATCTTCCCCATGACCCGCGACCCGGTGGACCCCGAGCTCGCCGAGATCGCCGACGCGCACGGCGTCGCGACCTCGTATCTCGACGGCACCCGCACCGAGCGGCCGATCGACGCGGCCGTCGTGCGGGACGTGCTGGGCCTGCTGGAGGTGGACGTCTCCGGGCCGGACGCGCAGCGGGTCGCGCTGGCCGCGGCCCGCGAGCGGGCGCCGCTGCCGGCGACGATCGGGCACCGCACCGACCGGTCCCGGCCGCTGCCCGGCCGGGGCGGGCTGACCGCCGTCGACGGTGACGCGGCGGGGCGGACCTCCGATGTGGACGGCGAGCTGCCGGCCGGGCTGGAGCCGGGCCGCTACCTGCTGGAGACCGACGCCGGACGGTCGACGGTCGTCGTCGCACCGCCGTCGCTGCCCGACCCGCCCCGGACGTGGGGCTGGATGCTGCAGCTCTACGCCCTGCACTCGCGGCACTCCTGGGGCATCGGCGACCTCGGCGACCTGACCGACCTGGTGCGCGGCGGGCACGGCGCCGGGGCGGTGCTGCTCAACCCGCTGCACGCGATCACCCCGGTGCCGCCGGTGCAGCCCTCGCCGTACATGCCGTCGTCGCGCCGCTACACCACCCCGTTGACGCTGCGGATCACCGACCTGCCCGCCTACGCGGCCGCCGATCCGGCCACCCGTGCCGAGGTCGACGCGCTGCGCCCGGAGACCACCGGCGACCGGATCGAGCACGACCGGGTGTGGATGGCGAAGCGTTCTGCGCTGGAGGCGCTGTGGCGCGGCGCGGGGCATCCCGACGGCGGATCCGATCCGGACCTCACGAGCTTCGCCACCTTCTGCGCGCTGGCCGAACGCCACGGCGGCCGCTGGTCCCGCTGGCCCGCGGACCTGCGCCGCCCGGACGCCCCCGGGATCGCTGCCGCGCAGCGCGCGCTGGCGCCGCGGATCGCGTTCCACACCTGGGTGCAGCGGCAGGCGCAGGCCCAGCTCTCCGCGGTCCGCGCCGCGGCCCGGGACGCCGGGATGCCGGTCGGCGTCATCCACGACCTGGCCGTCGGCTGCGACCCGGAGGGCGCCGACGCCTGGATGTGGCAGGACGTGCTGGCCCTGAACGCCTCGGTCGGCGCCCCGCCGGACGCGTTCAACCAGCGCGGGCAGAGCTGGGGTCTCCCCCCGTGGCGGCCGGACCGGCTGTCCGACACCGGTTTCGCCGCGTTCGGCGACATGGTGCGGGCGCTGCTGCAGCACGCCGACGGGCTGCGGATCGACCACGTGATGGGCCTGTGGCGACTGTGGTGGGTACCGGCGGGCGAGACCGCCGACCGCGGCACCTACGTGCACTACGACGCCGACGCGATGCTGGCGGTGCTGCTGCTGGAGGCGCACCGGGCCGGTGCGCTGGTGGTCGGCGAGGATCTCGGCACGGTGATCCCGCGGATCCGCGACGACATGGCCGAGCGCAACCTGCTCGGCTCGACGGTGCTGTGGTTCTCCCGCGATCCCGATCCGGTGACCGGCGGCGACGACGGCCCGCTGCGCCGACCGTCGCGCTGGCCGGAGCGCTCGGTCGCGACGATCTCCACGCACGACCTGCCGACCGCACCCGGTTTCCTGCGCGGCGAGCACGTGCGGGTGCGCGCGGAGCTGGACCTGCTCGACGACCCGCGCGCCGAGGAGGCGAAGGCCGGCGCCGAACGCGACGAGCTGCTCGCCCTGCTCGCCGCGGAGGGGTTGCTGCCGTCGCCGGACGTGACCGACGAGGACGAGATCGTCGTCGCGCTGCACGGCCTGCTCGCCGCGGCGCCGTCGAGGCTGGTGCTGGCGTCGTTCTACGACGTCCTCGGCGAGCCACGGCAGCCGAACCTGCCCGGCACCCTCGACGAGTACCCGAACTGGCGGATCCCGCTGCCGGTGACGCTCGAGGAGGCGCTGGCCGACGACCGCGTCCGCCGGGTCGCCGAGGTCCTCCGCGGGCGGTGAGCCGGGCCTGGCAGGATGCCGCCCCGATGACCGCACACAGTCCCACGGACCGCGGCGACGTCGAGCCGTCGGCCGTCGATCTCGTCCGCGCCGACGGTACCGCCGGTGCGCTGTGGCAGGCCTGGACCACCGGCGAGCGGCTCGCGGCGCTGCCCGAGCTGCTGCGGCCGCGCACCCTCGCCGAGGGGTTCGCCGCGCAGCGCCGGCTCTCCGAGCGGGCCGGGCCGTCGTACGGCTGGAAGCTGGCCGCCACCGCGACGGCCGGTCAGGCCCACATCGGGGTCGACGCGCCGCTGCCCGGCATCCTGTTCGAACGGTTCCGGCACGCCCCCGGCGACGTCGTCCCGTCGGACGACCTGCACATGGCCGTCGCCGAGGCCGAGTTCGCGTTCCGGCTGGGTGCCGACGTCGACGCCGGCGCGTCCCGGGCGCAGCTGCGAGCCGCGGTCGCCGCCGTGCACTGCGCGGTGGAGCTGCCGGAGTCCCGGTTCGACGACTTCGTCGCCGCCGGCGCGCCGTCGCTGCTGGCCGACGCCGCCTGTGCCGGCCGGTTCGTGCTCGGCCCGGAGATCGACGGCGCGCTCGATCTCGACCTGGCCGCGACGCCGACCTCGCTGCAGGTGGACGACGAGATCGCCACCGGCTCCGGCGCGGCCGTACTGGGCGACCCGTGGACGGCGCTGGGCTGGCTCGCCGACGCGCTCCCGCAGTACGGCCCGGGGCTGGTCGCCGGGGCCCTGGTGACCACCGGCACCACGACCACGCCGGTCCGCACCAGGCCCGGGGCGCGGATCCGGGCCGCGTTCGGCGCCGGGGGCGCGCTCGGGACCGTCGAGTTCACCCTGGCCGGACAGCCGGCCTGATCAGCGCACGACGTGCAGCGCGCCCGCCGCGCAGCGCACCCGCACCGCGGTGCCCGCCGCGACGTCGGACAGCTCGCCGTCGATCTGCACCGGCATCGGCCCGCACGTGGTGAAGCCGAACTCGCGGGTGGCGGGCTGGCGGCCGAGGCCGCGCACCGCCGCGCGCACCGCGATCGCCAGCTGCCGCCACTTCGGACGGTGCTCGAGCAGGATCACCTCGAACCGGCCGTCGTCGGGCCTGCTGGTCTCGCTGAGCTCGGCGACCTTCGCCATCTCGCCGATGTTCGCGAACACCAGGTTGTCGATCCGCCGCCGGTCACCGGCGGCGAACTCGACCTCGAACGGGGTGAACGCCCAGAACGAGCGCACCGTCGTGACGATCTCGCGCAGCGTGCCCTTGCCGCCCTTCTCGATCTGCAGCGCGACCACCGGCGTCAGCCCGAACCCGATGTAGGAGTGCGCGTAGTGCGGCGGATCGTCGCCGCGGTGCAGCTCCAGCAGGTCCATCGGCTCGGTACGGCCGTCCAGCACGGCCTCGGCCAGCGGGCGGCGGCTGGTGACGCGGTCGTGGTCGTTGGCGTTCCCGGCGGCCAGCACGGCCGCGGCCGCCCCGGTCCCCGGCACGTCCATGATCCCGTTGACGACCTCGTTGTAGCCGCCGTCGCCGCTGGCGGACACGATCAGCGGCCGCCCCGGCCCGGACGCGGCCTCCCGGGCGATCTCCCGGGCGTGCCCGGCGTACTCGGTCGGGCGCAGCCGGACGGGCAGCTCCGGCCGGGCCTCGGCGAGCTCGTCGCGGAGGGCTTCGGCGAGCACGTCGGCGTCGCCGGTACTGCCCGGGTTGAACACGAGCAGGACGGAATCGATGGGCTCGGCCACACCGCACACCGTAGCCAGGTGCAACGCCGCGACGGCTGCGGCACGCTCGCCGGTATGGATCTGCAACTGGCCGGGCGGCGGGCGATCGTGACCGGCGGGAGCCGCGGCATCGGACTGGCGACGGCCCGGGCGCTGGCCGCCGAGGGTGCGCGGGTGGCGCTGGTGGCCCGCGACCCGGACCGGCTCGCCGCTGCGGCCGCATCACTGCGCGACGCCGCCGCCCCCGAGATCATCACCGTGTCCGCCGACAGCGACGACGACGCCGCGGTCCGCGCCGCAGTCGGCACCGTCGTGGACCGGTTCGGCGGGATCGACGTGCTGGTGAACGCCGCCGCCCGGCCGGCGGGCTCGGCACCCCCGCCGAACCTGGGATCACTCACCGACGACGCGGTGCGCGCCGAGCTGGAGACGAAGCTGCTCGGCTACCTGCGTTTCGCCCGCGCCGTGGCGCCGCTGATGACGGCGCAGGGCTGGGGCCGGATCGTGAACGTGAGCGGGCTGAACGCCCGGAAGTCGAGCACGCTGGTCGGCTCGGTGCGCAACGTGGCCGTCGCCTCGATGACGGCGGCGCTCGCCGCGGAGCTCGGCCCGCACGGGGTGAACGTGACCGTGGTGCATCCCGGCTTCACCGAGACCGAGCGGACCCCGGCACTGGTCGACGCCCGGGCGGCCGCCCTCGGCACCGATCCGGCGACCGCCCGCGCCGGCCTGGACGCGACGACCACCATCGGCCGCATCACCACCGCCGCTGAGGTCGCCGACGTCATCACCTTCCTGTGCTCCCCGCGTTCGGTCGCGATCAACGGCGACGCGGTCGCCGCGGGCGGCGGGACCCCGGGCGTCACCCACTACTGAACGGCGCGCGCGATGGCACGATGGGTGGATGGACGCGACCCGCGTGGACCGCTGGCTGTGGTCGGTGCGCCTGGCGAAGACCCGCGCCGACGCCGCGACGGCCTGCCGCGGCGGGCACGTGCGGATCAACGACCGGCCGGCGAAACCGGCCGCCCCGGTGCGGGTCGGTGACCGGGTCCGGGCCCGCGTGCACGACCGCAACCGGATCGTCGAGGTCACCCGGGTGATCGAGAAGCGGGTCGGCGCACCGATCGCCCAGGAGTGCTACGTCGACCACACCCCGGTCGAGCCGACCGGCCCGGGGATCCCGGTGTTCGCGCGCCGCGACCGCGGGGCGGGGCGGCCGACGAAGCGGGACCGCCGGATGCTCGACCAGCTCGGTGTGGCACGGCGGACTCCGTAGCGGCGCACCGCACCCGTCCTGTGAGGATGGGGCCATGTACGACGCCCTGATGCGCACCGTCCTGCGGCACGTCCCGTCCGAACCCGCCCACCGTGCCGGGTTCGCCCTCGTCCGGGCCGTCGGCGGGGCACCTGCGGTCGGGCCGCGGGTCGCCGGGCGGCTCGCGCCCGCCGATCCGGTGCTGCGCACCCGCGCGCTCGGGCTCGACTTCGCCGGCCCGCTCGGTCTGGCCGCGGGCTTCGACAAGGACGCGCGGGGCGTGCTGGCGCTGGGCCGGCTCGGTTTCGGCGCGGTCGAGATCGGCACCGTGACCGGACGCCCGCAGCCGGGCAACCCGAAGCCGCGCCTGTTCCGGCTCGTCGAGGACCGGGCCCTGGTGAACCGGCTGGGCTTCAACAACGCCGGTGCCGCCGACGTCGCACCCCGGCTGGCCGCGCTCCGGGCCCGCCCGGTCGCCGGGCTGCCGGTACTCGGGGTGAACATCGGCAAGAGCAAGGCGGTCCCCGCCGACGACGCCGCCGCCGACTACCGGGCGAGCGCGGCCGCGCTGGGCGGCTACGCCGACTACGTCGTGGTCAACGTCAGCTCGCCGAACACACCGGGCCTGCGGGACCTCCAGCAGGTCGAGGCGCTGGAGCCGCTGCTGACCGCGGTCCGCGAGGAGCTCGACCGGGTCACCGGTGACCGCCGGGTGCCGCTGTTGGTGAAGATCACCGTCGACCTCAGCGACGACGACGTGGACGCGGTCGCGGCCCTCGCCGTCCGCCTGGGGTTGGACGGGGTGGTCGCCACGAACACCACCGTCTCCCGGGACGGGCTGCGCACCCCGGCCGACGCGGTCGCCGCGCTCGGTGCCGGTGGGCTCTCCGGGCGCCCGCTGGCGGAGCGCGCGCAGGCGGTGGTCGGACGGCTGCGGGCCCGGCTCGACGAGGGCCAGACCATCATCTCGGTCGGCGGGATCGAGGACGCCGAGGGCGCCTACCGGCGGATCCGGGCCGGTGCGGCGCTGGTGCAGGCCTACACCGGGTTCGTCTACGGCGGGCTGCTGTGGCCCTCGCGGCTGCACCGGGAGCTCGCGGCGCTGCTGCGTGCGGACGGCTTCACCGACGTCGCTCAGGCGGTCGGCGTCGACGCTCCCTGACCCGGGTCCGAGGAGCGCAACGGGCCCCGCCGCGGTTCCCGCGCTCCCCGGCCCGCACCGCGGCCGGCGGTGCGCCACCGCCGAGATGGGCCTCAGCGCGCCCATCCCGCCCCGGCAACGACACTGGACGACATCTCGCGCGCGGCCCCGGAACGCAGAAATGCCCCGGACCGAAGTCCGGGGCATCCCCACAAAAAAAGTTGAATGTCGGCAGCGACCTACTCTC
>NZ_BAAAJK010000016.1:0-18469 GCF_039526905.1 Pseudonocardia kongjuensis | reverse complement strand
CGGGCCGGCGGCGCCCCGGGCGGGCGGGCCCCCCGGCGCGGGCCCGGATGGGGCCGGGCGGCGAGCGCCCGGCGCGCCATGCCCGGCCCGGTCGTGGTGGTCCGGCACGCGCGTCACGGGACGAGCAGATCCCACGGGCGCGGCTCGGGCACCGCGGCCCGGCCGTCGGCGCAGTGCCTGCGCACCGGGCAGGTGCCGCACTGCTCACCGGTGCGCGGCGGGAACGCCTCGTCCGGCCCGGCGCCCGCGGCCAGCGCCGCGACGGCGTCGGCCGCCCGGACCGCGGTCGCCTCGGCGGCGGACACGTGCCCGGCCAGCGAGCTGTCGTCGTGCTCCCAGACGGCGACCGTGCCGGTCGGCACGTGGTGCAGCTCCACCTGCCGGCACCGGCGGTGGAACACCTCCCCCGCGGCGACGGCGTAGAGCGCGAGCTGGCGGGAGTCGCGGGCGTCGGTGTCGGTGGGGACCCGGCGGCCGGTCTTGAAGTCCACCACCCGCAGCCCGCCGTCGGGTCCGGCGTCCAGCCGGTCGATCCGGCCCTCCACCAGCAGCGACCCGACCGGCGCGCTCACCCACCGTTCGACGGCGACCGGCTCGGCGGTGCCGGCCGGGCCCTCGGCGGCCGCGGCCAGCCAGTCGGCGGCCCGGTCCCGGTAGCGCGCGGCCTGCGCGTCGTCCCGGAAGCCCTCCCCGTTCCAGTGCTTCCCGACCAGCGCGGCGGCCTGCGCCGGGGTGCGCCGGTGCGCCGGCAGCGACGCCAGGGAGCGCAGCGCGAGATGCACGACCGCGCCCAGCGTGGTGTGCGCGAACGCGCCGCCGCGGGCCGGGGCGGGCCGGTCGACGTGCAGCATCCGGTAGCGCCGCGGGCAGGCGTCCCAGGTGTCCAGGCGGGCCGGGGTCACCCGGTGCAGTGCGGTCGCCCCGAAGTCGGGATCCAGCAGGTCCAGTCCGAGCTGGCCGTCCGGGGACCCGGTGGCGGGAGGGGCCATCCGGCAACGGTACAGCGGCCGGGAGCCCGCCCGACCGGCGCCGTGCTGATCAGCCGCCGACGGGCTTCACCCCGGTCGCGCGGTCCACGATCGCGGCGTACACCTCGGGATCGGTGGTCTCCTCGGCGAGCGGGGTCGGCTTGTTCGTGCCGTGGTAGTCGCTCGATCCGGTGACGAGCAGACCGTGCTCGGCGGCGAGTGCGCGCAGCAGCCCGCGGTCGTCGGGCACGTGGTTGGGATGGTCCACCTCGATCCCGGCCAGCCCGCGGCCCGCCAGGTCGACCAGCACCGACGGTTCGATCACGGTCCCGCGGACCCGGGCCAGCGGGTGCGCGAACACCGCGACCCCGCCGGCCGCGGAGATCATCTCGACGGCGGTCTCGACGAGCGTGTCGGCCCGCGGGACGTAGTAGGGGCTGTCGTTGTGCAGCAGCTCGGCGAACGCCTCGCTCACCGACCCGACGACGCCGGCCGCGACCAGCGCGCGGGCCAGGTGCGGCCGCCCGGCGCTGGCGCCCTCGGGCAGGTGCGCGAAGACGCCGTCGACGTCGACCGGGTACCCGTCGGCCGCCATCCGGCCGATCATCGTGTGCAGCCGCTGCACCCGCTCCACCTGCAGCCGCTCCTGCTCGGCGACGATCGCCGGGTGCTGCGGGTCGAACAGGTAGCCGAGCAGGTGCACCGAGCAGCGCGGCTCGCCGTCGCGGCCGGTCGGGCTCAGGCAGGAGAACTCGGCGCCGCGGACCAGGGTCAGGCCGGGCGGGAGCGCCGCGACGGCGTCGTCCCACCCGATGGTGGTGTCGTGGTCGGTGATCGCGACGACGTCCAGCCCGGCGGCGGCCGCCGCGCGGACCAGCCCGGCGGGGCTGTCCGTGCCGTCGGACGCGGTGGAGTGGGCGTGCAGGTCGATCACGGGCCGGGACACCTCCCGACCCTAACCGGCGGCCGGGATCAGCGCCGCCAGCGCGGCTTCGCCAGCATCCCGGTGGCGCGGGTCTTGCCCTTCTCGCCGAACACCAGCTCGGAGAGCGCCTCGTAGATCTCCTCGGGGCGGGGCATGTAGTCGATCCGGTTGAGCGCCTGGATCTGGCCCGCCGACTCGACGACCATCGTGCCGTAGCCGAGCATCCGCCCGGACAGCGTGCGTTGGAACGTCAGGTCGGTGACCTTGCCCAGCGGCATCATGCCCACGTTGTGCACGATGATGCCCTGGGCGATCATCACCCGCTTGTCGGTGATGACGATCCGTTCGATCCACCACAGGATCGTCAGCGCCGTGAACCGCAGCACCGCGACCAGCACCAGGTAGAACGTCAGGTTGTCGACGACGACCTCGACCGCGGGGCTGTTCCCGGCCCGGTTCATCAGCAGCTCGAAGCCGACCACGACGGCGATGAACAGCGTCGTCTGCGTCATGTGCCTCGCCATGACGGCCCAGTGCTGGCGCACGCGGATGACCCGCCGCTCCGTGGGGAGCAGGTACTCGTCGATCTCCCGGGGCGCGAGCACGACTCAGAGCAGCGACGTGACGAACGTCGACACCGACTGCGCCGCGTCGTAGAGGATGTTGCCCACGTTCGTCACCGAGTTCGCCGCCGCCTGCGGCGCGGTCACGACCAGGAAGATACCCAGCGCCACAGCGACCAAGATGAGAATCTTGCGCACGTTACCCGTCACCCGTTCCGGCCCGTTGGGACAACCTCGACATTGGTACCCGAACCCGCCAAGGCACGGGTACCGGCACCCGAGCAGCGTACCGTCATTCCGGATGACCGACAGTAGCCGACACATCGCCTGCGTGGGTGGAATCGTCCATGACCCGGACGGCCGACTGCTGCTGGTGCGCAGGGCGAACGAGCCCGGCCGGGGACTGTGGTCGGTCCCCGGCGGGCGGGTCGAGCCGGGTGAGGACGAGCGGTCCGCCGTCGTCCGCGAGCTCGCCGAGGAGACCGGCCTGTCGGTCCGGCCCGGCGAGCTCGCCGGCGTCGTCGTCCGCGGGCCGTACCGGATCGCGGACTACCGGTGCGACCTCGCCCCCGGTTCACCCGTCCGGCCCACCGCCGGGGACGACGCCGACGACGCCCGGTTCGTCGATCTCGCCGGCTACGACGCGCTGCCGGTGGTGGACGGGCTCACCGGGGTCCTGCGCGAGTGGGGCGCGCTGCCCCGGATCTGACCCGTCCGGCCGGGCTCAGCCCTGCGGCGTGGGGCGGCCGGGCTGCTCGCCGCCGCGGGCGTCGCCGTAGGACTGCTTCGGCACCATCACCTTGCGCCGGAAGGTGCAGACGACGGTGCCGTCCTGCTTGTAGCCGCGGGTCTCGACGTACACGACGCCGCGGTCGTCCTTCGACTTCGACGGGGTCTTGTCCAGGACCTCGGTCTCGCCGTAGATGGTGTCGCCGTGGAAGGTCGGCTTCGTGTGCTTGAGCGACTCGACCTCGAGGTTGGCGATCGCCTTGCCGGAGACGTCGGGCACCGACATGCCCAGCAGCAGCGAGTAGATGTAGTTGCCGACGACCACGTTCTTGCCGAAGTCGGTGGTCTCCCCCGCGTAGTGCGCATCCATGTGCAGCGGATGGTGGTTCATCGTGAGGAGGCAGAACAGGTGGTCGTCGTACTCGGTGACCGTCTTGCCGGGCCAGTGCTTGTAGACCGCACCGACCTCGAACTCCTCGTAGTAGCGCCCGAACTGCACCGTTCACGCTCCCATCACGTCCTTGATCCGTTGCGGGGGTAATCTATCGGGCGGCCCGCGCGGGCAGCGGCGGTCCAACTCACACGCGCACGGTCGGGCATCTCACATTCCCGACACGTTCCGCGCGCGATGTGCGATGCACGGAGCAACGATCCGAGTGGGAGCGGGGAGGTGAGCGCGGTGTCGCCCGAACAGTCGTCCGAACCCCAGGCACCGGTGAGCAGTACGTGCCGCCTCCCGCCGCCCGTCACCCGGACGGTGCACCCCGGCTGATCCCGGCGGGAGGCGTGACCCGTGTCCGGCGGCCGCCGCGGCGGTCGCACGTCCACGAGCCGTGCTCGCCCGGCGAGCCGGCCCGCCGCCCGGAGGTCCCCGTGATGCCCTCGCTCTCCCAGCTCCGCCCCTCCATCCGCTCCGCCGCAGGCCGCACCCGGCGCGCCGACCGGATCGCGGCCCGCGCCGAGGCGGAGCGCCCGGCCCGGCTGCGCGTGCCGCTGTCGGCCTACGTCGTCGACTGCGGCGTGTACGTCGACGGCGAGCGGCTCCCCGGCCGCTGGACGCACGACGAGGCGATCGCCGAGGTCCGCGAGCGCGGCGCCGGGTTCGTGTGGATCGGGCTGCACGAGCCGGACGCCGAGCAGATCTCCGGTGTCGCCGAGACCTACGGGCTGCACGAGCTGGCCGTCGAGGACGCGGTGCACGCGCACAACCGGCCGAAGCTGGAGCGCTACGACGAGACGCTGTTCATGGTGCTCAAGACGGTCCGCTACGTCGGGCACGCGGATCCGACGACGGCGAACGAGATCGTCGAGACCGGCGAGGTGATGGCGTTCCTGGGCCGGGACTTCGTGGTGACGGTCCGGCACGGCAGGCACACCGGGCTGGGCGAGGTGCGACGGCGACTGGAGGACGATCCGGAGCAGCTGCGGCTGGGCCCGGCCGCGGTGCTGCACGCCATCGCCGATCACGTCGTGGACTCCTACATCGAGGTCGTCCGGCAGATCGAGAACGACCTGGATGCGGTCGAGGCGGAGGTGTTCTCGCCGGGCTCGACGATGAACCCGGAGCAGATCTACGTGATGAAGCGGGAGATCCTCGACCTGCGGCGCTGCGTGATGCCGCTGGTCGGGCCGATGCGCAAGCTGTCCGAGGGCTACAGCGCGCTGGTGCCGCACGACGTGCGGTCCTACTTCCGCGACGTCGACGACCACCTCGGCGGTGTCGCCGAGCAGGTCGCCGGGTTCAACGAGCTGCTCACCACGCTGGTCGACGCCGTCCTCGCGAAGATCAGCATGCGGCAGAACAACGACATGCGGAAGATCACCGCCTACGCCGGCCTGATCTCGGTGCCGACGATGATCGCCGGCGTCTACGGGATGAACTTCGACTACATGCCCGAGCTGCACTGGAGCTTCGGCTACCCGATGGTGCTGCTGATCATCGCGACGATCTGCACGCTGCTGTACCGCAACTTCCGCCGCAACGGCTGGCTGTAGCCGGTTCTGCCGGCGGGCCGGCGATCGGGCACCGCCGGCCGGGGCTCAGACCCGTGGGGCGCCGGCCGGTGGGGTGGGCGGCTCGTCGTCGTCCCCGGGGACACCGCCCGGGCCGGCGGCGGTGTCCGCGTCGCCCGCGGTGACGTCGTCGGAGTACCCGGGACCGCCGGCGTCCCCGGTGGCCTCCGGCGGCAGCTCGTCGGCGTAGCCCGGGTCGTCCGGGCCGCCCTCGTCGACCGGCTCGGCCTCGTCCGGGCCGCTCGGGTCCGCCCGGTCGTCCGGGTCCACCGGGCCGTCCGGGTCCGCCGGGCCGTCCGGGTCGGCGGGCGGTCCGGGCTCGGACGGCGCCGGCCGCCAGCCGGCCGCGGCCAGCGCGGACGAGCGGGCGATCCGCTCCCCCACCACGTCCGGCTCGTCCGGCCGCCTGCCGAGGAAGGTGTGCACCAGGTGCTGCTGCAGGCCGCCGACGGTCTGCACCCGGACGTCGGAGAACCCGGCCCGCTCCATCCGGTGCACCATCTGCTCCGGGCCGCCCGCGCCGCTGATCCGCTTCGCCCGGTAGCGCGCGAGATCGGCGACGCCCCAGCGCATCGCGGCCATCGGGACCAGGTAGGTCCAGGCGGCGGTGGCCCAGCGCATCCGGCCGCGGGTCCCGCCGACCGCGTAGTCGTGCACCGCCAGCGGCGCGCCGGGCGCGAGCAGGGCGAGCAGGCGGCGCAGGCCGTGCTCGGCGTCGGGCAGGTTCGACACCAGGTAGGAGGCGAGAATGCCGTCGAACGGGCCCTCGATCCCGGCCTCGGCGAGGGTCTCCAGCTTGGCGTGCACGAAGGTGACCCGGGGCGACCAGTTCTTCTTCCTGGCGACCGCGAGCATCTCCGCGGAGGCGTCGACGGCGACGACCTCGGCGCCCTTCACCGTCGTCAGCAGCGCCTCGGTGGACACCCCGGTGCCGCAGCCGATGTCGAGCAGCCGCAGGCCGGGCCCGTCACCCAGGCCCATCCGGGACGCCGAGACCCGCAGGTGCGCCTTGTAGCTGGGGATAGAGCCGACGAACCCGTCGTACCCGCCCGCGCCGCGCCCGTAGGCGCGGTGCACCGTGGACGGGCGGATCTCGTCGGTCTGCCGCGCCTCGCCGTTCACGGGCGTGATCCTGCCCCGGCGGGCACCCTCCCCGGAACCCGACGCGCCCGGGCGATACCGGTACGGGCCCGGTCGGGGTGGGCTCACCACCCACCCGACCGGGCCCGATCCCCCGTTCGGGAGCCGTCACACCACCCGTGCGGCGCAGCGGTTCCCGGGGCCGGTCGACGCCCGGGACCGTTCCGCACGCTCGCTCAGCAGCACCGGCCCTGCGGGTTGTTCTCCTGGTGCTCGGTCCGGGCCCGCCAGTACTCCCGCTCGGTCATCGGCGGGTGGTCGTGCCCGGCGCGGCGGTGGTGGTCGAGGTAGCGCTCGTAGCGGTCCGCCCCGATCACGCCCCGCCACCACCAGGCGAGGCCGCGCAGGCCGTCCCGCACCGCCTCCGCCCGCCCGGCGCCGGCCATCAGTGCCCGGCCCGCACGCGGTCGCCGACCGCCTCGGTCCAGCGCTTCTCCAGCTCCTTCTCGGCCGGCGAGGCGATCAGCCCGGACGGCGCGTAGATCTGCGACGGCACCGGCGGGTCCTCCAGCTCGGGACGGCCGCCGATGGCGATCGACCGCCAGGCCGAGAGCACCGCGGTGACGATCACGATGATCGCCAGCGTCACGAACAGGATGGACAGCGAGCCCTGGATGAAGGTGTTGCGGACGACCGCGGCCATCGCCTCCGGGGTGGCCGCGTTGCCGAAGCTCGTCTCACCGGCCGCGATGGCCTCCCGGAACGCGAAGTGCTGCGCCCAGTAGCCGATCGCCGGCTTCGGCGAGAAGATCTTGAACATCGACGCGGTGATCGTGACGACCGCGGCGAACGCCAGCGGCACCCCGATGATCCACAGGTACCGCACCTGCCCGCGCCGGGCCACCAGGGCCAGGCAGACGGCCAGCGCGATCGCGGCGAGCAGCTGGTTGGCGATGCCGAACAGCGGGAACAGCGTGTTGATCCCGCCGAGCGGGTCGGTCACGCCCATCACCAGGATCGCGCCCCAGCCGCCGACCATCAGCGCGGTGCAGATCCAGGCGCCGACCCGCCACGACGTGTCCTTGAACCGCGGGACGACGGTGCCGATCGCGTCCTGCAGCATGAAGCGCGCCACCCGGGTGCCCGCGTCCACCGCGGTGAGGATGAACAGCGCCTCGAACATGATCGCGAAGTGGTACCAGAAGCTCATCATCGACGGGCCGCCGATGAACTGCTGCATGATGTTCGCCAGCCCGACCGCCAGGGTCGGGGCGCCGCCGGTGCGGGAGACGATCGACTCCTCGCCGACCAGCGCCGCGGTCGACGCGAGCTGGTCCGGCGTGACGTTGACGTTCATCAGGCCCAGCGAGTTCACGAACGCGGCCGCGCCCTCGACGGTGCCCTCGGTGAGCGAGGCGGGGACGTTCATCGCGAAGTACAGCCCACGGTCGATCGACAGCGCCGCGACCAGCGCCATGATCGCCACGAACGACTCCATGAGCATGCCGCCGTAGCCGATGAAGCGGGTCTGCCGCTCCTTCTCGACGAGCTTCGGGGTGGTGCCCGAGGAGATCAGCGCGTGGAACCCGGAGAGGGCGCCGCAGGCGATCGTGACGAACAGGAACGGGAACAGCGACCCGGCGACGACCGGGCCGTCGTCCCGCCCGGCGAACTCGCTGAACGCGGGCGCCGCCAGCTCCGGCCGGACGACGATGATCGCCACCGCGAGCAGCACGATGGTGCCGATCTTCATGAAGGTCGACAGGTAGTCGCGCGGCGCCAGCAGCAGCCACACCGGGAGCACCGCGGCGACGAAGCCGTAGATGATGATGCCCCAGGCGATCGTCACCCGGTCCAGGGTGAACAGCGCCTGGCCCCACTCGGTCTCGGCGACCCAGCCGCCGGCGACGATCGCGGCGATCAGCATCGCGAAGCCGATCCAGGAGACCTCGGAGACCTTCCCGGGCCGCAGGAACCGCAGGTAGACGCCCATGAACAGGGCGATCGGGATGGTCAGCGCCACCGAGAAGACGCCCCACGGGCTCTCGCCGAGCGCGTTGACCACGACCAGCGTGAGCACCGCGATCAGGATGATCATGATCGAGAGGGTGGCGACCAGCGCGGCCGTGCCGCCGACCCGGCCGAGCTCCTCGCGGGCCATCTGGCCCAGCGAGCGCCCGCCGCGGCGCATCGAGAAGAACAGGACCAGGTAGTCCTGCACCGCACCGGCCACGATGACGCCGACGATGATCCAGATCGTGCCGGGCAGGTACCCCATCTGCGCGGCGAGGACCGGGCCGACCAGCGGGCCGGCGCCGGCGATCGCGGCGAAGTGGTGGCCGTAGAGCACCCGCCGGTCGGTCGGGACGAAGTCCTGGCCGTTCTCGGCGTACTCGGCGGGGGTGGCCCGCCGGTCGTCCGGCTTGAGCAGCTTCCGCTCGATGTAGGTCGAGTAGAAGCGGTAGGCGATCAGGTAGGTGCTGACCGCCGCGAACACGAACCAGATCGCGTTCACCGTCTCGCCGCGGACCAGGGCCAGCATCACCCACCCGAGGCCACCCAGCAGCGCGATCGTCGTCCAGATCGCGATCTTGAGCGGCGTCCATGTGCGCCGCTCGGCGAGGAACACGTCCTCGTCCACCGCGGCCGGCGGGAGTTCCTGCCCCGCCGCACCGCCGCCTGACACCTGTGTCATAGCGCGTCCCTCCCGGTATGTCCGAGGCGCACTATAAGCAGTTCGGTGCGAAATGAAAGGCCCTTGCGAAGATCGTGAGGAACGAGACCGCCGCCACCCCTGCGGGTGACGGCGGTCCGATCGCGCTACCGGCTCAGAAACCTCCGCCGGGGCTGCCCATCGCGAGCCGGGCGAGCATCTCGCGGGCCTGCTCGGCGTTGCGCGGCTCGCACAGCACGTCGTACCGGCCGGCGACCATCTGGCTGGCCGACTGGAAGTCCCGGCGGCCGCGGCTGGCGCCGTAGCCGACGGCGGCGAACACCATGCCGAACACGGCACCGGACGCCAGGCCGACGACGATCGGCCAGAAGCTGCCGTCCGGCGAGAACAGCGACAGCAGCAGACCGACGAACAGACCCAGCCAGGCACCGGACGCGGCGCCCGAGCCCAGCACCCGGCCCCAGGTGAGCCGGCCGATCACCCGCTCGACCAGCATCAGGTCGACGCCGACGATCGTCACGTCGCGGACCGGGAAGTCCGAGTCGGCCAGGTGGTCGACGGCCCGCTGCGCCTCCTCGTAGGTGGCGTAGGAGCCCACCGGCCACCCGGTCGGCGGGGTGGGCAGCTGCGGCAGGCCCGGTGCCGGGCGTGCCTGGCCGCCGAAGGGGTTGGTCATGGCGATTCTCCTCGCAGGTGGTGTTCCGCTTCTGCTACCGGGCAACGGTCGACGGCCGTCCGGTGTGCCCGAGGAGACTAGCGACGTCTCGCACGTCACGTGCGCGCACGACGCGCACGTGACGTGCGGCGTGACCTCAGCGCAGCTTGTAGTCGCGCAGCAGGCCGCGGGAGATGATCGTCTTCTGGATCTCCGAGGTGCCCTCGCCGATCAGCAGGAACGGCGCCTCGCGCATGAGCCGCTCGATCTCGTACTCCTTGGAGTAGCCGTAGCCGCCGTGGATCCGGAACGAGTCCTCGGTGACCTCCTTGCAGTACTCCGAGGCGAGCATCTTGGCCATGCCGGCCTCGACGTCGTTGCGCTCGCCGCGGTCCTTCAGGCGCGCGGCGTTGACCATCATCAGGTGCGCGGCCTCGACCTTGGTCGCCATCTCGGCGATCTTGAACGCGATCGCCTGGTGGTTGACGATCGGCTTGCCGAAGGTGGAGCGCTGCTGCGCGTACTCCACGCCCAGCTCGAACGCCCGGATCGCGATGCCGCAGGCGCGGGCCGCCACGTTCACCCGGCCGACCTCGACGCCGTCCATCATGTGCGCGAAGCCCTTGCCGCGCTCCCCACCGAGGATCTGCCCACCGGGGACCCGGTGGCCCTTGAACACCAGCTCGGTGGTGTCGACGCCCTTGTAGCCCATCTTGTCGATCTTGCCGGGGACGATCAGGCCGGGCGCGACCTCGCCGTAGCCGGTGGGCTTCTCGACCAGGAACGTCGTCAGGTTCTGGTGCGCCTTCTCGGCGCCCTCGTCGGTCCGGACCAGCACCGCGGTCAGGTTCGACGTGCCGCCGTTGGTCAGCCACATCTTGGCGCCGTCGATCACGTAGTCGCCGCTGCCGTCGCCGGCCTCGACCGCCTTCGTCTTGATCGCCGCGACGTCCGAGCCGAGATCGGGCTCGGACATCGAGAACGAGCCGCGGGTCTCACCGGTCGCCATCGCCGGCAGGTAGCGCTGCTTCTGCTCCTCGGTGCCGTGCTGGCGGAGCATGTAGGCCACGATGAAGTGGGTGTTGATCACACCGGAGACGCTCATCCAGCCGCGCGCGATCTCCTCGACCACCAGGGCGTAGGTGAGCAGCGACTCGCCGAGCCCGCCGTACTCCTCCGGGATCATGAGGCCGAACAGCCCCATCTCCTTCATGCCCTCGACGATGTCGGTGGGGTACGCGTCCTCGTGCTCGAGCGCGGTCGCGTGCGGGATGATCTCCTTGTCCACGAAGCTGCGGACGGTGGACAGGATCTCGGTCTGGATGTCGGTCAGACCGGCGGTCTGCGCGAGCCGCGCCATCTGTGTTCCTCCTGAGCGTCTCTGGTCAGCTGCCGCGGCGTGCTCACGCCTCCGGCGGGGTCCACTTGTCGGTGCGGGTCATCCCCGCGGCGCGGCCCTTGCCCGAGATGACCAGGGCCATCTTGCGGCTGGCCTCGTCGATCATCTCGTCGCCGATCATCGCGGCGCCCCGCTTGCCGCCCGCCTCGGAGGTGAAGTACTCGTAGGCGTCGAGGATGTTCTCGGCGTGGTCGTAGTCGCTCTGCGCCGGCGAGAAGGTCTCGTTCGCCGCGTCGATCTGGCCGGGGTGCAGCACCCACTTGCCGTCGAAGCCCAGCGCGGCCGAGCGGCCGGCCACCCTGCGGAACGCGTCGACGTCCTTGATCTGCAGGAACGGGCCGTCGATGGCCTGCTTGTCGTGCGCGCGGGCGGCCATCAGGATCGACATGAGGATGTGGTGGTAGGCGTCGCCGACGTCGTAGCCGGGCGGCTGCTCCCCCACCACCAGGGACTTCATGTTGATCGAGGCCATGAAGTCGGCCGGGCCGAAGATGATCGTCTCGACCCGCGGTGAGGCGGTGGCGATCGCGTTCACGTTGGTCAGGCCGAGCGCGTTCTCGATCTGGGCCTCGATGCCGATCTTCCCGACCTCGTAGCCGATCGTCTTCTCGATCTGGGTGAGCAGCAGGTCCAGCGCGACGACCTGCTCCGGGGTCTGCACCTTCGGCAGCATGATCGCGTCGAGATTGGCGCCTGCGCCCTCGACGACCTCGGTGACGTCGCGGTAGGTCCACTCGGTGGTCCAGTCGTTGACCCGGACCACCCGGATCTTCTCGCCCCAGCCGCCCTCGTTCAGCGCCTCGACGATCGTCTTGCGGGCTCCCGGCTTCGCCAGCGGGGCGCAGGCGTCCTCCAGGTCCAGGAACACCTGGTCCGAGTTCAGCGTGCGCGCCTTGTCGATGAACTTCTGGCTCGACCCGGGCACGGCCAGGCAGGACCGGCGGGCGCGGAGGGTGGTGCTCACAGGCTGGCTCCTCGTCGAGTTCGTCCTCGCCCGCGCACCGGGGACGGCGCGGCGGGCAGTCGGGCTGCTGGGTGATGCTGGCACGGCGACCCGCCGGACGCCCCGCCCAGGTGATTGGTTTCTCACCCGCAGGTGGTCACGAGGGGTTACCCGCGAGTCAGTCCTGTTCGGGAGGTGGGGTCAGGGATCCGCTCGCCACGGCGGCGACGGTGCCGCCCACCCAGGTCCCGACCGGCCGTCCGCCCGCCGTGCGCACGCCCGCGTGCAGCGTCGAGGGCCGCCCCATCTCCGCGCCCTGGGAGACGACGAACGCGTGCTCACCGTCGTCGGGCACCAGTCCGCGATCGGCCAGGAACACCCCGAGCGCGACGGCCGCGGACCCGGTCGCCGGGTCCTCCGGGACCCCCGAGGCGGGCGCGAACATCCGCGTGTGCACCCGCTCGGCGGTCGCGTCGACCGCGGCGACGAGCACCCCGATCACCTCGCCGGGCAGCGCGGCGATCGCGGCGGCGTCCGGGCGGGCCCTGGCGACCGCACCCGGGTGCACGAGCAGGATCGCGTACTCGACGCCGGCCCCGGCCGGCCCCGGGGCGGCCGCGCCGTCGACGTCGTCGGGCCCGAGCCCGACCGCGGCGGCGAGCGCGGCCGCGTCCAGCTCGTCGCCGACCGACGGCGGGCCGCCCTCGACCCGGGCGCCGCTGCCGTCCACCCGGACCGGGAGCAGTCCGGCGCCGCACTCCTGGATCCGCTCGCCGTGCCCGATCACGCCGTCCCGGGCCAGCACCCAGGCGGTGCCGACGCTCGGGTGCCCGGCGAAGGGCAGCTCGCGGCGCGGGGTGAAGATCCGCACCCGGTAGTCGGCGCCCGCGTCGGCGTCGCCGGTCGGCGGCAGCGGGAAGGCGGTCTCGGACAGGTTGAACTCCGCGGCGATCGCCTGCATCCGGGCCGTGGAGAGCGCTTCGGCGCCGTGCACCACGGCGAGCTGGTTGCCGGCGTAGGGCCGGTCGGTGAAGACGTCGACGAGGTCGTAGCGCAGCGGGTCCGGGCCGGGCCGGTGCACGGGTTCGGGATGCGGCTCGTTCACGTCGCGCGAGCCTAATCACCGCATGCCGCGCCGGCGCCGCCGCGGGCACCGCCCGGCCCGCCCGGACCGGCCGCTCTACTCTCGACGCCATGGCCTCGGCACGGGTGTTCGTCGCGCGGCTGGCCGGGCTGGCCGTGTTCGGCCCGGACGGCGAGCGGATCGGGAAGGTCCGCGACGTCGTGGTGTCGTTGCGGGTCGACAGCCATCCGCCGCGGGTGCTCGGCCTGGTGGTGGACCTGTCCGCGCGGCGCAGCATCTTCGTGCCGATGCTGCGGGTCTCCGACATCGCCGGATCGGCGGTCACGCTGGCCAGCGGCTCGGTCAACCTGCGCTCGTTCGACCAGCGGGCGAACGAGACGCTGGTGCTGGGCGAGCTGCTGAACTCGCCGGTCACCGTGCGCGACTCCGGCGAGGACGGGGTCGTGGTGGACGTCGCGATCGAGCCGACGCGCACCCGGGACTGGGCGATCACCCGGGTGGCGGTGCGGTTCCGCCGCACCCGGCTGGCCCGCCGCGCCCGGGTCGACGTGCACGGCTGGGAGAACGTGTCCGGGCTCGACGTGGCCGCGGCGCAGGGCGCGGACCGGCTGCTCGCGGTGTTCGACTCGATGCGCCCGGCCGACGTGGCGGCGGCGCTGTCCCGGCTGCCCGACGAGCGCCAGCACCAGGTCGTCGACGCGCTCGACGACGAGCGGCTGGCCGACGTGTTCGAGGAGCTCTCCGAGTCCGACCAGCGCGAGCTGCTGGCCTACCTCGACGACGACCGGGCCGCCGACGTGCTGGAGGCGATGAGCCCGGACGACGCCGCCGACCTGCTCGGCGAGCTGCCCGACGACGAGGCCGGCCGGCTGCTGGGACTGATGGAGCCGGGCGAGTCGGAGCCGGTGCGCCGGCTGATGCGCTACGAGTGGGACACCGCGGGCGGGTTGATGACGCCGGAGCCGATCACGCTCGGGCCGGACGCGACGGTCGCCGAGGCGCTGGCCCGGATCCGCAACCCGGAGGTGCCGCCCGCACTGGCGTCGATGGTGTTCGTGGTGCGGCCGCCCACCGCCACCCCGACCGGCCGCTACCTCGGTTGCGTGCACGCCCAGCAGCTGCTGCGCGCGGCGCCGTTCGAGCTGGTCGCGGGGATGGTGGACACCGAGCTGTCGCAGATCGGGCCGGAGACCGGGCTCGGCGGGGTGACCCGCTGGTTCGCCACCTACAACCTGGTCGCCGGCCCGGTCGTCGACGCGCAGAACCACCTGCTCGGCGCCGTCACCGTCGACGACGTGCTGGACCACCTGCTGCCGCAGGGCTGGCGGGACCGCGATCTCGGACCGGCCGAGGTGGGCCGCGGATCGGCGAACGGACGACCGGGGGCGCACCATGCCTGAGATCACCACCGGCCGCCGGCTGGACCAGCCCCGGATCGGCCGCAGGCGGTTCGAGGTCGATCCGGACGGCTTCGCCCGGCTCTCCGAGCGGGTCGCCCGGTTCCTCGGGACCGGCCGGTTCCTGGCCATCCAGAGCGTGATCGTCGTCGTGTGGATCGCACTGAACCTGGTCGCCTGGCAGATCCGCTGGGACCCGTACCCGTTCATCCTGCTGAACCTGGCGTTCTCCACCCAGGCCGCGTACGCCGCGCCGCTGATCCTGCTGGCCCAGAACCGGCAGGACGACCGGGACCGGATCGCGCTCGAGGAGGACCGCCGACGGGCCGAGCGGACCAAGGCCGACACCGAGTTCCTGGCCCGCGAGCTGGCGGCGCTGCGGCTCGCGGTCGGCGAGACGGTCAGCCGCGACTACCTGCGCGGGGAGCTGGAGAAGCTGTCCGGGCAGCTCGACGACGCGGTGCACCGGGCCGCGGCGGGCGCCGGCCCGGACACCGGGCGCGGCGAGCGCAGGCGGGGCCGCCGGCGGGACTGATCAGGGGATCAGCTTGCGGGTGACCCGCTCCAGGTCGGCGAGGTCGGTGGCGTCGAGCCGGTCGGCGAAGTGCTCCCGGACCCCGCGCATGTGGGTGATCGCGGCGATCCGCAGCCGCTCGTAGCCGGCGTCGGTCATCCGGGCGGTGACGCCGCGCCCGTCGTCGGCGACCCTGGCCCGCTCGACCAGGCCGGCCTTCTCCAGCCGGTCCACCAGCCGGGTCACCCCGGACCGGGACAGCAGGACCGCGTCGGCCAGCTCGGTCATCCGCAGCCGGTGGTCCGGCGCCTCGGACAGCTGGACCAGGACGTCGTAGGCGGCCAGGGACAACCTCTGCTCGGCCTCCAGCTCGGTCTCCAGCAGCTTGGTGATCCCGGCGTGGGCGCGCAGGAAGCTGCGCCACGACTCGAGCTCGTCGCGGGTCGGGACCACCCGCCGCCGTCCCGGGTTCCCGGGCCCCGGGGCGCCGCCCGCCGTCTCGTCCACCACAGTGATGCTAGGAGACGAGCGGGACGCTCCGGACACCCACGTAGCATGGCGGTGTCGCGAGAGGAAAGAGGTCGTTGAAGCTCATGTCCGTCACCGGCAGCACCAGCACCGTCTCCGAGGCCGTGCGCGCCGCCCTCGGGACCGTCGAGGACCCGGAGATCCACAAGCCGATCACCGAGTTGGGGATGGTCAAGAGCGTCGACGTCACCGACGACGGCACGGCCCGCATCGGGGTCTACCTGACCGTCGCCGGCTGTCCGATGCGGGAGACGATCACCGCCCGGGTCACCGAGGCCGTCACGAAGGTCCCCGGCGTCGAGCGCGCCGAGGTCGAGCTCGACGTGATGAGCGACGAGCAGCGCACCGAGCTGCGCCGCTCGCTGCGCGGCGACTCCGACGAGCCGGTCATCCCGTTCGCCCAGCCCGGGTCGCTGACCAGGGTGTACTGCGTGGCCTCCGGCAAGGGCGGCGTCGGCAAGTCCTCGGTCACCGTCAACCTGGCGGCCGCGATGGCCCGCCGCGGCCTGAAGGTCGGCGTGGTCGACGCCGACATCTACGGCCACTCGGTGCCGCGCATGATCGGCGCCGACGACCGGCCGACCAAGGTCGACAACATGATCATGCCGCCGCAGTCGCACGGCGTGAAGGTCATCTCGATCGGCATGTTCACCGACGGGAACACCCCGGTCGTCTGGCGCGGACCGATGCTGCACCGGGCGCTGCAGCAGTTCCTGGCGGACGTGTTCTGGGGCGACCTGGACGTGCTGCTGCTCGATCTCCCGCCGGGCACCGGCGACGTCGCGATCTCGACGGCGCAGCTGGTCCCGAACGCCGAGCTGCTGGTCGTGACGACGCCGCAGCAGGCGGCCGCCGAGGTCGCCGAGCGGGCCGGGGCGATCTCCACACAGACCCGGCAGCGGCTCGCCGGCGTGGTGGAGAACATGTCCTGGATGGAGATGCCCGACGGCTCCCGGGCCGAGATCTTCGGCTCCGGTGGCGGGCAGACCGTCGCCGACTCGCTGAGCCGGATCGTCGGCACCACGGTGCCGCTGCTCGGCCAGATCCCGCTGGACGTGGCGCTGCGCGAGGGCGGCGACGCCGGCACCCCGATCGTCCTGGGCAAGCCCGAGACGGCGGCCGCACAGGCGCTGGAGAGCGTCGCCCAGCAGCTCGTGGTGAAGTCGCGCGGCCTGGCTGGGATGAGCCTCAACATCTCCCCGGCCGTTCGCTGACCTCCTGCCGGCACCCCGGCCGTACGCGAACGGCCCCGTTCACCGGATCCGGTGGACGGGGCCGTTCGCGTGCTGCGGGGCGTGCGCTCAGGAGAGCGCGTCGGTCAGCGCCTTGGTCCAGAGCGCCAGGCCCTCGTCGACCTGCTCGGCGGTGACCACCAGCGGGGGGATCATCCGCACGACGTTGCCGTGCACGCCGCACGTCAGCAGCAGCAGCCCGTGCTCGGCGGCGGCGGCGTGCACCTTCGCGGCGGTCGCGCCGTCCGGCTTGCCCTGGGCGTCGACGAACTCGATGCCGACCATCAGGCCGCGGCCGCGGATGTCACCGATCGCGGCGATGCCCTGCGCGGCGTCCCGGACGCCGGCGACCAGCCGCTCGCCCTGCACCCGGGCGTTCTCCACCAGGTTCTCGCCGAGCACCACGTCCAGGGTGGCCAGCGCGGCGGCGCAGGCGACCGCGTTGCCACCGTAGGTGCCGCCCTGCGAGCCGGGCCACGCCTTCTCCATGATCGCCTTCGGCGCGGCGATTGCGGACAGCGGGAAGCCCGACGCCAGGCCCTTGGCGGTGACGATGACGTCCGGGACGACGCCCTCGGCGTGCTGGTGGCCCCAGAACCGCCCGGTGCGGCCGAACCCGGTCTGCACCTCGTCGGCGATCAGCAGGATGCCGTGCCGGTCGGCCCGCTCGCGCAGGCCCTGCAGGAACGCGGCCGGGGTCGGCACGTAGCCGCCCTCACCGAGCACCGGCTCCACGATGAACGCCGCGACGTCGGAGACCGGCGCGGTGCTCGCCAGCTGCCGGTCGAGCTCGTTCAGCGCGAACTCGACCGTCTGCTCCTCGGTCCAGCCGTACCGGTACGCGTACGGGAACGGCGCGAACGCGACGCCGCCCATCATCGGGCCGATCCCGGCGCGGATCTTCGCGCCGGAGGTGGTGAGCGCCGCCGCACCCATCGTCCGGCCGTGGAACCCGCCGTCGAAGGCGACGACCAGCTGCCGGCCGGTGGCCTGGCGGGCGAGCCGCACCGACGCCTCGACGGCCTCCGAACCGGAGTTGGAGAAGAAGACCGAGTCGATCCCCTCGGGCAGCACGTCACCGAGCCGCTCGGCCAGCTTCAGCAACGGCTGGTGCATGACGGTCGTGTACTGGCCGTGGATCAGCGTCGCGACCTGGTCCTGCGCGGCCTTGACCACCGCCGGGTGACAGTGCCCGGTCGAGGTGACGCCGATGCCTGCGGTGAAGTCCAGGTGGCGTCGCCCGTCGGTGTCGAAGAGATAGACGCCCTCACCGCGGGCGGCCTGGACCGGGGTGGCCTGCTTCAGCAGCGGGGACAGCTGTGCCATGGGTTCGCAACTCCTGATGCGTCGAGAGTCGTGCGTCCGGCTCCGGGGTCGACCGGAGGCATCGATCGAGGTTGTCGAGTTGTCGACAATCTCAGGGAATCATGCCCGGGCGGCTCGGGCAAGGGGTCGCCTGTTCCTCGCTTTGCTCTGCTCACCATCCGGGGCTCCGCCCCCGGACCGCCCGGACCGGGTCCATCGGACCCGTCCCGCCCGGTGGCGGGGCGGCCGGGCCGGGCGCTTCCGGGAGCCCCTTCCGGCGCCGGCACCGGCGCGAGCGCGGCGCGGGCCGCTCCCGGGGGTAAGCAGAGCAAAGCGAGGTACGGACCACCCCCGCCCGCCATGGTGAGCAGAGCAGAGCGACACCCGGAGACAGCCCTCCCCCGCCGGCGGCGCCGCAGGCTCGCGACGCACCGGGCGGCCGGCGGGCAGGCCGCCGGGC
>NZ_BAAAJK010000015.1:0-662 GCF_039526905.1 Pseudonocardia kongjuensis | reverse complement strand
CCACGGACATCTGTGTACTCCTCAACTCAAGAGGATCTTGTTACACAGACCATCTGACAGGCTCCGGGGCCGGTGACCCGCTCCGGGTCCGCGCCGACAAGTGCAGCCTCCGGGCCGACAAGTGCAGCCTCCGGGCCGACAAGTGCAGCCTCCGGGCCGACAAGCGCTGCGGGACGACCTCCGCCGCCGCACGCCGCACGCCGCACGCCGCACGGTGCGCGGACCACGGCGCTGATGCAACCGCGCCGGTCCGAACCAGCCTGAGCGGGCCCGACGCGGCCCAGGCAGCATGCGCAGTACGCCCACCAGCACCCCGACGGCCCACCGCCGATCGCCCCGGGGCACCGCCGGCATCGATACGGAGCAGCGCCGGATGCAGAGGCCCGGCGAAGGGCGCCACCTACCGTGCTGCGTCGGCACTCGCGCCAGGTGTCGACGCCGGGCGGGGCCGGTCCTACCTCATACCGCCCATCCCGGGCCGGAAACACGGTGCCGGCACTCCGTGCGGTATCGGTCGAGCGCCACACCGGCGACGACGCCGAGACCGCTCCCCTGTACCGCAGCCCCACGCGGAAAATCCGCTCCGGAACGCAGAAATGCCCCGGACCGAAGTCCGGGGCATCCCCACAAAAAAAGTTGAATGTCGGCAGCGACCTACTCTC